>CACZYP010000044.1:0-2801 GCA_902785425.1 uncultured Ruminococcus sp. | reverse complement strand
TCTATAAACTTTGTGCGCATACTGCTTGTCGGCGCTTGCCGACCGGCAGACCGCACCCTGCGGCTTTTTCGTCCAATTTGCCTCAAAATCTGACTGCGCTATATGGGCACTCGATTCAATCAGTGCTTCCTTAAAACTGCTGATTATAGATCAGGAGCGAAGCGACTCCGAAATTGTCAATTGTCAATTGTCCATTGTCAATTTTTATTGATGATCCTCACCAGCGCTTCGTCGCCGTCGCCTTCTACTCTGATGCGCTTGCCTTTTACGAGTTCGAGGATCGCAAGGAACGTCGCTACAAGCTCGGATTTGTCTTCGCACTCCCAGAAAAGCTTCGAGTAATTCGTGCGGCCGTTCTTTCTGAGCGTTCGCAGCACCCTTATCATTCTTGAACCTACGGGAACTATTCGCCTTGCCACTATTCCCTTAAACGAATCGGCAGGCGGCGGAAGCTTGCTCTTGCCTCGTCCTGCAGCTCTTAAATACGCATCTACAAGCACTATTGCATTGTGCGTGCGTGTATAAGTCATGTCGTAATCTACCTTTGACGGCTCTCTGCAAAAGCTGTCGAACGATACAAGCTGTGCCATCTGCGCAGCTATGCGCTTGCATTCCTGATATTCAAGCAGCTGACCCGTCAGCTCTTTTTTAAGCTCTTCGGCTTCCTCTTCGTGCTTCGGCAAAAGCATAGTAGACTTGATATAAACGAGCCGTGAAGCCATCTCAAGGAACTCGGAAGCTACTTCAAGCTGTTCTTCCTGCATCTGCTTTATCTTTTCGGTGTACTGTTCAAGCAGAAGCGATATCTCAATATCATATATATTGAGCTTGTTCTTTGCTATAAGCGTAAGCAGCAGATCGAGCGGTCCTTCAAAAACGGGCAGCGTATACGTTAATTGTTCCATTACCGATCACCTGATAAAAAGCAGGAAAGGCAGCAGCGCCAGACCATTTATCAGACCGCTGACTATTTCTGTCGGAATAGTCATTATCTTATCGACAATGCCGAGCATAACGAGTGCGATAAGCACCCACGAAAGCTGCTGCTCGTTTTCAAGCTGCTTTTCGTAAAGATGATCCGGCAGAAATGCGCCGAGTATCTTCGAGCCGTCAAGCGGCGGCAGAGGGATAAGATTGAACACCGCAAGTCCTACATTAACCGAAACATAGTATGATAAAAAGTAAGTTACTGCCCTGAACCATACGGCATCACTTACATCACCGAATTTCAATACTAAAAGCACCGTCCACAGATTTAATAGCAGTGAGCCGACAAACGCTGCGATAAGATTCGCAACGGGGCCTGCAAGTGCAACGAGCGCCATATCTCTCTTGGGATTACGAAGCTTGTACATGTTTACAGGCACAGGTCTTGCCCAGCCGAAGCCTACGAGCAGCAGACACAGCGATCCTATCGGGTCAATGTGCTGGAACGGATTGAACGTAAGTCTGCCCTGTCTTTTTGCGGTATCATCGCCGAGCTTGCTTGCAATAAAACCGTGAGCAAGCTCATGGAACGGAAGCACAACAAAAATGATTATCAGAACGGCTACAATGTGCATTACTATTTCAAGAAAGTTTATATTGCCGCCGCTAAACAGTATCGAATACAGCATAAGCTACTCCTTTTCTGATCTTATGGTCATAAAACTTCACTCTATATTATAATACAAAACCAGCGGAAATACAAGACCTTGTTGCTTGGCTTTGGGAAGAATTGATTTGATGTGCGGCTGTAAAGCTGTTATTCAAAAAAGGCTGCAGCGGTACTGCCTGCGGCCGCTTGGCCGCCCATTCAGTTG
Source organism: uncultured Ruminococcus sp. (assembly GCA_902785425.1). Classification (GTDB taxonomy): domain Bacteria; phylum Bacillota; class Clostridia; order Oscillospirales; family Acutalibacteraceae; genus RUG592. Next base: position 999 of record CACZYP010000044.1, on the reverse strand, counting down.
TCTACGGGAAGAATTGATTTGATGTGCGGCTGTAAAGCTGTTATTCAAAACAAGGCTGCAGCGGTACTGCCTGCGGCCGCTTGGCCGCACGCTTTTCATATTAAAATAATAAGTTTATTGACATCTATGCTCAAAAATGATAAAGTATTTGTGTAAGCTTTTTTAAGGGAGGAAATACAGCAAAATGAAAAGATTTCTCGTTATGCTGACAGCAGTCTGTATGAGCTGTTGTTCGGCTTTAACTTCGTTTGCGGCAACTGCCGAAACAACTACGCCTATCGCCTGTCCCGCAGGATTCACGGGCGGCACTTTGTCGGTACGTATAAGCGCCGATATCGAAGATCTTTCGGGCATTCACCTTACATTTAAGTATGACCGCAGCAAGCTGCGCTACACTGACCAGAAAACTGCGATAGGTCACGGCGATGCGGTAGAAGACAGCGAAACGCTTGAATGGAGTTCGATGCTCAGTCCGGACGGGCAGAAGGTCACATACAGCGATAATATAGCCACGCTCAATTTTGATGTTATATCAGAGCTTTCCGATAACGAAAAATATATCGAAGTCGGCATTGCAGAGGCGTATGACTCAAATATGAAGGACGTTGACTTTACAAAAACAGGCCTTATCAATATCACATTCACCGGAGATATAGGTATCGCAGGCGACCTTGACAAAGACGGTGTAGTTACATCGAATGACGCTCTTACGATACTGCGCACATCTATAGGCGACACAGCATCGCTTGACAGCACCGAAAAGAAACTCTATGACTGCAACAACGATTCAAGCATAGATTCCACCGACGCTCTTGAAGCGCTTCGTTTCAGCGTAGACCTTCCGACTTCATCAAATACGATCGGCAAGCCTTTGACGATCACGAATGAAAAAGCGGATTACTTAAGGAACCACTGAATAAATCACGCCCTACGGGCTGAGCACCCATCTTGCTTGCATCTTTTGGTCAAATTGAACTCAAAAACCTTGAAATACGTCAG
>CACZYP010000043.1:1839-33008 GCA_902785425.1 uncultured Ruminococcus sp. | reverse complement strand
ACTGAATAAATCACGCCCTACGGGCTGAGCACCCATCTTGCTTGCATCTTTTGGTCAAATTGAACTCAAAAACCTTGAAATACGTCAGTATTCCTGCGGTTTTTTCGTCCAATTTGCCTCAAAATCTGACTGCGCAATATGGGCACTCGATTTAATCAGTGCTTCCTTAAAAGATTTTTGACCGAAAGGAAAGACATAAATGAAGATTTACAACACACTCACAAGACAAAAGGAAGAATTGATCCCCATTAAGGAAGGCGAGTACAAGATCTACGCCTGCGGACCCACTGTTTACAACTTCATTCACATAGGCAACTCACGTCCTATCTGCGTATTTGATGTTCTGCGCCGCTACCTCGAATACAGAGGCAACAAAGTAACTTTCGTTCAGAACTTTACCGATATCGACGACAAGATCATCAAAAGAGCAAACGAAGAGGGCAGCGATTACCTCACAGTTTCCGAAAAGTACATCAAGGAGTACAAGACAGACGCTAAGGGGCTTAATGTCCGTGAAGCTACAGTTCACCCCCGTGCTACGGAGAACATCGACGAGATCATCGCTATCGTTCAGACGCTCGTTGACAAAGGCTACGCTTACCGTGCCGAAAACGGCGACGTATATTTCAGAGCAAAGAAGTTTGACGAGTACGGCAAGCTTTCGCATCAGCCGCTTGATGAGCTGCAGGCAGGCGCACGTATCTCCGTAGGTGAGATAAAGGAAGACCCGATGGACTTTGCTGTATGGAAGGCTGCAAAGCCCGGTGAGCCGTACTGGGATTCCCCCTGGTCACAGGGCAGACCCGGCTGGCACATCGAGTGCTCCGCCATGGCTCGCCGCTATCTCGGCGAAACTATCGACATTCACTGCGGCGGTCAGGATCTTATCTTCCCCCACCACGAAAACGAGATCGCACAGAGCGAATGCTGCAACGGCGTTCAGTTTGCTCACTACTGGATGCACAACGGCTACATCAACGTTGACAATCAGAAGATGTCGAAATCAAAGGGCAACTTCTTCACAGCCCGTGACGTTGCCGCAAACTACGGCTACGAGCCTATCCGCTATCTCATGCTTTCCTCTCACTACAGAAGCCCCATCAACTACAGCATCGAGATCATCGAGCAGTGCACAGCGGCACTCAAGCGTCTTTACACCTGCCGTGACAACATCGCATTCACGCTCACTCACGCACAGGGCAGCTTAAAGGACGGCGAGCAGGCAGTTATCGACAAGTTCAACGCTCATCGTGAACGCTTCATTGCAGAGATGGACGACGACCTCAACACAGCAAACGCTATCTCCGTTATCTTCGATCTGGTAAGAGACATCAACACAGCAATGGCAAACGAGCCTTCAAAGGCACTTACGGAAGCTGCACAGCAGATCTTCGCAGAGCTTACAGACGTTCTCGGCCTTGTATACAACGAGAAGCTCGAAACAGGCACAACAGACAATTCCGTTGACGCAGCGCTCGTTGAAAAGCTCATCGCCGACAGAACAGCCGCAAGAAAAGCAAAGGATTGGGCTACCGCCGACAAGATCAGAGATCAGCTCAAAGAAATGAAAGTAGTGCTTGAAGACACTCCGCAGGGAGTTAAGTGGCACGCTGAATAATAGTGTGGAGTGTGGAGTTGTAACGCGGGCTATGCACACTTGGACTTAACCCCCTCCGTCAAGCTTCGCACTATCTGATCCCCGTCAAAAAGGAGCGTACCGAAATGGACTGCATTTTTTGTCATAAGGAGCTCTTGTCTACTGACATCGTTTATGAGGACGAGCTTGTTATGGCGTTTATGGACATAAATCCGATCAACGAGGGGCATGTGCTGCTTGTTCCGAAGGAGCATTACCTCGACGCTGACGAGATACCCGACGAAACGCTCTCGCACATCATGCTCATATCAAAGAAGATCGTGATCGCGCTAAAAGAGATCTACCGCCCCGAAGGCTACAGCATCATGCAAAACGGCGGCGCGTTCAACGATATCGGGCATTATCACATGCACATTTTCCCGCGCTACAGCGGCGACGGCTTCGGCTGGACATACGGAGAATTCCAAGCGATCGCCCGCAGCGAAACAACAAAAAGAATGTGCGAAATAATAGAGTCACAGTTATAAAAAACGACCCGAAGGCTGACGAAAATCAGCTTTCGGGTTTTCTGTTGTTTCTTTATGCTCAAAGCTTGTAAGCTTAAAGCTAACGGTTACGATCCCGCAGCTCGCTTCTTCAAACCCCTCCGTCGGCTGCCCCTAAGAACCCCACCCGCTTTTTCAAAAAAAGCGGGGCAAAAACTTTAGGCTGTGTCTTTTTCGGCAATCTTCGCTTTTCCCCTCTTTTTGCGAATACCCAATATAAGATATCTCAAAACAGGTATCCTTCCGATGATCTCAGGCAGAACGAAACCTGCAAGCAAGCCTGCTATACCGACTATCACACAGCGGACAGCCACAGGCAGGTCTGTATACATGTAAAGCAGCAAAGCCGCACCGGAAATGCCGAAGAAGTGGAACACATACATTCCGAAGCTTCTTTTTGTCATGAAGCGTGTGACGGAGTTATCGACATTGCCCCACTCCTTTGCGCACGCAAATATCGCAAGCACAGCTGCCCACGCATATAAAACGGCGGGAACCGAATTGATGACCTCGATATGTGCCGATGCGTCGGCGTAATTCTGTCCGAAGTACATTACGGTATAAAGGATACCGAGAGCCAGTGCAGACGGTGCAAGCACGAAACGGTATCTGCGCAGCCTGTCTATGACCTCCTCATGTGCGAACACGAAATATCCGAGCAGGAAGCCTATGCCGTAATAGCCGAAGCGGTAAACCGTTATCATAGGCGTGTTAAAAAGGAAGCCTGCACCGAAAACAGCAGCGCCGAGCAGCAGCATTACAGGAAAATTCGCCTTTTTGCAAAGCTCATACAGCTTTCCTTTTTCAAGCTTTCTGATAAGCGCCAGCACTATCGAGAAGAACCACAGAAGCTGCGCAAACCAAAGCACGCTCGTTCCCGAAAGGCACAATATCAGATAACGTATCGGCGCAGGCGCCTGAGCGAGATCAACCGCTCCGCCTGTGAGCTCTGACATCTTCATCGAAACATACCCCTGCGCCCAGCCCCACGCAAGCACACCGAGCGTTGACGGAACAAGCAGCTTATCTGTACGTGAGCGCACGAATTCTTTCACTGTATGCTTTTCAAGATAAAGCCGTGACGATACGCCTGCAACGATAAACAGGATCAGCATGAACCAAGGGTATAGCAAATAAAGCACTGCGTCACGGTAATGACTGCCCTCCGACACCGGCAGCGTACCGACAGCAAGCCCTATGCCGTTATACATAAATATCACATGATACAGCACAACAAGCAGCACCGTTACCCAGCGGATATTATCAAGATAATGTCTCCTCATATCAAGCCCTCCTGTCAAAAATCATACATTTCATACTTTACATACATATTATAACATCAGAAAAAGCGATTGTCAATATATCGAAAGCTGTTTTGCAGCATAATATTCAAATTATAATTCCCTTGTAGTAAGATAAAAAAATGCATCTTACCACAGGGGAATTCAATGTGGAAAGTGGAATGGCGGAGTCGCTGCGCTCCTGTTTTTATATTAGTTTATTCAGATTTAAAAGTTATCTCACGGCAGCGAATAAAGAATCGGTTAATATAATCCAACTCGGCGAAGCCGAGTTCATTCATTCCACTTTCCACTTTCCACATTCCACATTATAAAAAAGGCGAACGCAGTGAGCCTGACCGCAATTTTCCATTTTCCATTTTCAATTTTCCATTAAAAAAAGGGGCTATGCTTTCGCATAGCCCGAGTCAAATCTGTCAATAATGTAGCGTTAAAATCAGCCGATGTTTACGCCGAAGTTAGCGCAAAGTGCGCCGAGGCCGCCCTGGAAACCGCTGCCGATAGCGTTGAACTTCCACTCGCCGTTGTGTCTGTAAAGCTCAGCAACAACAACAGCTGTCTCAACGGAGTAGTCCTCACCGAGGTCGTAGCGGATAAGCTCTGTGCCTGTAGCTGCGTCGTATACTCTTACAAAAGAGTTCTCAACCATACCGAAGTTCTGATTTCTTACGTCAGCCTGATCGATAGTTACAGTAAAGCTGATCTTCTCAACGTCTGCGGGAACCTGAGAAAGGTCGATCTCGATAGTCTCGTCGTCGCCTTCGCCTTCGCCCGTTCTGTTATCGCCAAGATGTGTAACGCCGGGGCCTACCTTCTGATTGTAGAAGATGAAGTCTGCTTCGCTTCTTACCTTGCCTGTTGCTGCGAGCATGAATGCTGCTGCGTCGAGGTCGAAATCCGAGCCGCCGTCGTATCTCTTAACGTCCCAACCGAGACCTACGTTTACCTTTGTGAGAGCCGCTGCATTAGGAATGCCTGCGTCTGCTGCTGCCTTAGCCAGGGAGATCTTGCCGCCCTTTGACAAACTTACTGCCATTTTCAATTACCTGCCTTTTCAATTAATTATTATTTTCTTCGGCGCAAAAGCCTTATGCGGATTCTGCGCCGTGGGTATTACTTTTTATAAAACAAATTACAGTCCGAGGAGTCCGCCGAGACCGCCGAGGCCGCCTGCGCCGCCTGCACCGCCAAGACCGCCTGCTCCGCCGCCGCCGGGGCCGCCCATAGGCATTCCGCCTGTCATGCCGCCGACCATGCCGCCGAGCTGACCGAGTGTGCCTGTTACGCTCTGAGCTGCGCCTGAAAGCGACTGGTTCTGCTGAACGTTAGGTCTTGCGCCCGAAGAGCCGCCGTCCATGCCGATGTTAACGCCGGAACCTTCTCTCTCGTTCGGCTGAATGATAACTGTAGCTCTCTTATTGCCGCCCCACTCGAACATGTAAGATTCGCCCGAAGCCTGACCGATGAGGTTCTTCCAGGAAAGATCCATCTTGAAGCCCGGATCCTGACCTACCCAGCATACAACTGCGTCGGGGTCTACTTCAAGAGTTGAACCGTTCTGTACATTGGAAAGAACGATCGGGTTGCCGTCTACAAGAACAGCTACCTGAGAGTTGGGGCCCTGACCTGTAAGAGTAGATGTAGCGAGACCCTTCTGAGAGATCACGCCCTGTGCAAGGAAGCGAACGCCGTACTTACAATCAGATGTGAAAGCAAGGATGTTCTCCGACTCAACGGAGATAGTCTCACCCGGCTTGAGGTTGTAAACTACAACGTGCTGAGCAATGTTAGCATAATATGTAACACTGTCACCCTTTGTGATGACCTTCATAAGCGGAAGATTCTCGCCTGTGAAGCGTCTTGTGAGCTGACCGAATGCAGCCGAAAGGGGATTGCCCTGAGGTCCGAGAAGAACCTTTTCAAACTGATAGTTCTTTGCGCCGTAGCACTCACCGCAAATGAATGCGCCTGCCTTGGAGAAGAACTGATCTCCGCCGCCCTGACAAGTAACTTTGAGCGTAAGCTCGTTGACTGTTTCAAACTTAATCATTGTCTTTTTTACTCCTTTTAGTTTTCTATATATACCTTACCTAACGCATAAAACGTTTTGATAACGCATTAATGACATATTAATCGGCTACATTTACGCCGTAAACGCCGCAAAGTCCTGCAAGGTCGTGTGCAAATCCGTTTCCTACCGGATTGAATCTCCACTGACCGCCCTTGTTGTAAACTTCACCTACTACCATCGAGGTAACGTTTGCAAAGTAATCGGTGAGCATGAACTTAACAAGCTCCTTGCCCGTTCCCTTGTCAACAACACGAACATATGCGTTCTGCACCATGCTGAAGTTCTGGCCTCTTTCCTTTGCCTCGTTGATCGTTACAACGAATGTGACCTTCTGAACTCTCGGGTCAAGCTTGTTGAGCGTGATGTTGATTATCTCGTCATCGCCTGCTGCCGAACCATCGCCGTCGCCCATGTGAACGATAGCACCGTCGGGGCTTGTGGGCTGACCATAGAATACGAACCAGTCGTCGCCTACTACCTTATCGTCTGCACCGAGCATGAATGCCGAAGCATCAAGGTCGCATTCCTGGTTTACAAGATCCCAGCCAAGGCATACCTGTATCTCGGAAAGATTCGGGTTGATCTGAGAAAGCGACATTTTCTGACCCTTTTTGAGTCTCACGCCGCCTCCCTCGGGACGCTGACGGGGTGCAACAGCCGGTGCAGCTGCCGGAGCTGCCGCCATAACAGGAGCCGCCTGCATGGGGGGCTGTGCGTTCATTTGAGGCTGAGTATTCATCGGCTGATTGAATCCCTGCTGTGCCATAGGCGGCTGAGTGTTCATCGGCTGATTAAAGCCCTGCTGTGCCATAGGCGGCTGGGTGTTCATCGGCTGATTGAATCCCTGCTGTGCCATAGGCGGCTGGGTATTCATCGGCTGATTGAATCCCTGCTGTGCCATAGGCGGCTGGGTATTCATCGGTGCGCCGCCGACATTATTTGTCGGGAGTCCTGCGGGAGCAGAATTATTAAGCGCAAGCAGATCGTCAGAAGACATCGCACCGGATGTCTTCATAGGTATGTTGAACATAATATGATACCTTCCTTTCATTTAGAATAGTATTTTGAAAAAGCTACAAGTGCTTTTGATTCTTTTGCACAAACCGCTTCAAGCATATGATACCACAACCGACGGAGAATGTCAAAGGTTATTTGAGAATAATCAATAAAAAAATAATACTTAGAATCGTATTTGTAAAAAATTCTACCAATATGTTCGTTGTTTGATGGACATATTACGGAAAGTATAGAAAAATCCGCACCTTAGCTTAGGTGCGGATCGTGTTTATTTTGCGTTTTTGATAAAATCAAAGTTGTCTTTTATATAAGTGATACCGGAAACAACAGTCAGAACACCCGATATCCACAGCAGCGACAGGTTTATGATATTGATGATATCTGCACCGCCGCCGATATTTATAAGCCCCATTGAGTCAAGCTCAAGCAGGTAGCCGTTGATCAGCACAACGATTATTGCGATCATCTGACTTACCGTTTTTGCCTTGCCCCACATATTCGCCGCAACGACCTTGCCGTTTTCAGCTGCGATAAGACGAATCGACGTTACCGAAAACTCACGGAACAGCACAAGGATAATGAACGCTGCGCCGATGATATCAAGCTCGATAAAGCACGCAAACGCCGAGATAACAAGTATCTTGTCGGCAAGCGGATCGGCAAACTTACCGAAATCTGTCACCATATTGTATTTGCGTGCTATCTTGCCGTCGAGCATATCAGTTATTGAAGCAACAGAAAAGATAAGCAATGCAATAAGATAATGATGAGGTATCGCATCTATCAGAAGCGCCGCCGCAAAAAACGGAACAAGAATAATACGCATAAGCGTAAGTTTGTTTGGTAGATTCAATTATATTACTTCCTTTTTTCAGTGTGGAGTGTGAAGTTCGTAACTCGCCTGCGGCGAGTTTCTCAATTTTCCATTGTTCCGAGCGGATCAATGTCGAGCGTGTCGAAAATGCGGACCTTTACTATCTCGCCCGGTTCGGGCTTTCTGCCGCTCGTTGTAAAGAACACCTTGCCGTCAACCTCGGGGGCGTCGGCTCTGCTTCTGCCGAAGAAGCACTCGGCGTAACGGTCGAAGCCCTCTACAAGCACCTCTATCTCCGTGTCGATAAGCGAGCTGTTGTACTTATCCATAACGTTCTGCTGCTGTTCCATAAGGATCTCGGCTCTGTGTTCCTTTACGTCCTCATCTATCTGATCGGGCAGCTTTGCGGCAGGCGTATCTTCTTCCGTTGAATACGGGAAGCAGCCCATGCGCTCAAAACCGATCTCATTTGCAAACTCGGCAAGCTCTTCAAACTGCTCTTCCGTTTCACCGGGGAAGCCTGTTATAAACGTAGTTCTCAGAACGATGCCGGGGATATTCTCACGAAGCTTCTTTATAAGAGCTGTAAGGCTCTCTCTGTCGCCGCCTCTGCCCATGCGTTTGAGGACTTTGGCATTGCAGTGCTGGAGAGGGATATCCATATACTTGACGATCTTATCTTCTTCGGCAAACGCTTTTATCAGGTCGTCGGTAATAGCTTCGGGGTAGCAGTAGAGAACTCTGATCCATTCAAGACCTTCTACCTTGCAAAGCTTTCTGAGAAGCTCGGCGAGCTTGTATTCGCCGTAAAGGTCGATACCGTACTTAGTTGTATCCTGAGCTATAACTATAAGCTCCTTAACGCCGTTTGCTGCAAGCTTCTCGGCTTCGGCAACGAGGTTTTCCATCTTTCTGCTTCTGTAGCTGCCTCGAATCATCGGGATAGCGCAGTATGTGCAGTGATTGTCGCAGCCTTCCGCTACTTTCATATATGCGCAGTAATATTCTGTGCTCTGTATACGGCCGCCTTCAAGCGGAAGATTGCACTTTTCGGGAAACTCTTCGACTGTCTGATGATCAAAAACTCTGTCCAGAATCTTTGCGATATCGCCGTTTGCACCGATGCCTACAACTGCGTCAAGCTCCGGAAGCTCTTTGAGCATCTGTTCCCTGTAGCGCTCAGCCATACAGCCCGTTGCAATAAGAGCTTTTATCTTTCCCTCTTCTTTAAGCTTTGCAAGTTCAAGTATCTCGTCGATACTTTCCTGCTTTGCGCTTTCAATGAAGCCGCACGTGTTTATTATCGCAGCCTCAGCCATAGCAGGGTCGTCAACTATCTTGTAGCCTGCGTCACGCAGAGTGCTGAGCATCATCTCGGCGTCAACTCTGTTTTTTGCACAGCCGAGGCTTATAATGCCAACGGTATGTTCCATAAAAAATACCCCCGTAAACCGACCGCAGATAAGGATCGGTTCTGTATTACTGTACTTTTTGATTTCCGGTCAATAACCAATTGTTGATCGCATTGCCTTAATCGTAGTACTCTTCTTCAAATTGCTCTATAGCCGACTTGATATCGCTCCACGAATAACCGAGCCTTTGCAAAGCTGCGATCGTTCTGCGGCGAAGCTTTTCGTCCGAAAGCTTGTCGGCATATTTTCTTTCTATAAGCTCCGCTATCTGCTCAACGGGATCGACCTCAAACTCATCGAGTATCTCTTCGGCAAGATCTTTGTCTATCCCCTTTTCCATGAGCTTATACTTAGCGCCTCTTACAGACATCTTCTTTATATTCAAAAGGTCGCTTGCAAGGCGGCGTGCGTAATTCTCATCGTTGATAAGACCAAGCTCTTCCATTCTCTCGCAGACCTGCGCCGCCGTTTCGGCAGACGCTTCCTTTTTGAGCTTCGTTTCAAGCTCGCCTTTTGCATAGTCACGCCCCGAAAGCAGCCACAATGCTTTTTCTTTCGCACGCCTGTATTCCGATTCGATAACAAGCTCGTGAAGCCTGTCATCGTCAAGCTGCGTTCCGACCTTTATACAATTGTCTTCAAGAACCTGCGTGTCAAGCTTCATGGCATATTCGCCGTCGATGTAAACTATCGTAAGCTTTTTTCTTGCAGGCTTTAAGTCCGTTATCGTCATTATTCAACGGGAATGTCAAGAGCGGAGTTATCCGTTTTTGCGGGAGCTTTCGGCTCTTCGGGAGCAGCGATGACCTCTGCATTGCCGTTATCTTCTTCGTCGTCTTTCTTGCCCTTGCCCTTTGCAAGCGCTGCCTTGCTGCCCTTTGCGAGCGGCTTCGTTGCGATCTCATCGGCTTTTGCCATGATCTTCGCTTCGATCTCTGCCGCAAGCTCAGGCTCATCGATGAGCAGCTGCTTTGTTTTGTCTCTGCCCTGAGCAAGTCTTCTGTCGCCGTAGGAGAACCATGCGCCCGACTTCTGGAGGATATCGGCTCTCACACCGAGATCGACGATCTCGCCCTCTTTGGAGATACCCTTGCCGTACATGATATCGAACTCTGCCTCACGGAACGGAGGAGCTACTTTGTTCTTAACTATCTTTACTCTTGTGTGCGAACCGACAAGCTCGTTGCCGACTTTAAGAGTTTCTACCTTTCTTATTTCAAGACGAACGGACGAATAGAACTTGAGCGCTCTGCCGCCCGGTGTTACCTCGGGATTGCCGAACATTACGCCGACTTTTTCACGAAGCTGATTGATAAAAATAGCGACGCAGTTGCCCTCGGAGATAGCGCCCGTAAGCTTTCTGAGTGCCTGAGACATAAGTCTTGCCTGCAAACCTACGTGAGAATCGCCCATCTCGCCTTCGATCTCTGCTTTCGGAACGAGAGCGGCAACGGAGTCCACAACGATAACGTCGATAGCGCCGGAACGAACGAGAGTTTCCGTGATCTCAAGCGCCTGCTCACCTGTTGACGGCTGCGAAACGAGAAGCGAATCAACATCTACGCCGAGAGCTGCCGCATAAACGGGGTCGAGTGCGTGCTCAACGTCGATGAATGCTACAGTACCGCCCTGCTTCTGACCCTCTGCGATGCAGTGGAGTGCAAGCGTTGTTTTACCGGAGCTTTCGGGACCGTACATCTCAACGATCCTTCCTCTCGGAAGACCGCCGATACCGAGCGCAATATCAAGCGAAAGAGAACCTGTGGAGATAGCGTCTACCTTCATTACCTCTTTCTGACCGAGACGCATTACAGCGCCTTTACCGAACTGTTTTTCTATCTGCGCAAGAGCGGTATCAAGCGCTTTATTTTTATCTGCTGCCATTAATTATCCATCCTTTCGATGTGTTTTTTCGGATACATATGCGTATATTATAAATCAAATTTACAATGCAGTCAAGCACGCCCTTTTAAATGGAAAATTTTCCGAAAGTGACCCGTTTATACCCTTGCAGGTCGAGAACGTATCCGACATTCTCGAAGCCATGCTTTATCATATCATCACGAACGGCTTCGTGTTCGTCCTCGCCCGTTTCATAAACGAGATATCCGCCGCTTCTGAGCTTCGTTTTCCATTTTGCCGTGATCTCACGGTAGAAAAACAAACCGTCTTCGCCGCCGTCGAGCGCCATTCTCGGCTCGAACGCAAGCTCCCTCTGAAGCTCGTCTATCTGCTTTGTCACGATATACGGCGGATTCGACACGATAATATCAAAGCTGCCGTCCGGAAAAAGCTTATGATCTTCAAGAACGTCGCCCTTTACAGCGGTAACGTTGCCGGCAGCATTCAGTTCTATGTTCTTTTTTAAGTAGAAAAGAGCATCATCGGACAATTCGAGCGCCGTTACTTCCGCTTCGGGGATAAGCTTTCCGAGCGTTATTGCTATGGCGCCGCTGCCGGAACAAAGGTCTATGATCTTCGGCTTGTCAAAAAGCTTTGCAAGCTCCAGCGCCTTTTCGGCTGCTGCCTCGGTATCGTCACGGGGGATAAGCACGCCCTCGCCGACGAGGAAATCGAACCCCATAAAATTCCATTTCCCGATAATATATTGAAGCGGCTTTCCCGTTTTTCGCTCCTCTATCGAGGCAAAGAAACGGCGACAAAGTGCGCCGTCTGCGAGATTGTCGCCGTGAAGTATAAGTGCTGTTCTGTCCGCATTGAAAATATGCCCGATCAGGCAAAGAGAGTCGAAATCTGCGTCGGGAACGCCGCTTTCTTCAAGCATCTCTATGCCCTTGCGGTATAATTCTTTTAATGTATATTCTTTCATGTTATATTCTGTCTTCGCCGTTTTCGGGGATAACAGGCTTGATAGCCGCTATCGCTATTTCGATCATATCGTCGTCAGGCTCGATGGTAGTAATGTGCTGTGCCGCAATACCGGGAGCCGCAATTATCCTTGTGAATGCATTATCGTACTTTGCGCAAAGCTTTATAAGCTCATAACCAATACCGCAGGATATCGGCAGAAGCAGAAGCTTTATAGCCGTTCTGAGGAGCGGATTCTTCGCCGTGATGAACAAGCCTACGATAATACCGACAAGAAGCATGATTATCATAAAGCTTGTGCCGCATCTGGGGTGGAAGCGCTTGTACTTTCTGACATTTTCCACTGTGAGATCTTCGTTGTTCTCATAGCAGAAGATCGTCTTGTGCTCTGCACCGTGATACATAAAAACTCGCTTCATGTCGGGCGTTCTTGATATTACAACGATATACCCCAGGAAGATTATTATTTTAAGTATACCCTCAAATGCGCTGCGCCATACGGTGCCCTTATCGAGTGCAGGCACAACCTTTGCAAGGTTGTTGAAAATGAATGTCGGCAGTGCGAAAAACAGCAGTACGGCAAGCAGGACGCCGAGTATCGAAGCGAGCGTCATAACAACGCCGAAAAGCTTGTCGCCGAGCTTTTCTTCAAGCCATTTTTCAAACTTTGAAGGCTCTTCGGCTTCCTCTTCCGTTCCCTCTACCGACTTTTCAGCGGAGAGCATAAGGCACTTCATGCTAAGGCGCATGGAGTCTATAAGCGTTACAAAACCTCTTACAAACGGCCATTTCAGTATCTTGCTTTTTGAACCGAGATCATTGAATTTGATATCCTCGGTATATATGGACTTATCGGGCTTTCTTACCGCAACGGTAGTGCGCTTCGGTCCTCTCATCATAATACCCTCAATAAGCGCAGAACCGCCTATTGAGGTCTTGAACTGTGTTTTCTCAGCCATCGATATTCATTTCCCTTCTTTTCTTTTTAAAAACCGGTGTCAAACAAACTGACGATATCTTCTTTCAGCTTACTTATTGAGCATTTTCGCATCGTCCTCATCAAGAACGGGGATAGAGATAGTTACCTTTGTTCCCTTGTCCTCTTCGCTCTCTATTTCGAGGCTGCCTTTGTGAAGCGTCATGATCTCGTCTGCTACGGCAAGTCCTATGCCGCTGCCACGAACAGTTTTGTTTGCCTTGTAGAATTTTTCCTTTATCCTCGGCAGATCCTTAGCCGCAATACCGCAGCCCGAATCGGATATGATCACTCTGATCATATCGTCGGTGTGTTTCACCTCAACGCCCACAACGCCGCCTCTCGGCGAATATTTGAGAGCGTTGTCCATGATATTGATAAACACCTGTCTGAGTCTGTTCTTATCGGCAAATACCGGCGGAAGCGACTCGGGAGGATCGTAAACAAGGTGCTGGCCGTCCTTGGAAGCACGCTCCTTGAGTATGTATACAGCCTCTTCAAGCTCGCTTAGCAGATCGGTCTTATCCATCGCAAGGATCATTTTGCCGTTCTGCAGCCTTGAGAAATCAAGAAGCTCCTCTACCATGCCCGTCAGGCGCTCGGATTCGTTGATTATGATCTCAAAACCCTTTTTCATCAATTCGGGCTTTGTGTTTTCATCTGCCATAGTTTCCGCCCAACCCTTGATGGCAGTCAGCGGAGTTCGCAGCTCGTGTGAAACGGACGAGATGAAATCGTTCTTCATTGCGTCGGAATTCTTGATATCCTCCGCCATGCAGTTTATGGAGTCGGCAAGCTCGCCGATCTCGTCGTCGTACATTTTATCGACACGGGCGTCGTAATCACCCTGAGCGATCATGTGTGCGGTAGCCCGAAGCTCCCTTACAGGCTTGACTATCGAGTTCAGGAACAGAAGCGTCGGCACGATAAACATTGCAAGCAGCAGCACCGCTCCGAACACTATAACTATGAGCGCTATAGTAACTCTGTCGTCCGTTTCCTGCATAGGCTCGTAAAACGTCAGCGCCGTTACAAATGCGCCTTTCTCGTCACGTATAACGGTAGTTCGGCTGAGCACACGTTCGCCCGACGGAAGATTCTCAATATGGAACACTCCGTCCTCCGGCACGGCAGGCGATGTTGCAACTAAATCACGAGCCGCTGTGATCTCGCTGCTCGAGCCTATCATTTTATATACACGTCCGCTTTCGTCAGCCGCAGCAACGTCAGCAGATTCTTTTTTATCCAATTTATCAAGATACGCCGCTGCCCACTCTTCACCGTCCGATATATCCTGCGACTCGCTGTACGACTGAGCTGCATACTCGCCGAGCCGCAAAAGCTCTTTTTTCGCACCGTCGTCATAATACTTCTTAACTGCGAAAGAAGCGGCAAACACTATCACCACAATGAATGCAAACGTATATATCATATACTTCAGCAGCCATCTTTTAACCAAACTATTACTCAAAACAAAAGCCTCCGATATAAAGAATAATGCGCACAGTTTTCCTGTACGCTATTCTTTAGATCTACAAACCGCCCCGGGCGGAAAATTGAAACTTGAAAACGGAAAATTGCGGAAGCACAGCTTTTCCTACACTATCCGCTCTTCACCATTTACTATTCACTAAGCGAACGAAGTGAGCGGTCATGCGTCCCACTTATAGCCGAGGCCCCATACGGTAACGATATATTTCGGGTTAGACGGCTCGTCCTCTACCTTCATGCGGAGTCTTCTGATGTTTACGTCTACGATCTTTTCTTCGCCGACGTAAGCTACGCCCCATACGTGATTGAGAATATTCACTCTGTCAAGCGCCTTGCCGGGGTTCGAGAAGAAATACTCCATGATCTGGAACTCGACCTGTGTAAGCTCGATGGTCTTGCCGTTTTTGAGCAGCGTTCTGTTGCGGAGATTGAGCACAAAATCGCCCGACTTTATCTCCTCCTTGAAGTTGCTCTCTATGTTTGCCTTTGCAAGCGAAACTCTTCTGTAGAGCGCATCTACTCTCGCAACAAGCTCCGAAGGAGAGAACGGCTTTGTAACGTAGTCGTCTGCGCCGAGCATAAGGCCCGTTACCTTGTCCATCTCCTGTGTTCTTGCGGTGAGCATGATAATGCCGATGCCGCCGTTTCTTGCACGAAGCTCCTTGCAGACAGCAAAGCCGTCACGGGAGCCGGGCATCATTACGTCAAGGATCGCAACGTCCAGGTCGCCGTTGATATCGTCGTATTTTTTGATAGCCTCGTCGCCGTTTTCGGCTTCGATAACATCATAGCCTGCTCTTGTAAGATTGATAACGACGAAATCACGGATAGCCGCTTCGTCTTCGCACACTAAGATCTTTTTCATGTCGTGTTACTCCTTTTTCGGGATTCAATTAAAGTTACAGTCTGTTTTGAGACCATTTAGTTTTTATTTCTTAACAGCTATCAGGAAATTTATCTTTATCCCCTGTTCGCTGAACATTATCTCATGCTCGGTAAGTATATTGTCTTTAACATCGCTGTTGTGAAGGTCACGTGTCTCATAGACAATATCGTAGCCGCTCTGTGCAAAATACTCAAGGCTCTCTTCAAAAAGCGGAAGGTCGTCCGTTTTGAAACGTATCTCGCCGCCCTGCGGCAAAAGCTCGCTGTACTTTGCAAGCTTGTTCGGGTATGTCAGTCTGCGCTTTTTATGCTTAGGCTTCGGCCACGGGTTGCAGAAGTTTATGTAGATGCGCTGCACCTCGTCCTCTTTTGAAAGGATCTTTTCAAGATGCTCGACGTTGTACGCCGTGAGCATAACGTTATCTGCTTCTCTGCCGTTTTCTTCGTATTTTGCAACGATGTTTCGTCTTGCCGTGCCGAGCATATCGCTCTTGATGTCAAGTGCAAGGATATTGACGTTCGGCTCTCTGACGCCAAGCTCTGCGGCAAAGGTCCCCTTTCCGCAGCCAAGCTCCAGATAAAACGGCTGCTTTTTTGAAAAGCACTCCGCCCACTTGCCTATTCTCTGTTCGGGCTCTTTTTCAAAGAACGGACAGACATCAAGCTCCGGCCTTGCCCATTTTTTTCTTCTTATTCTCAATCGGTTTCCCCTCGCTGATGTGTCCGCTGTTACCAAATCGGGCACAAATTGTCGTAAATGTCTGATTTGTATCAAACCTAATTACACTTATAGCTTATTATATCAAATAATTCTTACATTATATTTCGATATTAGAATTAAAATTATCCTTTTGTAACTTTTTAGTAAAAAAATTGATATTATGGAATAATTGGTTCCGCAATAAAACAAATGATAATTACAATATGATAATACTCTTATTTGTAAAAGTTAAAAATAAACAAAATTTTACGGTAAATCCGTCATTTTGCGGATTGACAACAAGACTTGCCCGTATTAAGATATATAATGTATAATAATGCGAAAATATGCCGTTTCGGCACAAAGGATTGATTTTATGGATCAGATATTTAATTCAAGAAGTCCCTACTACCGCAGCCCCTCGGGCGCTGTTGAAGAGGGAACTACCGTTCATTTCAGGATCAAGGTGCCGCTTTCACTCAAGTGCAGCAAAGCTCACCTTATCGTTATCAATGAAAACAACAACAGCAAGCGTGACAACTACACCATGCTGTGGGACGGCATGGCTGACGAATGCGAGATCTGGGAGTGCGACTTTATCCCGAAAAAATTTGGCCTTTACTGGTACTCTTTCCAGCTCGATACTCCGGACGGACTTCGTTTCCTTGTAAGAGATTTCGGCTCCGTTGCACGCATCGACTACAGCATCATCTATTCGTGGCAGCTCACCTGCTACAAAAAGGGCTTCAAAACTCCCGACTGGCCCGCAGGCGGCGTTATGTATCAGATCTTCCCCGACCGCTTCTATTTCTCCGGCGAAAGCAAAAGAGAAGGCAGAACAGACAGAGAGTACCACGCTTCGTGGGACGATACTCCCGAATGGAGACCGAACTTTGAGGGCGTTATCACAAACACAGACTTCTTCGAGGGCGACCTCAAGGGCATAACACAGAAGCTCGATTACCTTGAAGATCTCGGCGTTACGTGCATCTACCTCAACCCGATATTTGAAGCCTATTCCAACCACCGTTACGACACGGCGAGCTACGAGGACATCGATCCGCTGCTCGGCACGGAGGAAGACTTCAAAACGCTTTGCTCCGAAGCTAAAAAGAGAGGTATCCGCATCATAAACGACGGCGTATTCTCACACACAGGCTCCGACTCGAAATACTTCAACCGTCAGGGCAGATACAAAACGCTCGGCGCTTACAACTCAAAAGAATCACCGTATTTCAGCTGGTACGATTTCAACAACTGGCCTAACGGCTACAACTCATGGTGGGGCTTCGATACACTGCCGAACACACGAGAGGACGATCCCGGCTTCAACGAATATATAAACGGCGAGAACGGTATTATCCGCAAGTGGATAAAAGCAGGCAACAGCGGCTGGAGACTCGACGTTGCCGACGAGCTTCCCGATATCTTCATCAAAAACCTCCGCTCCGCTGTAAAGGCAGAGGACGAGGACGCTATCGTTATCGGCGAGGTATGGGAAGACGCATCTAATAAAGAAAGCTACGGCTCACGCAGAAAGTTCCTGCTCGGCGAACAGCTCGATACCGTAATGAACTACCCGTTCAGAAGCGCTATCCTTGAATATCTGCACGGCGTTGACGCTTTCCATATTATGGAGGGTATCCTCTGCATCATGGAGAACTACCCCCGCCCCGTTATCAAGAACCTTATGAACTTCGTAACGACTCATGACACGGAGAGAACGATAACCGTTCTTGCGGGCGAGCCGCTCAATAACAGAGGCAGAGAGTTCCAGGCAAACACCAAGCTTACTCCCGAACAGAGAGAACACGGCCTGAAGCTCATGCACCTTGCGGCAGGCATGCAGTTCACACTTCCGGGCTTCCCCTGCGTTTACTACGGCGACGAAGCAGGCGTTGAAGGCTACAAAGATCCTTTCAACCGTTCGACATTCCCCTGGGGCAAGGAAGATAAGGATCTTCTTGAATGGCACAAGAAGCTTGCAAAGTTCCGCAAAGACTTCACTTGCTTCAACGACGGTGAGTTCAAGGACGTATACTGCAAAGACAGACTTATGTCCTACGTAAGATACGACGAAAACGGACGCATCGTCTGCATCTTCAATGCAGGCAGCGAAGACACCGAGGTAACGCTCCCGAGAGGATACATCTACAACGAATGCAGCATCGAGCTTGCTACTTCCGACAAATGCAAGATCAGCGAAACAGGCAGCGTAAATGTTCCTGCTCTGAGCTGCGTATTCATCAGAGCAACGGCAAAGACAAGAGAACCTGTGTCAAAACCGACCATCGGGATTCTGTAAATAATTATATCAATGAAACGGGCTGCCGCAGTTTTGCGGCAGCTTAATTTATAGAAAAAAGTAAAAAAGAACATATCAGAAAGTTTTCGCCAAGCCTTTTTCAAAAGGCTTGCGGGGTGCAGGGGCAGCGCCCCTGCAAAAGTTAAAGCGACGCCAAAACAGGGCAATAAAATAAGCGTGCGAAGCACAAAATGTAAGTGCCATTTAAGAAAAAAGCAGGCACGAGGCGAAGCCAATGTGCCGGACGGTTAAAATAAAAGCCTAAGGAACCACTGAATAAATCACGTTCTGCGGACTGAGCACCCATCTTGCTTGCATCTTTTTGTCATCTTGCACTCAACTCCCTTGAAATACGTCACTTGAAATACGTCAGTATTCCTGCGGTCGTTTCATGCAATCTGACTAAAAATCTGACTGCGCAATATGGGCACTCGATTTAATCAGTGCTTCCTTAGTTATTCTGCAAACTTATTTTCAAATCAACGGTTTGTTGCCAAGCAGTATTTATATTTCTGTCCAAGAAAATATTTTAGCGATAAACCATAGATAATATCCCTGAAATTGCCAAAAATTATTTTAAAATTCCCTTGACACATTGCTTTAACTATGGTAAAATTTAAAGTACCTCGAAAGGGGTTTTTATTTTTGTGCCCTAAACGGAGGTGCCGCTACAATGAGAGTGAAGATCACAATGGCCTGCACTGAGTGCAAACAGCGCAACTACAACACCATGAAGAACAAGAAGAACGATCCCGACAGACTTGAGATGAGCAAGTACTGCAGATTCTGCAAGAAGCACACAACTCATAAGGAAACGAAGTAACGGAGGTTTGCTCAATGGCTAAAAAGAAAAAGTCAGGCAGCAAAAAGAACGTTTCTTCCAAGAAGAACGTATCAAACGTTACTCTTGAAAAGGCTTCCGAAAACGTTCAGGAGACCAAGGCTGAAGAGGCTAAGGCAGAGAACGTAAAGAAGACTTCCGAGAAGAAATCTGCCGACAAAAAGGCTGATAAGAAGCCTGAGAAAAAGCCTTCTGTTTTCGCTAAGATCGCTAAATACTTCAGAGAATGCCGCAGCGAGATCAAAAAGATCGTGTGGCCGACTCCGAAGGCAACGTTCAAGAACGTTGGTATCGTACTTAGCGTACTCGTTATAGTAGGTTTGTTCGTATACGGTCTCGATACAGGCTTCATCGCATTGCTGAAGCTGATCATCGACATCTGATCAAGACCGAAAGGATGGGTGCCAAGTGTCTGGAGAGTTTAGATGGTATGTCGTTCACACATATTCGGGCTATGAAAACAAAGTAGCTTCAACGCTGAGAACGACCATCGAAAACAGAAATCTGCACAACCTTTTCGAGGACGTACAGGTGCCTGTTGAAAAGGTAGAGGAGATAAGCGACGGCAAGACCAAAGAGGTCGAGCGCAAGCTGTTCCCCGG
The DNA here is from genome assembly GCA_902785425.1 of uncultured Ruminococcus sp. Classification (GTDB taxonomy): domain Bacteria; phylum Bacillota; class Clostridia; order Oscillospirales; family Acutalibacteraceae; genus RUG592. Next base: position 13,622 of record CACZYP010000043.1, on the reverse strand, counting down.
ATATGTTTTTATCAAAATGGTGTACACCGACGAGTCCTGGTATGTAGTTAAGAATATCAGAGGCTGCACGGGCTTTGTCGGACCCGAATCTAAGCCTGTTCCCCTTTCGGACGAAGAGGCTGTAAGAATGGGTGTGGAATCGAGAACAATCGAGGTTCCGTACAGTGTCGGCGATACCGTTCGCATTATCGACGGTCCCTTTGAGGACAGGATCGTTAAGGTTGAAGATATCGATTTCGACAACAAAACAGTCAGCGTAATAATCCACATGATGGGTCAGGAAACGCCGGCTGATCTTGAGTTGGATCAGGTAGAACCTGTCTGACTTGATGCGGCTTTTGCCGCACGGCGCAGCGTTGTCTGCGCAAACGGGTGAAAGCCCGTTCGTGGGAGGAATGAAATTCTTTTAACATTCCGTTTTACCACTATTTTTGGAGGTGCAATTAAAATGGCTCAGAAGGTAACAGGATTTATTAAACTCCAGATACCTGCCGGAAAAGCTACACCGGCACCGCCTGTTGGTCCTGCATTAGGTCAGCACGGCGTAAACATTATGGCATTTACTAAGGAATTCAACGAGCGTACAAAGAACGACGTAGGAATGATCATTCCTGTAGTCATCACAGTATACGCAGACCGTTCCTTTACGTTCATCACAAAGACCCCTCCTGCTGCAGTCCTCATCAAGAAGGCTTGCAACATCCAGAGCGGTTCAGGTGTACCGAACAAGACGAAAGTCGCAAATATAACCCGTGAGCAGGTCAGAAAGATTGCCGAGCAGAAGATGAAGGACTTGAATGCTTCAAGTGTAGAGTCTGCTATGAGCATGATAGCGGGAACAGCACGCAGCATGGGCGTAGTTGTTGTAGACTAATCTGACTTAATACCCGGGTGGGAGGACAATATCCGCAATTACCACTCTACAGGGAGGAAAACTGATGAAACACGGTAAGAAGTATGTTGACAGCGCTAAGACGCTCGACAGAACAAAATTTTATGAGCCGAAAGAGGCTATGGAAGCAGTTATCAGCACTGCAAAGGCTAAGTTTGACGAGACAGTAGAAGTTCACGTTAAGCTCGGCGTAGACGGCAGACACGCTGACCAGCAGGTCAGAGGTGCTATCGTTCTTCCGAACGGTACAGGTAAAAACGTAAGAGTTCTTGCTATCTGCAAGGGCGCAAACGTTGACCTCGCAAAAGAGGCAGGCGCAGACTTCGTAGGCGCAGAGGATATGACTCAGAAGATCCAGCAGGAAAACTGGATGGACTTCGATGTTCTTATCACAACTCCCGACTGCATGGGTCTCGTTGGCCGTCTCGGTCGTGTACTTGGTCCTCGCGGCCTTATGCCGAACCCGAAGGCAGGTACTGTAACACCGGATATCGCTAAGGCTATCAAAGAGGCTAAGGCCGGTAAGATCGAGTACCGTCTTGACAAGACAAACATCATCCACTGCCCCATCGGCAAGGCATCCTTCGGTGCAGAGAAGCTCCAGGAGAACTTCGACACACTCATGGGCGCTATCGTAAAGGCTAAGCCTGCTGCTGCAAAGGGTCAGTACGTTAAGTCCTGCGCAGTTGCTTCTACAATGGGTCCGTCTGTAAAGATCAGCCCCAGCAAGTTCCAGGCTTGATGTTGATTTGATTTTTAAAGAGCTTTCCTTCGGGAAGGCTCTTTTTTCTTTTCGCTTATCGTATCGGTAAAAATTTTTCAAAAAATTCTTTTTCTTAATATTATCTTCAGATTAATGAGTGATAATAGTATCAGAAAATGAAAAGTCGTGTCATATACTTTTGAATCAAAGCATTATAAAAGGAGAGCGATCATGAAAAGGATCACAGCGTTAATATTGGCGGCAGCAATGATAATGACGATGTTAACTGCGTGCGGTGCAAAAAAGCCGATCGATACGGACGAGAATCATCATATCCTGTATTTCAAAGATAAAAACAAAAGTGAAAACGCCGTTGCCACTTTTTTCAACAGTGACAGCGAAGAAAGCCAGGATATACCAATGATAAAAGTCGCCGAAGACGACGATTCGTTCACCTTTGTCTGCGAGGGCAATTGTGCCGATTACAACATGGCATACGTTACGTGCGGCAGCATGCACACAAAAACCTTCGCTTTCAACAAGTGTGTAAGCGGCTGGTATAACTCCGATCTCGGATTTTTGCCGTATACACAGGGTGAAGAGATAGATTACTACCCCGAATTCGATGATATCGAACTGCCTTTCAACGGCTGCAACAAAACGATCCACGTATGGACGCCCGACGATTACAATCCGAACTCAATGGAAAGATATGCCGTGATATATGCGCTTGATTCCCCGGGGATGGTAAATCTCGGAAAGAAATGTCAGAATCCGAAGGACTGCTGCAACCTGACGATACAGGCAAAAAGCATGATGGAAACGATAGGATACAGAACGATCATCGTTGCGATAGACACATTCGGTGATATGACCGCATGCAGCCGTGACGATGAGCTTGTACCCGATATCGGTGCAACACCCTCTGAACCAATGCATAAGCAAATGCTCGGAAACGAATTGTCCGACTTCATAAGCGGAACAGTTGTTCCGTATATCAAGGATAATTATAATGTCTATCACGATCCGCTGCACACTTCGATAGCCGGGATCTCATTGAGCGGGCTTGAAGCGTTCTATATCACGATGGAGCACCCAGAACAGTTCGGCACAGTAGGCGCATTCTCCCCATCGTTCCACATGTACGATGACAATAGCTGGAGAAGCTATTTAGAGAAAAAGAACTTTAACGGTGAAATGCCGTTTATCTATCTGTACACAGGCGAAGAAGGCGGCGACACCGACCCGTATGTTACGCAAATGTATGACCGCCTGCTTGAAATGGATTACCCAAAGAAAAAAATAACGCTTCATTACAATGAATGGGGCATGCACACCGACACATACTGGACAGGCGTATTTCCGGAGTTTCTTGAAGCTATGGTATACAGATATGTTGAGCCGCTGCAAAAATGATGAAAGCACACATCCAAAAGTTTTTTGCGCAGCTTTTTTTCAAAAAAGCTGCCGAGGGTTCGGGGCGAGCAGCCCCGAAAAAAAAGTTTGAGTTTAAAAGAGTAAATCACAGCAATAATAACAGCGTGCGAAGCACAAAAACGTAAGTACCCTTACGAATAATGCAGGCACGAGGCGAAGCCAATGTGCCGGACGAAAGATCAGCAAAGCCTGAATTACACAAAAAAGCGACCCATGAACATATTTCTAAAGCGTAGATTTACTGACAGACTAATGCCCTGCAAGCAAGCTTGCAGGGCATGTTTGTTTTTTAACAACAAAAAGAGCCCGAACGAATCGGGCTCTTGGTTTCGTTTTATGTACTTTGTACTTTTAACGAATTACTCCTCAACGGGAGCGCCTACGGGACAGACATTAGCGCAGTTGCCGCAGGAAATGCAAGTATCTGCATTGATCTCGTACTTGCCGTCGCCCTCAGCGATAGCCTCAACGGGACACTCAGCAGCGCAAGCGCCGCAGGAGATGCATTCGTCAGTGATCTTGTAAGCCATTGTAATAACCTCCTAAGCTAATTTATTGTTTATATTTTATCATAAAACGACTTGAAAAGCAAGCGTTTTTATAAAATTTCCAAATAATAAATCTTGTTTATTCATGATTTCAGGTTGTCTATATTTGGGAATTTGTGCTTTATCAGTTTTCCATCCGGCACATTGGCTTCGCCTCGTGCCTGTTTTATTCGTAACGCCGGTTACTATTTTTTTGGTGCTTCGCACGGTTATTCTATTGCACTATTTTTTTACTATGTCTCAATTTCCTGCTTTTGCAGGGGCTTCGTCTCGGCTACCGCCTCGGTCGGTGCTTCTGCTACGCAGAGATCTCCACCGGAGACCCGCACCCCTGCACCCCGCAAGCCTTTTGAAAAAGGCTTGGCGAAAACTTCCGGCTGTGCGCTTTTTAAACGATCTGAGACTTTGTTTATTCAAGATTTTTCAGCTCTTCAAGCTCTTTCTTATTGACCTTGATCTGAGCGTCTTTAAGCAGCTTTACCTCGTCTGCCTTTATGGAAAGCGGCGCTGCATCGGGCGATTTTTTGAGCTTTACTTTAAGCACACGGCTTATCAGATTCGTCTCGATAACAGTACCCTCGCCGTTCGGCGTCATAACGGTTGCGCCCTCTTTCGGCACAGTTTTGAGAAGATCGGTGTATGCCGCCTGCTCGTATTTGAGGCAGCACATAAGTCTGCCGCATGTGCCCGATATTTTTACGGGGTTGAGCGAAAGACCCTGCTCCTTTGCCATTCTGATCGTAACAGGGTGGAACTCACCCATGTACGAATTGCAGCAGAACGGTCTGCCGCAGATGCCGATGCCGCCGAGCATTTTAGCCTCGTCTCTTACGCCTATCTGGCGAAGCTCTATGCGTGTGTGGAACACGCTCGCAAGCTCTTTTACAAGGTTTCTGAAATCCACTCTGCCGTCTGCGGTAAAGTGGAACAGTATCTTCTTATTGTCAAACGTATACTCTACATTTACAAGCTTCATGTCAAGCTTCTGCTCTTCTATTTTCTTCACGCAGATCTTGAAAGCACGCTCTTCCTTGCGTTTATTGTCTTCAAGCTTTTTAAGGTCCGCTGCCGTTGCCGGGCGGATTATCTTTTTGAGCGGATGTGTGATCGACTTATCGGGAATATCCTTGTTCTCAATAGCCACACTGCCGCACTCCACGCCTCGTGCTGTTTCTACAATGACCTTATCGTCAAGTTTCAGTTCGTTGCCCGACGGGTCAAAGTAGTATACCTTTCCTACGTCTTTAAATCTAACGCCGATTATCTCAGCCATAATTATCCCCCATTTTATCTCAGTGTCTGCTCTCTCTTATATTTGCACAAAGCCACGTCGCAAGAACGTTCATATTGCAGTTGTGAGAAAGCATCTCCTGCGCTTTCATAACTACGTCGTAAAGCTTTACTATCGAGCTGCGCCGCATTATTCGTGTCATATTAGTGATGTGAGGCTCAAAGCCGCTTTCGCCCAGAAATTTTTCTTCAAGCGCCTGCGAAAAGAACTCCGCAAGAATTTCAAGCGTCTGCTGCGTAAGCTCACGGCTTTTTATAAGCCTGCCCGTTGCCGCAAGCAGCGGAAGCTCTATGTTTTCCGGAACTGCACGGGCTATTTCAAGCGCAACATCGTAAGCCTCGTCATACAGCTTGTCACGCTCGCCGTTGTCGCCTATTTTGAACAAAACGGAGCGTGACAGCACCGTTTTCAAAAGCAGCGTTGATTTTTCCGCCGTGATGACAAACTGCGTAAACTGCGGCGGCTCTTCGAGAATTTTGAGCAGCGCATTCTGCGCTTCCGGAGTCATCTTATCGAAGATAAAATAGACCTTTCCGCTGCCCTCGTTCGGCTTGATGTAGCAGTCGGAGATCATCTCTCGTATCTCCCCTACGCCCGTTGCCTGTTTGCCGCCCGTTGTTTCAACTGTGTACACATCGGGGTGAACGCCTTCAAAGACCTTTTTGCACGCTTTACATACGCCGCAAGGGCGTTTACCTTCGTTTTCGCACAAAAAAGCTGCCGCAAGCTCGACCGCCGCTTTCCTTGCAAGCTCCGCATCACGGCTCTCGAATATCACCGCATGCGGCAGACGTCTGCCGGAGCAAAGAGTATCAAGCTGAAATGCCGCTTCGCACTCGCCGAGAAGCTTTGTAAAGCTCACGTTCACACCTCCTTGTAGTTACACATATATTTATTGTAGCACAAAACATAAAAAACTGCAACAAATCACGATAAAATTAAAAGCGCCGTTCGTAATTTTTTTGATCTCAGAACAAGACAACATATATTTAAAGCAACTCATAACCGAAAGTTTTTGCCCCGCTTTTTTCAAAAAGCGGGCAGGGTGCAGGGGCAATGTCAACAACTTAAGACTGAAAGCTTAAAACTGAAGAATGAATAATATTGGAAAATCGCTTCGCTCTTTTTATTGTATTTAAGTTTTTTGAACTTTTCCATAAAAACAAGTGCGCAGCACTTCCGACATTATTCAGTTTTCAGTCTTAAGTCTTCAGTTTTCAGTATAAAAATCCTTAAGTTGTTAACATTGGATGCAGGGGTGGAACCCCTGCGAAAAAAAAGCAAAGAAGGAACAGTTCACTAAAAAAGCGTGCGAAGCACAAAAAGAAACCGGCGTTACAGATATAGCAGGCACGAGGCGAAGCCAATGTGCCGGACGGAAAACTGACATAGTCCGGATTTCGCCGAAAACAATTTATGTATTATACAAATTATAATTCCAAGAAATAGATTCATCAACAAAACAAAGGCATCTATGAGCGCTGCTTCTCATAGATGCCTTTGACTTAAACTTATCAGTATCCCGTTATGATCCAAAGGGCTGTTCTTGATGATGTTTCTATCTGACCTACACACAGCACCGTAAGATCCGGGTTCATCAGTACATCGTGATAGATCGAATAATACGAGCTGCTTTCACCGTATCTTTTGTAGTCGCTTCTTAATGATGAGAAGAACGACTTGCCGTTGGGGCTTGCACCGTACGACGCATTTACGAGTGCACTTGACGAACCGTTCTGCATGCCGTAGTCTGCGAACACTGTGTAGTAGCGCTTCGTTCTGCCGTACTGATCTTCAACTATTCTGTCACCGTAATACTGCTTTGACGACTCTTCTACCTGATCCATAAAATCGAGATACCATGCCTGACAAAGCTCCTGCCCTGCCGCAAGCATGCCTTCCGTATAAGTGATCGTTGACAAGCCCTGAGTCGTTCTTTCTGCGTTCAACGCATCATAGAAACCGACTCTGTATGCACGGCTCGGACAAAAAGCAGGAATACCGGCAGACTCGTTTCCGTTCATAACATCGGGGTCACGAGTTGCAAGGCGCTGTATAAGGTAAGCGTCACTTACAGAAACAGTTCCGTTCTTATCCATATCCCCCACATACTTCTGATCGCTGTTAGCGTTTACAAGACCGATATCGATCTTCTGTGCAACCGTTGCGTCACGCAGAGTAACGCTGCCGTCACAGTTTACGTCGCCCATAAGCATATATGAAGCGCTTGCGGATAATGATGAAAACGAAACGGCAGCAGCCGCTGTTACCGCCGACATTATTAAGCAGATCGTTTTCCTGAGCTTAAACATAAAGATCCCCTCCATACGCTTTGAAAACAATGTTTTTTAGCATACTGTAATTACTTTATATTTTACACTCATTGCTCAAAAATGTCAACAATATCCATTTGTTTTTGTAACGAAGCTGTGCAAATTTGTTGTATTTCACATAACAAACGTGATATTTATGTGCATACTATGTCAGCCCGAAGCTTATGGAAATAGCCTCGTCAACACGGTTCATAGAGCTTACATCAAGGCAGCCCATGCGTTCACGAAGCCTGCGCTTATCTATCGTTCTGATCTGTTCGAGCAGCACAACGCTGTCCTTTGAAAGTCCGCCCGACACTGCGTCTACCTTTATATGAGTAGGCAGACTCGCCTTGTCACGGCGGCTCGTTATTGCGGCGGCGATCACCGTCGGGCTGTATTTGTTGCCGACATCGTTTTGAACGATCAGCACGGGGCGCACTCCGCCCTGCTCAGAACCTACAACGGGACTAAGATCGGCGTAATATATTTCTCCTCTTCTTACATTCACATCTTTCATCTCCGTAGGAAAAATCCGTTTGATAATAAGGGAACGTCCGCTGTAAATAGTTTGGTCAGACACAAGGGCGTTTATACAGCTTTTAAAAAAATTTCCCTATACCATAATATCTTTAAAGCTTCAAAAATGTTTCGCAGGGTCATTGACTTTTTTACAAATATGTCGGATAATTTATAAAAGAGATATCGTTAGAAGAAAGGATGATACCATGCAGATACTTGTCGTTTCCGACACACACGGCGACTACGTTACTTTCGACAGGCTTGTAAGAAGCAAGCCGAAAGCAGAGGTGGTTATCTTCTGCGGCGACGGATACAGCGATTTTGAAGAAGTGAAAAAGAATTTTCCGGACAAAATGTTTATCGGCGTTCGTGGAAACTGCGACTGGAGCTGCCCCCTGCCGAACAACGAGATACGCACGATAGAGGGAAAGAAGTTCTACATCTGTCACGGTCATGTTGAGGGCGTGAAATTCGGCATGTCGGGGCTTAAATCGGTGGCACGTCAGAACGGCGCCGATATTGCCCTTTACGGACATACGCACATGCCCGACATCGAATATGACGGCGATCTGCAAATAATGAACCCCGGCTCCCTGCAGCGCTTCTCATGCAGCTACGGCCTCATTGACATACAAAAAGGGCAGGTGCTGATGAATACGGCAAGCTTTAATAATTGACAATTGACAATGGACAATGGACAATTGATAATTGCTGAAATGCTCACTTCGTTCGCCTTTTTATTAAATTGAAAATGTAAAAAGAAATTTGCGGAAGTACTGCGTGCTTAATTTTATTAGTGTTTTCAGAATTGATAGTTTTTTCCCGGCAGCAAATAAAGATCGGCTTTGCAAGAACTAATACAAATCAACTCGCCGCAGGCAAGGTCCGCAATTGTCAATTATCAATTGACAATGGACAATTGATAATTGCGGAAATGCTCACTTCGTTCGCCTTTTTATTAAATTGAAAATGTAAAATAGAAATTTGCGGAAGTACTGCGTGCTTAATTTTATTAGTGTTTTCAAAATTGATAGTTTTTTCCCGGCAGCAAATAAAGATCGGCTTTGCAAGAACTAATACAAATCAACTCGCCGCAGGCAAGTTCCGAAATTGTCCATTATCCATTGTCAATTGTCAATTGAACAACATATTTCCCGTTCCCTCTTGACTTTCCTTCCGTAAAGTGGTAAGATATATCCGAATTGAATACAATAAACCGATGAGGCGAGAGTAAAAATAAGAAAAGAGCTTACAGAGAGTCCGGGGTGCTGAAAGCCGGATAGTCACTGCTTATTAAATGGGTCGCCGAGGGTGCGGTGAACGGCGTTTTTGCTTATTATCCCGCAACGTGAGGGCTTACGTCAACAGCCGGAGATATAAATGTATCTCGCAAAGTGCACAGCTTTATTGCTGCGAATCAAGGTGGCACCACGGGTCATTGATAATCCGTCCTTGACAGATCAAATTAAGGTCTGTCAAGGGCTTTTTTGTTGCTTCAAACAAATTGCGGTGTCAGCTGAACCGGGCAGCAAAAGCTTCCTGCTGTAGATAGAAAATCGTTGATTATTATATTGTCTTGTGATAAAATATAAAAGAATCTATTATTATTGGGAGATGACTGATTATGGAATACGTTTTCTCGGACAGAGTGCAGACGCTCAAGCCGTCCGCTATAAGAGAGATCTTTAAATACGCCGCCGATCCGACGGTCGTTTCGCTTTCAGCCGGAAATCCTTCACCCGAAGCGTTCCCGGCTAAGGAGATCGCAGAGATCTCTGCACGCCTTTTTGCAGAGGATCCGATCGCTGCACTTCAGTACAGCGTTACGGAAGGCTATACACCGCTTCGTCAGTTCCTTACAAAGTATATGAAGGAAAAGCATGATGTAGGCAGTGAAAACGATGATATACTCATCACATCGGGCGCACAGCAGATCATGGATCTTGCAAGCAAGGCGCTTCTCAACGAAGGCGATGTCGTCATATGCGAGAATCCGTCATTTATCGGCTCGCTCAACACGTTCCGCTCTTACAATGCACGCCTTGTGGGTGTGCCGATCACGAGCGACGGCATGGATATCGAAGCTCTTGAAAATGCGCTCAAAACAGAAAAGCGTGTGAAGTTCATCTATACGATACCGAATTTCCAGAATCCCTCGGGCGTTACCATGAGCCTTGAAAAGCGCCGTGCAGTTTATGAGCTTGCCAAAAAATACGGCGTTCTCATCATCGAGGACAACCCCTACGGAGATCTGCGCTTCTCTGGCGAATTCCTGCCGTGCATCAAGAGCTTTGACACGGAAGGCCTCGTTATCTACGCAGGCAGCTTCTCAAAGGTCATCTCCCCCGGAATGCGTGTAGGCTACACTATCGCCCCGAAGGAGATAATTCAGAAGATGGTCGTATGCAAACAGGGGCAGGACGTTCACACGAATATCTGGTCACAGCTCGTTTGCTGCGAATTCCTTACAAAGTATGATTTCGACGCTCACCTTGCACGCCTTCGTGAGATCTACCGCAAAAAGGCGGCATATACTATGGAGCTGATGGACGAGCATCTTCTGCCTAATATCACGTATCAGAAGATCGACGGCGGACTTTTCCTGTGGTGCGATCTTCCCGAAAGAGTTGACATGCAGGACTTCTGCATGAAAGCAGTACAGAACAAGGTCTGCGTAGTTCCGGGCTCGGCATTTATGGCAAACCCGACAGACAAAACAAATTCATTCAGAATAAACTACTCAACGCCGACAAACGAGCAGCTCAAAAAGGGCATCGAGATACTCGGCAAAATGGCAAAGGAGCTTTAATTAATGGAACAGGCACAAGAAAAGAAAAAGATAGTATTCAGTGCGATCCAGCCTTCCGGCACGATCACACTCGGCAATTACCTCGGAGCGCTCAAAAACTGGGTAACTATGCAGGATGAATTCGACTGCATTTTTGCTCTTGCCGATCTGCACACAATAACGGTTCGCCAGGAGCCTGCAGCTTTCAGAAAGAACGTTTACGAGGCATATGCTTCACTGCTTGCATGCGGTATCGACCCCAAGAAAAGCCCGTTCTTTATTCAGAGCCACGTAACTACTCACGCTCAGCTTGCATGGGTGCTCAACTGCTACACACAGTTCGGTGAGCTTTCGAGAATGACTCAGTTCAAGGATAAGTCGCTCAAGCATGCCGATAATGTAAATGCAGGTCTTTTCACTTATCCTGCATTGATGGCAGCCGATATCCTGCTTTATCAGGCAGATATGGTTCCGGTAGGCGCAGATCAGAAGCAGCACCTGGAGCTTGCAAGAAACATCGCAGAGCGCTTCAACGGCATCTACAGCCCGACATTCAAGGTGCCAGATCCGTACATCGCAAAGAGCGGCGCACGTGTAATGAGCCTGCAGGATCCTACAAAGAAGATGAGCAAATCGGACGAAAATGTAAACAGCTTTATCACGCTGCTTGACAAGCCCGATGTAATAATGAAGAAATTCAAGCGTGCCGTAACAGACAGCGACGCACACGTTGCATACGGTGAAGGCAAGGACGGCATCAATAACCTCATGAGCATTTACGCTACGATCACAGGCAAGACGTATGAGCAGATCGAGCAGGAATTTGAAGGCAAGGGCTACGGCGACTTCAAGACAGCTGTAGGCGAAGCCGTTGTAGAAGAGCTCAGACCCGTTCAGGAGCGCTTTGAGAAGTATATCGCAGACAAAGCGTACTTGCAGGAGTGCTACACAAAATCCGCAGAGTTTGCACAGAAATACTCACAGAGAACGCTTGATAAAGCAATGAAGAAGATCGGATTTGTGTTGAGATAATACATAAACACTGACGCTGCCGCAATCAATTGCGGCAGCGTCATTCTGTCAATAAGTTTTTTTGTCGCCGTGTCACGGCGATAAAACCTGATGCAGTTGGCAGCTTAGGGGCATAAGCATGCCTCCGGCGGGCGGAACTCCGTCCCCAATGTCAACAACTTAAGGAAGCACTGATTAAATCGAGTGCCCATATTGCGCAGTCAGATTTGCGGACAGTGTCCGCAGACAGATATGCGTTACACACTTTGATTTATGATG
>CACZYP010000043.1:0-1807 GCA_902785425.1 uncultured Ruminococcus sp. | reverse complement strand
TAAGGCGCAGACCGATCGGCATGTGTTACAAGTGCCCTTGGGGTGCAAGCAAGATGGGTGCTCAGTCCGCAGGACGTGATTTATTCAGTGGTTCCTTAAGAAACTTTGCCTGAACCCCCCCTCAGACGGCTGCGCCGCCAGCGTCTCGGCTGCCGCCTCGGTCGGTGCTGTTGCCTTGCGGCAACGTCTGCCACCGGCAGACCGCACCCCTGTACCCTGCAAGTCTTTTGAAAAAGGCTTGGCGAAAACTTTACGCTATGCGTTTTTTTGTTTTTCTACAAGCTGAGTCCGGGAAGCTCCCGGACTTATTTTTTTGCACAAAAAAGGAACGCCGTAAAAGACGTTCCTTTATGTGAATCAAATTTAAGCCAAAATTACTTAAGTTCAACCTCAGCCTTAACTTCTTCGAGCTTAGCCTTCATAGCTTCAGCGTCATCCTTGGAAACGCCTTCCTTAAGTGTCTTCGGAGCGCCGTCTACGAGCTCCTTAGCTTCCTTAAGGCCAAGACAACGTCAAACTCTGTCTTCTCCTCAGCTGCTGCTGCGCCTGCGCCTGCGCCCGGAGCTGCTACTGCAACTGCTGCTGCAGCGGAAACGCCGAACTTCTCTTCGATTGCGGATACAAGCTCGGAAAGCTCAAGAACTGTGAGCTGACCAACTTCTTCAACGATAGCATTAATCTTCTCTGATGCCATGGTAATTTACCTCCAATATAATTGTAAATAATGATCAAAATCATGTTTTCGGGATATCCCGAATCAACTCAGCCGCACAGCGGCCGGTAAATGTAGGCAGAAGCCTGAATTATGCCTCTGCGGGAGCAGCCTCTGCTTCCTTCTTTGCGATGGAAGCCTCTCCGCCGCCGTTGTCTGCGATAGCCTGTACTGCACGTGCGAAACCTGCAACAGTAGCATTGAGGGCGTTGCAAACAGTAGCAAGGAGAACCTCTCTCGACGGGAGCTTAGCAAGAGCGTCGATCATATCAACGCTTACTACCTTACCGTCAAGGTAACCGCTCTTGATTGTGAAATTCTTATTATTCTCTGCATACTTAGAGAGAATTCTTGCAGCAGCTGTGTGATCATCTGCGCTTGTTGCGAGAGCAGTTGTACCCTCAAGAACAGCCTTAAGATCATCCAGACCTACTTCCTCAGCGGCTCTGCCGAGAAGTGTGTTCTTAACAACAGTGTACTGAACACCTGCCTCACGGAGTTCCTTTCTGAGCTTTGTATCGTCTTCAACGTTGATACCCTCGTAGCTTACTACAACACCTGCAACGGAGTTCTTAAGTCTATCGGCAACGCCTGCAACGACAGCTTTCTTTTCTTCAAGAACCTTCTGACTTGGCAAAATTGATTCACCTCCGAATAGTATTAAAAAAGCCTTTCCCCTGTTAGAAGAGGAAAGGCACAAAATTACACAATTATAACTTTACGCTCGTTCCTCGGCAGGCGAAAACTTTAAGCAGTTTTAACTGCACCTGCTGTCTTTGGACAGCGTATCTATTATAACAGAGAAACTTTGAGTTGTCAAGGGGGTTTTTGAATTTTTTTGGTATTTTACAATTTTACGTTTTCATGTAATCATTAATCATGGTGTACTATTATTTCACACAATCATCACCAAATGACACACATTCACTCTTGTTTTTTAATTCTATCTGTATTATAATATCCCTTGTATAATTTATTCATAATATGAGTTCTACTTTAAGGAGTCTTGCAAATAAAAGTCAAGACCTAAAATGAAAAAAGTTAAAATTATTTCTGCTGAATAAAAATGTGTATAGCAAAGCAAGCCGAAAAACA
>CACZYP010000042.1 GCA_902785425.1 uncultured Ruminococcus sp. | reverse complement strand
AAGGCGCAGACCGATCGGCATGTGTTACAAGTGCCCTTGGGGTGCAAGCAAGATGGGTGCTCAGTCCACAGGACGTGATTTATTCAGTGGTTCCTTAAGTTATCATTACCGACTCCAGCACCTCTGCTGCGATCCTTCGTGGCACGTTGTAGTTCCAAACTGTCATTCTTGTAAAGCCGTACTCGGATATATCTATATCTCTGAGATAGTTTTGTGCTTCACTGTATGCGTCCTCTCCGTCCTCCGGTGTTATCCCGGCAATAACGGGTATAGCAGATGTGTCAAGATCGAACATGGCGTAGTAGCCCATCCATGAAATATCTCCGCTGCGGTAGTGGTCTATGTTGTACTGTGCAATAAAGCGGTCTACCGGTATGAATGACATTGCGATAAGAACCACCGCCGCAAGGCAGTAACCGATCTTCGTAAACGAGATGTTAGTTTTGAACTGCTTTACGATCAGCACAGCAAACATTATGAATAGATAGACCATGAACACGGAAGTTTCGATGCGCTTCGGTGTCATGCCGTACATGTCGATATACAGAAGCATTTTTGAAAGCGCCGTAACTATAAGGCAGTGTGTGAGCACACAAAAAACCACGACGAACACACGAAGCACTTTCCTTTCGTTTTTCTTTGCAAAGAACATTATCACCGAGATAACAGCAAGATTTATAACGGCAACGGCGCAAAGCTGGAAGAATCCGCTGCGTGCGTACTCTGCGTATGTGAAATCGGGATCGTTGAGAACGCTTGCCGTGAATACGTGTATCACCTGCAAGGCTGTGAACACAATGTACATAATCGCAAGCGGCGATAAAAATGCGGCGCACATTGCAGGGGGAACGATCCGTGTATCGGTTCTCTTTGATTTGGGGATACTGTCTTCGTTGTGCATCTTGAAGCTTCTTGAAAACGGCGCTGCGAAAATATACATTGAAAGCGGCATTGAGAACAGGAGTATGAATACATTCATAATTATATTATCCGCTATCCATTCTATCAGATCGTCCGGTGAAAACGAGATCAGACTTCCGAAAGCTTCATCTGCCGAACCGAGCAGCAAAGCAACTATCACGCACAGCGGTATGCTCATAACTGCGCCTGCTATTACGGGCAGAGCTTTTTTGAAATTCTTTCCGCCGTCACAAGTTTTTTCACGCTTGTTGAATAAAGCGGCGAACAATGCGCCGAGATGGTGAAACGGCGAAATTACTACGGCTCTGAAAATATTGTTCACAACACTGCGTGTTCCCTCACGATAGCTTGCGTATGAGAAATATGCGTTGCTTATAAAGATAACAGGTATCGAAAGCGTTATGACGTAATCATTGTCGCAGATAAGAAACGACAATGAAAGTATCATGCTGACTATAAACAATACTGTTGTCGTTACGCTTTTCTTCATTCCGAGCGAACGGCAGTAAAAGAAATTGTACAGTGTTACCGCCAACGAAGCTGCTGTTGCCATCAGTCCAAGCCCTGTGTTCGGGTCTATACTGACGCATTCTATATACGTTTTCACAACAAGGAATCCGCACACTGCGGCGACGATCGCAAAGATACGGTCTGTTTTAGTGTATGTCGGCTTAGGTATCGTTCTGATCGGCTGTATCGGCTGAAACGTCTGATACGGCACGTAAGGCGGCGCAAAGTCAGGCTGCTTTTCAAGAGTTATGTTCTGCTCATTCATTTACGGTCATCCTTTCTGTATTCGAGTATATCCCCCGGCTGACAGTCGAGAACTTCGCATAGGCTGCACAGCGTTGAGAAACGTATCGCTTTTGCCTTGTTGTTTTTCAGTATCGACAAGTTGGCAGGCGTTATGCCGATAGCCTCGGCAAGCTCCCCTGCGGAGATCTTACGCTTTGCCATCATGACGTCAAGATTAACTATTATTCCCACACCGCTCACCTCACACTGTAAGGTCGTTTTCTTCACGAAGCACGACCGCCTGTTCAAAAACGTTTTTCAGCACTCTCAGCAGCAGACCCATAAAAGCAAATGCAAGCACGAGCAGTCCGCCGAGCAGCCGCCAGAATGTCATTACGACCGATACCGCCGATATCGCAAAGCAGCAGTAAGATATGATGCGCAGTATCTTCACATTGTCGTGTTCAAATACTCTGCCCTTTGAGATATTCGTAAGCAGCGAATTGAGCAGATATATTATTATCCCGGCAGGCACGAGCGCAGTATAAACACATGCGATAAACGGAACATATATGGACGGCTTGTTTGAGTACGTGTCGTACCACCGTGCGATAAGCGGCACAAAAGGCAGGCAAACCACCCATGCACCCATAGCTATCCTGTCTATCAGAAGTGTTGCGGTCAAAGATTTTTTGTTGTGTTCCATACTATTACCTCCACATTCTCACTGATTGGATTATAGCACGTCATTTATCATTTGTCAATACAAATTTATCGTTTTTCGATAAAAAGTTTTTGTTTATCGAAAAGGCGCATATAGATCATGTCATAAAAACATCCCCTTTCCTCCGTAATGGAAGAAAGGGGATATTATAATTGCTATGATCTTACTTCAGATGGATAAGCATCGATCAATATCAGAGCTTTTTGCCGACATTGCCTGCATCCATGCCGATGCTGTAACGGAGAACCTGAAGTGCGTCGCCGGATGTTATCATACCGTCATTGTCTACATCTGTGATCGACATATCCTCTGCTTTTTCAAGGTCAAGGCTGATTCTGAGGATCTTGAGTGCGTCGCTCGATGTAACAGTACCGTCGCCGTCTACATCACCGATGATACCGCGGTTTGTATTAACGATCTTGAACTCTACCGAACGGGACTCTGTGTAAGGAGCTGTGCTCTTCGGAGTAAGAGTTACCTTAGCAGTACCTGCTTCCTTATTGTTCTCATACTTAACAGTGAATGTCGAATCTACGTCAACATCAACGCCGTCGCACTTTACAGTTACCTTCGGAGTGATCGCACTGCCTGTGTATTTCTGATCCGGAATAGAGCTAAATACAACGCCGTCGCTGTTGAGCGATCTCTTAACGATTTTAAACGTTTTAGATGCGGAATTCGTATAATAACCGATACCTGTGATCACAACGTTTGCTGTGCCGCAGAACTCATTTTTGCTGTAAGTAAGAGTATAATCTACATTCTCTGTAAGAAGATAGTCGTTTGCGTAAACTCTCAGGTCGGGCTCATAAACTGTCTTTGTGGGTGTGTATATCATATCCTCAAGACCTTCGATCTTAAGAGCCGATACAGGTGCATTTACCGTTACCTCACAAACCTCGCTCTTTGAACCGGAGGTTCCCGTAATAACAGTAACACCCGGTTTATGTGCCGTAACAAGACCCTTTTCATCTACCGAAGCTACTTCGGGCTGAGAAGATTCCCACTTAGCATATGCCGGAGTTTTGGAATTGTCCTGATTACGTATCTCATACTTGATATCTTTTGAACCTTCAAGCTTATTGCTCATCATGATCTTCATAGTAGAAGGAGCACCGTCATATGCAGGAGGTGTAACGTTTGTGAAATAAATATTCGATGTTGTGAATACTGTAAGATGGAAACTATGTTCCTGTCCCGAAAGCGTCTTTAAATGGATAAACGTATCGCCGTTTTTCTTCGCTGTAAGGAATCCGGTATTATCTATCGTTGCTACTTCGGGATCACCGGAAGACCAGGATCTTACGCCGTCACCGTGATTGAGCGGATGGTTCGGGTCAAAAGTCTCAAGAAGCGCAGAAAGCTGAACACCGTCACCTACGTTCAGGTTCTTTTGAGCTGATACACTTGCTCCAAGTTCATCAAGGACCGTGATCTTATCGCAATCCTTTGCAACTTCTACCTTGAAGTGAGTTTTAAGCTCGGGATTATTCTGCGGATATGCAGTAATTGTTGCTGTTCCGAGAGAAGCAGCATGAACAACAAGCTCATCCGCTACTATTTCCTTAGAAATATCATTGTCAGGAAGTGTGATCGCATCATCGTCATTATCAGAAACCATCCATACAACTGTATCATCGGAAGGCTTGCCGGAAATATTAGTAACAGTTGCAGTGAACGTTACATCCTGGCTGCTGAAAATTCTGTGCGTATACTCTGTTGTTTCTGTGCTGTTCGGAATAAACACTGCTTCATCATCAAGCTTAGTAGAGATAGCAATGATATCCGAAGGAACTCTTGCGCCGACATTTACATCTACATCGTAGGAAATATCGGAATATCTTGCTTTAGCTGTGATTATAGCCTGACCGATCTCATTACCTGTTACGATCGCACTGAGCGGATTTGCAGCAGGTACAACAGATGCAACATCGGGATTTGAAGAACTCCATATGATCTCATCTGTAGTTTTAAGGGAGTCTATCACTGCCTCAACAGGAACAGAAACACCTACTCTTGTTTCGATCGGATCGGGATCAACAGTAAGATCTTTGATCTTGTTGAGTACTACTATCGTACAGAAGGCCTCAACGTTTTCGTTTTCACCATATACAGTGACTGTAGTCTTGCCTTCCTTGATGCCCTTGATCTCACCTGTTTCGGAAACAGTAGCGATCTTGGAATCACCTGTTACAAATCTGAAAGCATCGGTTGCTGCCATGCTCGGATTGTTTGTTCTGGTGATCAGCTCGGGCGTGAGCGTCTCGTCGGGGTTAAGACCGTACTCTTCCTTTTCAAACTCAACGAAAACGGCAGGATTCTCAGTGTGGATAAATTTCGGGATAATGTTATGAACGTTCTTTTCGCCGCATGCTGCGCATGTACCTTCCTCAAGACCGTCCTCTTCATATGTAGGTCTCTTTACAACTGTTGCATTAACAAGGTTCTTGTGATCGCAGTAGATCTCGAATGTCTTCTCAACAGTACCTGTGTAGCTGCCCTTGCCTGATACTCTGAGAGTAGCTGTTCCCGGCAGTTTATTGTTGCTGAAAGTAAGCGAATAATCTGTACCGGGAGTAAGCTCGAAGCCGTCGTAGAATACACTTACTTCGGGAGTCAGAGCTGCACCGGTGCACTCAACTCTTGCGGGGTACTGGATATAAACATCGTTGTCGTTAAGATTCTTTGCAACGATCTTGTATGTAGTCGTAGCTGTGCCTACATAGTGACCCATACCTGTAAGAGTTATCGTTGCTGTTCCTATTGTTCTGTGATTCTTGTACTCGATCTTGTAATCGGTGCCTTCATAAAGCAGATGCTTTGCTGTTCTGAAATAAAGGTCCTCGGGGATAAACATAGAGAGTCTCGGAGTAAACGAGATGGGAGCAATGCTTTCAAACTGCACCGCATTCATCGGAGCGTTTACCGTAAGCTCACATGTCCGGCTCTTTGAACCGGATGTGATCGTAAGATCTGTAACACCTACATCTCTTGCTACTACTGTACCGTCGTTTGCAACGATGGCAACACTTTCATCAGAAGATGTCCATTCAACAGCTGCGCCGCTTGTTACATCCTTGATATCCTGATCATAAACCTTGTAGCCCATCTTGAAGGTGCCTGTAAGATCCTTGCTGAGCGTAACTGTTCTTGTGATCTTCTCATTGACCTCATCATACACAACGCCTGTGCCTGTAATATCAACCGAAGAAGCAACGAAAGCGTTGATCGTGATAGTGCCTGTCTTGCCGGAGCCTGTTGTTACTGTTATCGTGGAAGCACCGATCTTCTTTGCTGTTGCAGTACAGCCGAGAACTTCGCCGATATCATTTGTGATAGGCTCTAATTCAACTGCATTCGGATTTGAAGATGTAAAGCTCTTGATATAATCGTCATGAGCATTGGCGATCGTCTCGTTTATAGTCATATAAGCGCCGAGATCGATAGAATCGCCGACGTTCAGATACTTGTTTCCGCAAGACTTTGTTTCACCGTAATTGGTAATTACAGCCTTATCGCACTTTCTGAGTACGTTTACCTGGAACACCTTGTTTACAGTATCGTCATGCTCTGCAGATGCGATAACTTTTACAGCACCCTTCGATACACCACGAAGAACGAGCTTGTCAGTCGTCTCTTCCTGAACAGAAACGTAATCGGATGTTACTTCGTTGGAGTCAACGGGAAGGATCTCCCACTTTACCTTATCGTCCGCCGTTTGGCCGCCTTCAGACTTAAGAGCTGCGTTGATAGTAAGATCCTGTGTTGTGAACAAATCGACTACCTGATTATCTTTGATAAATTCAACCTTATTGTCTACTGCATGTGAAAGCTCTACGTTCTTGGAAAGGTTCTTCTGCTTTACTTCAACAACGCAGTTGACGGATATCGGATGCTCGGGATCCTTTGAATTGGGGATATACGCAGTTACCGTCGTTACACCAACGGAAACGCCCGTTACCTTTGCTTTCTGGAGAGCTGTGTAATCGCCGTCAGGCTCTGCAGGCTCTACGATAGCAACAGTTTCATCTGCAGATTTCCAGTAAACCTGCTCATTTGCCTCTACAGGCTCAAGATATGCGGAAAGTTCCTCGGAAATACCGACTCTTGTTGTGAGAGAACGGGGCGAGAAATACATATTTGTAGCCTTAGCTCTTACCTTCAATGTGTAAGTAGCGGTAATGTTATCGCCCTTTGCAGTGATAGTAACATCACCCTTGCCTACTGCCGTTACTACACCGTTTTCATCGATCGTAGCAACATCCTTGTTGGAAGTTTTCCATTCGATCTCGTCTGTCGCACCTGCTTCATAGCCCGGAAGATGAACGTTGTATGTAGGCGTTTTTTCAAGCTCAAGCTGGAATGTTTCGCCCATGAGCATAGTATCGTTTTCGGGAGTTTTTGCAAATGTGATAGCTGTTGCGGGGTTATCCTTTCTTATATAGATAGGAATAAACTTAGGCATGTTAAAGTTATCAACATAGATAGGTTCGCCGTCCTTATCAAGGATCAATTCAGAGTACACGACCTTATCACTATTGATATAATACTCGTCACGCTTACCTTTAAAATCGAAATTGAAAGTTTTTGTCAGTCTGACGCCGTTAGAATCAGCCTGATAAACTATATGACCATTTTCAACTACGATCTTTTTAGTATTCTTATCGATCATAGGAAGATATACAGTTCTCGACTTAGAACCGATAACCTCAGGGAATCTGTCCCGAACATACTGCGGTGCTGCGGGAACGCCTGCTGCAGTAGGATCGGGATACTTATCATTATATGCTTTAAGTCTTCTTTCGTAGTCTCTCTGTGCTTTAACTGTATCTTTGAGAGTTGCAACGATCGTTACCTGACCGGAATCCTTCGGTGAAAGAAGACCGTCCTGTGTGATCTCCGCAAGAGAAGCAGGCTGCATTTTTTCAAGATCTGCAGGAGTGACTTTATCGCCTTCGAGAATACCGTCATAAACATCCCACTGGATCTTATCAAGATATTCCGAATTTACTCTCGGATGCTCTGTTATGATACTTCCGTCAAACTTATACTTGTGATTTGCCACTACAATATAACCGCCTGAAGTATTATACATGTTGTCTGCATTCAGGTCGATATCTTTGCCGTTTCTCTTTATGCTGATATCCGATGCCGGTTCCAAAGTGATTACATTGATAGTATCGGAAACATAACCGCTTTTTGAGAGTATCGTCAAGGAACACTGTCCCGGAGTATACGACTTCTCAACCGTTCTAACAATTGATTGTCCCGTATAAGGGTCAGTAGTATCTAAATAGGTTTTGTAATAGCCTGTAAAATGAAGGCTGTACTTTTTCGTATGCTCTGTCTCTTCTATCAAAGAAACATTAAGGCCATAATACTTTCCGATATCAGTACCGCCGCCGTGAATAAGAACATCCGTAAGCGGTTCTGTCTCGTTTCGAAGCTCAACCGTTAAGTAAGCGTCCGTCTTAGCTTCACCGTAATTACTCGCTCTTGAAGAGTTATCTACATAAACTACAGGCGTTTCTTCGCTTACGTTTGAAAGTTCATTGCCGTACTCGTCTCTGATGATAAGCTTAGTAGCGTCACCGGGGTTCTTTGCAGCAGAAGCCTGAATGCCTGTTTCGGCAGCCTCCGCACTGAAAAGACCCGTGATCCCGCAAGACATAAGCATTGCCACCGTGACAACAACGGCAAGCGTCCTTTTGGCAAGGACATTGAAGTTACGTTTTGCCATAAATAGATCTCCTTTTAAATAATAATAATTTTGCAGCACGTTATAATTAACGCACAAGCGCAACTCTCTCGTATACCATTATATCAAACCTAAGTTATATTTGTCAATAATAAGCAGTTAGATTGTGCATAACAGCGATTTTTTAAGTGACTTTTTATAAAAAACTCACAATACCCAATGATCAAGGAAGCACCGAATAAACCATGCCCTACGAGCTGAGCACCCATCTTGCTTGCATCTTTTGGTCAAATCGAACTCAAAAGCCGACTACGCAATATGGGCACTCGATTTAATCAGTGCTTCCTTAAGAATAGCAATAATAATATGTTTCATTTATATACAAAGGCTATCCTTGACAAGCTCCAGCACCTTCATTTCTCTTTTGATCATGATCTCATCAAAAATGTCATCGCTGTGATAGATGTCGTTTGCCTTTATCGCCTCGTCTATATCTGCCATACGCAGCACGAACCCTGCATCGGCTTCATAGCCGTCAAGCTCCTGCGGAATAACAGCTTCTTCGGTATCGCAGAAGAAATAGAAGTTCTCCTGCTCAAAAACGGTGTCGGGCAGATAATTGCTCTTCTGCCGCCGCATAACGCTGCCGAATTCCTTTATAGTTTCCGGCAAAACGATAAGCCCTGCCTCTTCCCTTACCTCTCTGATGAGAGCAGCTTTCATGTCCTCGCCGTCCTTGAAGCCTCCGCCGGGAAATTTGTAATATTTTTCCTTAGTGCTGTAAACAAGCGCTATCTTGCCGTCCTTGATAATGATCCCACGGGCAGACGGCCGCCTCGAAACGGTGAAGCCCTCTTCGTAATCGTTAAGATCGATCCTGAACAATTCTTTCATAATTTCACTTCCTCATATTCCTGCAAATTCTTCCGCCGATCCGCAGAACACATTCATGTCAATATATCTTTCCTCTCCGTCGTAGCCGTCAAGCTTCATTCTGTTCGTATACTGCCAGAACGTCCAGCCGGAGGTTTTCGGCTTTGAGTAAACACTGCGTATCCATATGCCATAGCCGGGAAAGGCTTCCTTTATCCTGCTGTTATACCATTTTTCGGTCGTGTAGATGATCGGCTTCTTACCGCAGGAGTTTTCAACAGAAGTCAGCCATTCGGCAAGCTCGCTTATTGCTTCATCTGATAGATCGGTATACTCTCCGTAAGGCTCTGCGTCCACAACGGGCGGCAGCATGTTTTCAACAGGCTTTACAACATCAAGAAAATGCTTTGCCTGATCGGCGCCCGGTGACTCTAAGCTAAAAAAGTGATAAGCCCCTATTCTGAGGCCGCAGTCCGATGCACCCTGCCAATTCTGTGAAAAGCATTCATCGGTAAAGGACGAGCCTTCCGTAGCTTTCATATACGCAAAATCTATGTCCTGCCCGGACAGAACGCCCCAGTCTATCTTTCCCTGATAAGCAGATACATCTACACCCCTTACGGGATATTTCTCTTTTGACGGATCATTGATCAGAACAACGCCGAAATACAGCAGCAATGCAGCTGCTGTACAGATTGACAAAACAAAAATAAAGATAAAAAGGAGCGTCACAAAAACTCTTTTTGAAACAGTCTTTTTCATTGTTCTGCATCATCTTCTTTTTGGATATCCGATCCGGTGATCTTATCGGCGGACTTCTTTTTCAGTTTCAACACAAGAATTATAAGTCCGACCGCCACAGCCACGCTGCACCCGACAAAGATCAGCACATCTGTAAACATCGAGATCTCCGGACCTGCATAAATATCAAGCATCATTTTCACAGCCACTCACCTCTTTATCAAAAATAATCCATCATAATAAGAAAAAAGAACAGCGTTGTGCCGAGCACGAACGAGATCAGATTTAGAAGAAATGACAGCAGCATCGGGCTATGCTTTTTGTATTCAAGGAACTTTTTGTAAAAGATACCCTCAGCTATCACCACGATTATTTCAAGGATCAGCAGACAGATGATCCTTGCCGCTTCTTCGATCGTATACACCGTTGAAGATGAAAACTTTTCGTACAAATTGAGATTATCCGCCGCAATAAAAGGGATCGAATCGTTTACCACCGCCATCATTCCGTTAAGAATCGGATTTGTGATACAATTAACAAGTGCGATCAGTATAAGATCCCACTTGTTTCTCACTTTCAGAATGACCGCAGCCACGACCTCAAGTATGACCGTTAACAGCAGCGCACCGCCAAGTATCAGGACCTCTTCCGACAGAAACATACGCTATTCTCCTTTCTTGTCCTTACATATATAATGTAATATAACAACACTTACAGCCGTCAGTATAAAAACCGCCGCAGCGTTTGCAAAAAACGAATCAAACCTCAGATAGAAGCTCACAGCCGAACCGATAAACAAGCCTATCGTAGTAAAGCCGAAAGCTATCCCCGGGTATTCCGGTATCGCCGAAACGATAAGCGCCAGAGTGACCGCCATTGTCATGCTGAAAAACATAACGCCGATAAGCGACACCATCATCAGCTGATCGCCGCACAATAAAAACGGCAAAGCGATCACCGTACTTATAAACGCTGTTTTGCGTATGCCGATCTTATCTATAAGCACTCCGCCCAGCGCTTTCCCCACACCCATAAAGCAGAAAAGAAGCACCGTTTGCAGAAGCGTTTTGTTCCATGAGGTAGGTATGCCATATCCCATGAATGCTCTTACAGCCACAACAGCAGTGGCAAGAGATATCAGAACAGGCACTTTAACGGAAGTGTTCGCATAATCGAACTTCACTGCCTTTTTATCAAGCAGCTCGCTTATTTTCGGCGTAAAGAACGTCAGCACAAAGATCAGCGAATGAAGTATCAGTACATATATAAATGAAACGTGATTCATTCCCATTATCCTGCCTGCAATAAGGCCGAACGATCCCCCTGCAACGAACAAAGCGCTCGGCGCCATCTTACCCTGTGACACTCTGAGAGTTGCCTCGGCAGCGTGAACATGCACCATAGCGTTGCCGAGAGACAGCAGCGCTATGACAACATATGGACTCACCCCGAAATTCACACAGACAAGCGAAGCCGCCATCAGCGCTGCACCTGCAAGAGAAAAGTTTATCTTTACCCCCACATCGTTCAAAGCGCCGAATACACCCTGCGGAACGAAAGCAAAAAAGTCATAGACAAGGGGCAGCAGCAAAAAAACTTTGCTGTCGAAATACGAATAAAGGATATAGAAAGTTGTCAGTTCAACCAGAAAATGAACTGCCGAAAAAACGCCGGCCACAGCAGCAGGCTTTTTCAAAGTCAAACGATCACCCCCGGGAAAAGCTGCGCTTTTCAAATGGAAAATTGAAAATGGAAAATGGAAAATTACGGAAATGCTCGCTGCGCTCGCTTTTTTAAGGAAGCACCGATCGAGATAATCTGTCAAACATTCTCTCCGATAGGAGCATCAACATCCACGCCAACGCTGAAGCGCAGAATGACAAGTGCATCGTCTGCGGCTCTCCCATATATTTCCTGATATACCATGTGGGATATTCAAGTAAAAGATGTCTTAAAACGCTGAACTCTGTGATCGAAGAAATGCCCTCGTATTCGTCGGTTCCCTTTATCGAGGCAAGCATATAGTAATGCCCTTCATCTGTCGGCTGTTCGCTCACGAAAGGTCCGTCAGGAGAAGTTCCGAACGAAAACTCGACTTTGCCTGACTCAGCTTGGCCCTGCGGACGTGAGAAAGGCTCCTCAATATAGCGGTCTGATATATGCGGCTCAACTACCCACTCGTTTTTCTTCTTGCCTGCCTCAGCGGTCTCGCCGATCTCCGCAGCACTATATGTCTGCGCAAGTGCGCTTTGACATGGTGCTCCCAGAATCATAGCAGCGAGCATCGTTGCAGCAGCCATCGATCTTATCATTCTTGATTTCATTGTCCTCTTTACTTCCATATTCATAATGATATTAAGAAACCACTAAATAAACCACGCCCTACGGGCTGAGCGTCCATCTTGCTTGCACCCAAATTGCACTTGTAACACATGCCGATCGGTCTACGTCTTACAGCTTGCCCTCCCGGTGTGTCAGCGACGCATCTTTGGGGCAAATCAAACTTGAAAATGTCAGTATTACTGCGCCTTTTTCGTCCGATCTGCCTCAAAATCCAATTGCGCAAACATGAGTAGTCGATTCGATCAGTGCTTACTTTAAATATAACAAACTCTCCGTTACAGCAACGTTACAGCGAATATTATTTATATGAACAGATTGTAAATTTACAATAAGAAAAATCGGCAGCCGAAAAGACGACCGCCGATTCATCAATATAAAAAAAGGAGCGAAGCGACTTCTCAATTCGCAATTGGGAACCTCTAAAAACCCTTGATTTTAGCAAATCGAGTTAGAATAAACCTCTTGAATGATGAATTTGTGTTTTTAAAAAGTGAGTTTTTAGAGGTGCCCAATTCGTAATTTTGCTTCCTGAAGCTTTCTAATAACTTGTCAAGGACATGCATACCTCACAGCTAAAAGCCCGAGAGCATCAAAAAAGCTGCTCTTTACATTATAAAAACAGGAGCGAAGCGACTCCACAATTTTCCATTTTCAATTTTCAATTAGTTAAGCGTCTTGACCGCTTCTCTGACAGACCTCACACCTATGACCTCGATCTCGCCTGCTACTTCGGCAGGTATGCTTTTCAGGCTGTAATACGGCACGATGCACCTCTTGAAACCGAGACGTGCCGCTTCGTTTACTCGCTTGCCTATCTGCGATACGGTGCGTATCTCGCCTGCAAGACCTATCTCGCCGATTATTATAACATCATCGGGTATAGGGAAATCTTTCAGGCTGCTCACAAGCGCTACGGCAACACAAAGATCGGCGGCACGTTCGTCAAGCTTGAAGCCGCCGACAACGTTTACATATGTATCTGCGCCTGCAAAGTAGTAGCCGCCCTTCTTTTCAAGAACCGCAATGAGAAGATTCATTCTGTTGTAGTCGAAACCCGTTGCCATTCGGCGTGCCGTACCGTAGCCGGAATTTACGGCAAGCGCCTGCACCTCCGCAAGTATCGGACGGGAGCCTTCCATAATACATGTAACGCATGTTCCCGAAACGCCTGTCGGTCTGCCGGACAGAAAAACGGTGGACGGGTTCACTACTTCGGACAAGCCTTTATCGGTCATCTCGAATACGCCTATCTCGTTCGTCGAACCGAAACGGTTCTTCACCGCACGAAGTATCCTGTAAGAAAGCTGCCTGTCGCCCTCAAAATACAGCACGGCGTCAACGATATGCTCAAGCACTTTCGGTCCTGCGATAGCACCGTCCTTGTTGACATGGCCGACAACAAGTATCGGTATCTCAAGCGACTTTGCCGTTCTCATCAAAAGATTCGTACACTCTCTGACCTGCGGAACGCTTCCCGGAGACGAGCTTAGCTGAGTTAAGTTCATCGTCTGTATCGAGTCGATGATAACAAGATCCGGCTTTTCATTTTTAATGTGTTCCGTAACGATCTCGATATCTGTTTCGGTAAGTATCAGAAAATCACGATCGACATCAAGGCGGTTTGCACGAAGCTTTATCTGCCTGCGTGATTCCTCGCCCGAAACGTACAGTATATTCAGCGTGTCGGCAAGGTTGCGGCAGACCTGCAAAAGGATAGTTGATTTACCGATACCCGGGTCGCCGCCGATAAGCACGAGCGAACCCTTTACTATTCCGCCGCCGAGCACATTGTCAAGCTCGCCTATGCCCGTTTTGTAGCGCACCTCATCGGTCGTGTCGATGCTGTTGAGCTTCATCGGCACACTGTAACCGGACAGAGGTCTCGACACCGTTTCCGCCTGTTTTACCGATGCAGTTACCAATTCTTCTTCAAGCGTATTCCATTCGCCGCATCCCGGACACTTTCCCGCCCACTTCGGCGACTCATATCCGCACTGCGTGCAGACGTATCTTGTTTTTGCTTTTGCCACGATCTAACCCCCGTTTTTTAAATTGAAAATTGCGGAGTCGCTTCGCTCCTGATTAATATTAGTTCGTCAGACTTTTATTACTCTCGGCAACGAAGACTGTATGTATTTGAAATGACAGATACAGATCAACTCGGCTTTGCCTGTCCGAAATTTTCCATTTTCAATTTTCCATTTACATCGCCCTTGCTCACGCAAGTTGAGCCGTTTGACGTTTAACTTTCCGCTTTCAACACTTCGGATCGTATTTTAATTTTATCTTCTTATTAGAAAAAAGTCAATTGTTATGATAGTAAGAATGAAAGTTTGTGGGTGGGTTTTGCAGTAAAAAATACAAAAATTGCAGACTTATGTACGCATATTGTGAAACAATTATCAAAATTCGGGAATATAGCACAAATTTTGCAAGATTTATTTGTAATTCGACTAAATCTGTGGTAAAATATAAAAGGCTATTTCAAAAGCTTATTAAAGCATAAAAGCCGCTCTCGACCGGCAAATAGCCGGACAACCCCGAGAGCTGCCGAAAAACTACAAACCAGATATAAAAGAGGGGCAAAGACAATATGATACAAGTTGCTGTAATGGGTCATGGCGTTGTTGGCAGCGGCGTGACCGATATCCTGCTCAAGCACACCGAGTCCATTGCGAAGAAGGTCAAGGAAGAGATCAACATCAAGCGTGTTCTTGATCTCAGAGAATTTCCCGACAGCCCGATCGCAGACCGCTTCACCAAGGATTTTAACGACATTATTTCCGACGACGAGATCAGCATTGTCGTTGAGGTAATGGGCGGCCTCAAGCCTGCATATGATTTTGTTAAGCAGTGCCTTGAAAAGGGCAAGAGCGTTGTTACATCGAACAAAGAACTCGTTGCCGCAAAGGGCGCAGAGCTTCTTGAAATCGCACAGAAGCAGAACGTAAACTTCCTTTTTGAAGCAAGCGTCGGCGGCGCTATCCCGATCATTCGTCCGCTTCATCAGTGCCTTGCTGCTAACGATATCGAGAAGATCAACGGTATACTTAACGGAACAACAAACTTTATTCTGAATAAAATGATAAACGACAACATGTCGTTCGAGGACGCTCTCGCTCTTGCTCAGGAAAAGGGCTACGCTGAGAGAAACCCCGCAGCCGACATCGAGGGTCACGATGCTTGCCGCAAGATCTGCATTCTTGCTTCGCTCGTTTACGGAACTCACGTTTATCCCGAAAGCGTTCACACAGAGGGCATCACAAAGGTAACTCTCAAGGACGTTGAATATGCTAAAGCATGGGGCGGCGCTGTAAAGCTCATCGCTTCGGCAAGAAAGAACGGCGACAAGCAGGAGATCATCACTGCTCCGATGTTCGTAAACAACGACTGCCAGCTTTCAAACGTTGACGGCGTTTACAACGAGCTTCTCGTAAGAGGCGACTCTTCGGGTACTATCGGCTTCTACGGCAGAGGCGCAGGCAAGCTTCCCACAGCAAGCGCAGTTGTTGCAGACGTTATGGACTGCGTGCTCCACAAAGACGAGCGCAGAAACATCATGTGGAAAGACGGCAACGGCGACAACGTTCTCCCCTATGAGACATACGTTCACGCTATGTACGTTCTCTGCGAAACAAACGACTCCACCGCTTCTTTTGCAAAGGCAAACGAGATCTTCGGCGCATGCGAGAAGATCACAATGGAAAAAGCTCCTTCAAACGAGCTTGCATTCATCACGCCCGAGCTTTCCTACGCTGACTTTACTGCTAAGTGCGCTGAGTTTGCAAAGAATGCCGACGTTAAGTCTTCTATCAGAATAGCAAAGATCTGATGTTATGATTAAAATACAGATTCCGGCAACGAGCGCCAACATCGGCTCGGGCTTTGACAGCCTGGGCATTGCGCTCGACCTTTACAATTACGTCTGGATGGAAGAGGCCGACGAGATAGACATTTCGTCAAAAGATGAAATTGCCGTTCCCACAGATGAGAGCAATCTCATCTACTGGTCAGCAAAAAGGCTCTACAAAGAGTGCGGCAAGGAGCTCCCCGGTCTGAAGATCGTCCAGGAAAACAATATACCCATGACGAGAGGCCTCGGCAGCTCGTCGGCGTGCATCGCAGCAGGTCTTATCGGTGCAAACCGTTTTCTCGGGTCGCCGCTTTCACAGCATGAGCTTGTGAACCTTGCGTGCAGGATCGAGGGACACCCCGACAACACAACGCCTGCTCTTTTAGGCGGCCTTGTTACTGCGGCGATGGAAAACGACAGAGTTTACAGCGTAAGCGTTCCCGTAGCGGAGCACATTCGTTTCGGCGTGTTTATCCCGCCGTTCGAGCTGAAAACGGAAGTCGCACGTCAGGCTCTTCCCGACACATATACAAGGGAAAACGCCGTTTACAATCTTTCCCGTTCGTCGCTCATGACTGCGGCACTCTTCTCGGGAAGCTTAGAAAATCTTCGTGTGGCGGTACAGGACAGCCTGCACCAGCCCTACAGAAAGAAATTCATCAGCGGTATCGATACGGTGTTCAGAATGACGTATGAGCTTGGCTCTTACGGAACGTACATCAGCGGTGCAGGCCCGTCGATAATCGCAATAATAGACGACACCCTCGAAAAGCAGTTTGAAGAATTTGCTATCCCCCACCTTGTTTCAAAAGGCATTGAGGGCTGGAAATTCGTAACGCTCAAAGCAGACAGCGAGGGCGCAAGGATCGTTCTTGAGTAACGGTCATCAACTAAGTTTATTCTTCCGATCGTTTTTGTTCGGATAAAAAGGAGTTTTGAAAATGGGCTTAATAGTTCAGAAATTCGGCGGCAGCTCGGTTGCCAACGCAGAAAGAGTTTTCAACGTTGCAAGAATTGTCACCGATACCTACAAGCAGGGCAACGACGTTGTTGTTGTCGTTTCCGCACAGGGCGATACGACCGACGATCTCATTGAAAAGGCTAACGAGATCAACCCCCACGCTTCAAAAAGAGAGATGGATATGCTTCTTGCATCGGGCGAACAGATCTCGATCTCGCTTCTTGCAATGGCCATTGAGAAGCTCGGTTTCCCCGTAGTATCGCTGCTTGGCTGGCAGGCAGGCTTCCAGACATCGTCCTCTTACACAAAGGCTCGTATCAAGAGAGTTGATCCCGACAGGATCAGAAAAGAGCTTGACAAGAAGAACATCGTTGTAGTAGCAGGCTTCCAGGGTCTCAACAAGTACGATGATCTTACAACTCTCGGCAGAGGCGGTTCCGACACGAGCGCAGTTGCTATCGCAGCAGCTATGCACGCAGATCTTTGCCAGATCTTCACAGACGTTAAGGGCGTTTACACAGCTGACCCGAGAAAGGTCGAAAACGCTAAGAAGCTCGACGAGATCTCTTATGACGAGATGCTTGAGCTTGCAACACTCGGCGCACAGGTTCTCAACAACCGTTCCGTTGAGATGGCTAAAAAATACAACATTGAATTAGAGGTACTTTCCAGCTTAGAAAGAGAGCGGGGTACGATCGTTAAGGAGGCAACTAAAGTGGAGAAAATGTTAATCAGCGGTGTCGCTAAGGATAAAGAGGTAGCAAGAGTTTCGATCATCGGTCTTCCCGACAAGCCGGGTCTTGCATTCAAGGTATTCTCAAAGGTATCGGCTGCAAACATCAACGTAGATATCATTCTCCAGTCTGTCGGCAGAGACGGCACTAAGGATATCACATTTACGGTAGCTAAGGACAACGCAGAAGAGGTTGAGAAGATCCTTTCCGATTACCTCATTCCGCTCGGCGTTAAGTCTGTTAAGGCTGACACAAACGTAGCTAAGATCTCTATCGTAGGCGCAGGCATGGAGAGCCACGCAGGCGTTGCAACGAAGATGTTTGAAGCACTTTACGACGCACAGATCAACATTCAGATGATCTCCACATCCGAGATCAAGGTTTCCGTCCTCATCGACGAGAACGATGCAGACAACGCTGTAAAGGCAATTCACTCGAAGTTCTTCGACTAATAAAAAAACGGGCAGAACAGTTTCGCTGTTCTGCCTTTATTTTGAATCAAGCGGCTTTGCCGCTTGATAATTGACAATTGACAGTGGATAATGGACAATTGCGGTCAGGCTCACTGCGTTCGCCATTTTTATAATAATGGAATATATTATTAGTGTGGAGTGTGGAGTTGAAGGAAGCACTTCGTGCTTGTTTTTATAAGTGTATTCAAGCTTAATCATTTTCCAGCAGCAAATGAAGTAGATTTTTTGATGACTAATACAAATCCAACTCGCCGCAGGCGAGTTCCAAAATTGTCCATTGTCAATTATCAATTGGGCACCTCTAAAAACTCGCTTTTGAAACAAAAGGTATGTAGATTTTAGTTATCAGTGCCATGTTATTTCTTCGATTTATTAACATTTTGACA
>CACZYP010000041.1 GCA_902785425.1 uncultured Ruminococcus sp. | reverse complement strand
ATGTCCTAAAAAGTTACTATTAAACTGTGAAGCTATGGCATCAATATTTCTCGTTGCGATGTATTATTTTTCTTCTTCCTGTAAACAACTAACCGGGCGCTTTTGCGGCGTTGAGTTCAAGCGGTATCTCCTCTGAGAGCGCAAAGCCGCTCACGCCGTCGTCTTTGAATGTGTCGCAGAACTCAAAGCTGTCGCCCTGGTATACGAACATTATATCGGGCGTTATCGAGTAGCGGTGCGATATCTCGGAAAACGGCAGGATATCGTTGTCCATCATTCCGAGTATCTCGTCTTTCATGGCTGTAAGGTACGAGCCTATATCATCTGTCGGCTTTGCGATAACGGGGAACGTCTTTACGAGCATGCCGACCGTTTCGGAAAGTCTTCCGTCGTTTCTGCCGTGATAGATCGTTGTAAATACGGAACTGCCGGCAAAATTGTAGCGTGCAAGCGCAAGACCGAACGCCGATGCAAAGAACACATTTTCGGTAACGCCGTACTTTCTGCAAAGCTCCTCAATGCGTTTCGGAGAGATCGTTTTGCTTTCAAAACGAACATTGTCAACGGACGGCTCACGGTCGGATTTATCGGCTGCGAATACAGTTTTTGGGCAGCTCTCGAAGTATTCGTCAAAGAACGTCAGAGCCTTTTCGCATGCGCCGTTTTTCTTTTCCTTTGCAGTGTCGAGAGCAAGATCGTATGCCGAATACGACTCAATGATAAGCTCTTCGCCGTCGTAAGCCTTTTTGATGTCATTAAGAAGGATATCATAAGACGAACCGTCGGCAATAAGGTGATGGATATCCATAAAGAGATAATTGCCGTCGTACTCTCTGTAAAGCTCGAATCTGAAAAGGCGTGAATTGACTATAGTGAACGGGCGGACAAGCTTTTCTTTATCCATGCCCGAAATGATCGGTATATCGAACTCTGCGCTGTCGTCACGCATTTGCAGGATATCGCCGTTTTTGTCCATAACAAGCTTTGTAAGCAGATAAGGGTGAGCTCTGACTGCTTTTTCAAGAGCGGCTTTAAGCTTTGTAAGCTCCGTTTTCTCACCGAGCCTGAACAGGAACGGGATATTATATACGGTGCTGCCCATATTCGCCATGCAGTCTACGAAAACGCCCTCCTGCGTTGAGCTTAGCGGATAGCTTGAAAGCACCTCATGCGCTTCGGCTGAGGACGCACCGAGCAGGAATCTTTCGAGTGCTTCGACTGTGGGATTCGCTTTCAGATCGGACGTCTTGATGACCGCTTCAAACTTTTTGGAGAGCAGGACGTTGAGTTTGATAGAGCTGATAGATGTAAGCCCTGCCTCGTAGATATCTGTCGTGATGCCGAACTGATCGTGACCGAGAGCTTCTTTAACGCAGTCGAAGATATCCTGCTGCATCTTGTTTTTCGGAGCGATCAGCTCTGCTGCATGTCTTTCCGGAACAGGCAGCGCTCTGCGGTTGACCTTGCCGTTCTGATTGAGCGGAATGCGGTCTATCTGCATTATAGCTTCGGGAACCATGTACGGTGGCTTGTTCTCTCTGATGTACTCTTTCAGAGCGTCAATATCTATCGTGCCGTCGCCTACAACGTAAGCGGCGATGTATTTCCCTCCTGAGGGGTTGTCAAACGCCGCAACAGTAGCGTCTGTGATGCCCTCAAATTCACGGATAACGCCCTCTACCTCCGTAAGCTCTATACGGAAGCCTCTTATCTTTACCTGACGGTCTTTTCTGCCGATGAATTCAAGGTTTCCGTCAAAGGCAAATCTTACGATATCGCCCGATTTGTAAACACGGCGGTACTTTTCGTCTGATGTAAACGGATTGTCGATAAAGCTTTCGGCAGTTTTTTCGGGGCGGTTGAGATAACCGTCGCCTACGTGGGGGCCTGCTATCCACAGCTCGCCTACAGCGCCGGCAGGCAGCATGTGACCATCAGAATCAACAACGTAAAGCCGCACGTTATCGAGAGCTTTTCCTATCGGGAAGCTCGGCAGCTTTTCGTCAACACGGTAGTAAGTGCAGAGTATCGTACACTCGGTTGGACCATAAACATTGTAAAGATCAAAGCCCTTCGGCGGATCGCACGGGGTGAGCGTTTCGCCGCCCGTGAGAAGGTATCTGAGCTTGCTGTTCTCCATATCAACGGCAAACTGACGGCCTACCTGAGTTGTCATGAACATATGGGTAACGTTGTTTCGCTCCATATACTCGTTCATTGCGGCAAGATCAAGCCGCATCTCTTCCGAAACGATAACGCAGGCAGCACCCTTTGTAAGCGGCACGAACATATCCATCATGTTCGCATCGAAGCCGTAGCTTGCGTAAGCGCCTACAAATGCGCCCGGCTCAAGAGAGTAATACTTATGGTACCACTCAACGAAGCATACAAGGTTTTCATGAGTAAGGCGAACGCCTTTCGGCAAGCCCGTTGTGCCCGATGTGTAAAGAAGCGTGAAAAGGTCTTGCGGCTGCGGTTTTACGGCAGCTTTCAAAACGGCGGTATCGGTGTCAAAAGGCTCGTCAACGTAAAGCACCTCACCGCTGTATTCAGAAACCTTGTCACGAAGTGAGCGCTGCGTGATGAGCAGTTTTGCGCCGGAATCCTTTACCATGAAGTTCAGTCTTTCGGGCGGATATGTCGAATCAAGAGGCTGGTAGCCGCAGCCGCTTTTGAGTGCGCCTATCGATGCCGTTACCATATACTCGCCTCTGCCGATGAGTATAGATACAACGTCGCCTCTTGCAAGCCCCTTTGACGAAATATATGCAGCTATCCTGTCGGATATCTCGTCTGCTTCACGGTATGTGAGCTTTCTGTCGCCGTAAACGCAGGCGATATTGTCGGGGTGTTTTTCGGCTGCGTTTTCAAACATTGAAACTATCGTCTGAGACGTGTCGTAATCGCAGTCTGTCTTGTTCCATTCGTCTAAAACTGCCTTATTGCTTTCGCTGAGGATAGTTATCTCGGACACAAGACGTGCGCTGCACGCCTTTGTCATAGCTTCGTCGTAAGCGTCCATGATGCCGCTTATCATTGCATCGGTGTACATATCGGAGCGGTACTCGGCTTCAAGATAATACTCGCCGTCACGAAGTCTTACCTGTAAAAGCAGCGGCTCTTTCGGCAGGTCGAGCGAAAGGTCTTCGCCCTTTGCGGTGAATGGACCGATCGGGTAATCGTCGGTAAGCTCCGCCTGATATGCAAAGATAAGATCGGACGTGAGCTGATACTTTGCCGATATCTCATAGAACGGATAGATATCGTTTGCCATAAGCTGCATGAGCTGCTCCTGAACATCTATGAGATAGTGCGAGAGAAGAGAGTTTTTATCAAACTTTGTGTAAACGGGCAGCGTTTTAACGAGCATACAGATCGTGCTGTCAAGACGTGAATCGTTTCTGCCGTTGTAGATAGTTGCAAAAAGTGCGTCACGGGCGTTTGAAAAACGGGCTGCTGCAATTCCGAAAACTCCCGTGAACAATGTGTTAGGCGTTACGGAAAGATCACGGCACAAAGCGTCTGCTTTCTCTTTCGTGATGCCCATTCGCTTTGACATAAGCCCCTTTGCAGGCTTTTCGCCCCTGTTGTCGGGAACAGGCAGCGTTTCGGTGTCAACGCCGTCGAATATCTTGTCAAAGAAGAGCGCTGCTTTGTCGTAAGCGCCGTTGTTGATGCGTTTTTCCTCCGTTACGGCTGCATCAAAGCCCGTGTACTTTTCGGCTGTGAGCTGCTCGCCCTTGTATGCCTTGTCGATATCCTCAAAGAAGATATCGTAGGAGTTGCCGTCCGCCATGATGTGGTGCAGGTCAACGAGCATATACTTGTGAGCTTCCGTAACGTATATCTCAACACGGTAAAGTCTGCCGCCGATAAGCTCGAACGGGCGCACAAGCTGCGCTCTGAGCTTTTCAAATTCGTCCTCGGTAATACGCTGTATCACAGGAGTGAAGCAGTCTTCAAACGGCTTCTGGAGCATAGTGCCGTCGTCGGATATCGAAAAGCGGACGTTCATATACGGGTGAGCTTCAACTGTTTTTGTAACAGCCGCAGCAAGCTTCTCTTCATCTATATCATTCGGCAGAGAGAAGAGGAACGGTATATTGTAAAGCGTGCTGTCGGGATTTTTCAGGCACTCTGCAAATATGCCCTTTTGTGTGCCTGTCAGCGGATAAACGTCTCTTTCCTCATGCTCGTCGGGCTTTTCGGCTTTTTTGATAAACTGTTCAAGAAGCTCTACGGTGTTGTATTCATGCAGGTCGCCCGTTCTGATAACGATGCCGAAAGCGTCTGCAAGCATTACATTGAGCCTCATTGCGCCGAGAGAGGTAAGACCCGCTCTTTCAAGCGGCGTTGTTATGCCGAACATCGAGTTGCCTGTGACCTTTGCAATGATATCGTATATCTGCTGCTGCATCTTAGTTTTAGGAACTTCCGCTCCGTCCTGACTGAAAACAGGCTTCGGCAGCGCTTTTTTATCGACCTTATGGTTCGGAGTGAGCGGTATCTCGTCTATCTGCATCAGTATATCGGGAACCATGTAGTAAGCAAGGCGCTGTGCCGCAAATTCTTTGAGCGCTTCGGGGTCTACCGTATTTGCAGCCGTATAGTATGCGCAAAGGTAGCTGTTGTCAACGACCGTAACAACCGCTTTTGTAATTTCGGGGCAGCTGTTGAGAACCTCTTCGATCTCGCCAAGCTCTATTCTTAATCCCCTGAGCTTTACCTGGTCGTCCATTCTGCCGTGAAACTCTATCTCGCCGTCGGAAGTAATTCTTGCAAGGTCGCCCGTTCTGTAGCCACGCATACCGTTGAACTCTATGAAAGCCGCAGCGTTTTTCTCCGGCAGACCAACGTAGCCTCTGCCGACGCCCTTTCCGCAGATAAGCAGCTCGCCCGTTTCGCCGTCGGGAAGCTCGTTGCAGTTTTCGTCTATTATGTACGCATATACGTTGGCGTTCGGTATGCCTATAGTAACGCAGCCCTCGCTGTCGATCACCTTCATCGTGCAGCTTATCGTAGTTTCGGTAGGACCGTAGCCGTTCATAACGTAAGCGTTCGGATTAATCTTTGATATCTTCTCAAACAGTCCGGGCTGAAAAGCCTCTGCACCGAGGTCGTAAGATACGACGTTTTTCAAAGCGTTTCTCGTCTGCGGTATCTCAAGCATAGTAGCCAGGAAAGACGGAGTTGTCATTATGCACTCAACTCCGTTTTCTTCCATTCTTTTTGCAAGCAGCACCGGGTCGTGGCGCTCCTCTTCCGTTGCAAGCACTACGGTAAGACCCGATGTGAGCGAGATGAACTCCTCCATTATCGATACGTCAAAGGTAAGCGCCGCCAGAGCAAGAACGACGTTTGCACGCTCTGTGACGCCCCTTGTTTCGAAGTTTTTCGGATTGGGATCGACAAAGTTAAAGAGGTTTACATGCTCGATCATAACGCCCTTCGGTCTGCCCGTAGAGCCGGAAGTGTAGATGCAGTAGCAAAGATCATGCTCGCCGATCTCATGATCGGGATCGGCCGTGTTGTCATTTGCAAGAAGATCGTCTATCAGTACAGCCGTACAGCCTTCAACAGGCTCGAACGAATCGTATATCGCCTTTGTCTCATCGTCTGTGATGATGCAGGCAGCCTTTGAGTCTTCAAGGATAAAGCGGACTCTTTCCTCGGGGTAGTCGGGGGAGATGAACAGAAATGCTCCGCCTGCTTTGAGTATCGCCCACTGAGCGATATATGCCTGCGGCTTTCTGCCGAGCATAACGGCGGCTATCGTTTCCGGTTTAACGCCCTTTTCTATAAGAGAATGAGCTGCTTTATTGACTTTTTCGTTGAACTCTTTGTAAGTGAGCCTTTCGTCGGCGCAGATAACGGCTGTTTTGTCGGGCGATAAATGCGCTTGTTTTTCCATCAGCTTTACGACCGATGTAAAACCGTTTTCAAAGGCTGTGTTGTTTATGTTTGACATTTGTTACCTCCTCAGCGGTTGAATGATATTATTGTGTTGTTCATATCCATTGTTCTGATATAATTTATCTCGGACGCCAGAGCTTTTACAAGCTCTATGCCGTGAATACTGTCAAAATCGTCTTTGTCGTATTTATATTCCGACGGGTCGAACGGCTTGCCGTTGTCCCTTATGCGAAGCAGGAGCTTTCCTTCGGAATTAACTACGGAAAGATCGATCCAGTGCGATTTTTTGCCGCCGTAGCGGATACAGTTTGCTGCCATTTCCTCGGCAGCAACGGCGATCTTGTTTGCGTCAAGCTTCGTTATCTTGCTGTCGGTAAGAGCTTTTCTGACCTGAACGGGCACTTCCGATAAGCCCGACATTTCCGCCTTTATCGTCATATCAAGAATACAATCGGGGTCTGAGTCGGGGATAAGATAGAAGCTTGATGTTTTGTACTTTATCCTTCTGAAAATAAACACCGTAAGGACGGTGAGCGCTTCGGAAGCGACGTATGAAAGCGCCATTGCGCTGAAGCCGCTGCCGCCTGTATGTATGCCGATATAGATGCCGATCCATGCGGCGGGGAGTATGAACACACCGTTTTGCAGAAACGTGATAAGGCTTGCAAGCTTGGAACGCTCGATGCACTCATAGTAGCCCGTGAGGAACTTGCTCCAGACGTAGAACGCAGGGCAGAGCATGAAGAGCCTTAAAGACGCTGCCGTTACAGCAAGAAGCTCTTCGTCGGCAACACCGAACAATGCCGTTACCTGATAGGGGAATACTGCAATCAGAGTAACTATAACGAATGTTGCGATAAGGCTGTAGCGGATTATCCTGCTGCACAGCGCACGGATGCCGAAGTAATCCTTTTCGCCGTAAAGTACACCTGCAATGTTCGGAACAACGCCGATGATACCGCCCGTGAGCATTTCTACTATCATAAGCACGTTTTCGCAGATCGTATAAACGGCAAGCCCGTTGTCGCCGAGAAAGCTCAGGATAATGAAGTTCAGCCCGAGCGTTTTAACGAATGTCATTCCCATGAACACAAGCACGGGAACGCCCGTGACAAATGCCTCCTTAAAGTAAACTCCCGATATTCTGAAACGAAAGCTTATCATTCTCTTTTCGGAACGGATATAGACGATGAACACAGCCATTCCCGCAAGGAAACCGAGCACCGTAGAGAGCGAAGCGCCCGTTGTTCCGAGAGAAGTGTATTTCAGCAGAACGTAGTCAAGTATAAGATTTACAACGTTTGAAACTATAAGGTAAGCGCTTGAAAGATTCGGGTGATTGTCAACGCCGAGAAAAGACATCATAAGAAGTCCTGCGCCGATAACAGGAGCGCCGAGGAAAGACACAAGAAGATAATCTCCGGCAGGCATCGTAAGATCGCCGCCCTTTGCAAGCAGTGATGCAAGAGGATACGACAAAAATGCACCTGCTGCCGCAAAAATAATGCCTGCGATAAGCGTTATGAGCATAGTTGTCGAAAAAATCTCCGATGCACCCTTTTTATCTCTTTTGCCGAGCAGTATGCCTGCTGCGATGGAACCGCCAACGCCGAGCACGTAGCCGGGTATCTGGATCACTGTTTCCGCCGGCAGCGCAAGGCTTATAGCCGCCATTGCGTCGGTGCCGAGAATATTGCCGACAAGTATAGTATCAACGATATTTCCAAGCTGCAGCGCCATCGTCATCAGAATGCCGGGGAGCAGATACTGAGTGATCTTGGCGTTTATCAGCCTTTCGTTTCGCTTTATCATTGAGAACCTCCTTTGAAAAGCCGTACAATTATAATAATTTTCGGTTTGTAAAATAAAAACTTTTCACCATTATAGCTCATTTGAATAAAAAAAGCAACCATTTTTGCACGAAATGCAGTTTTTCTGCATGAAATACACAAAAATGGTCGGAGACAGGTCTTATATATTGCCGTAGATTATTGTTTTTTTATGAACACTCGTTATGTTTGCAGGGTGAAGCGTTTCTGAGGATATCTATAAACTGCAGCGAATCGAAGAAATCACGGTATCCCGAACATACAGTTATCACATATCCGCTGTGCTGCGATACGGTGAAGAAAAGATCGGACGCATCGAACCGCTCGCATTTTGCTGTGATGGTGCCGTTTAAGTCTAGCTCTATCTCTTTCGGGTGGAGCGAAAGTCCTGTCCCGAAATATTTCATCAGGCTTTCTTTTATCGTCCAGAGCGTTGTGAAAAGCACGTCGGGGGAGCTGTTTCTGCATAAACTCTTTACCTGCCCGATCTCGCTTTCGTGATAAACATAATTGCACAGATCATCATCGAAATGACGTATTATCTCAACGTCCGCACCGACGGGCTTATCCGATATGGCGCATACTGCAAGCGTTTCGGAGTGCGATATATTGAAATGAAAACCCTGCACACCGGAAAGATACGGCTTGCCGTATTCATTGTAAGCAAGATCCCGTGAGATGATACTGCGGTCACGCAAGCCTTGTTCGAGCATAAGCCCGGCCGCAGCGCACAGCAGCCTGTCTTTTTCAAAGATAAAGCTGTCGGCTTTTATCTGCCTTTGAGGCGATAGCTTTTTTCTGATATCATTGTAAGCGTTTTTTTCGAGCAGAGGCTTTATGTCCGCTGCGTATAACATGTTTTTATCCATCATTAAGGCTCCTTTTTGAATCATTATAACATATATTCTTTTCGCTGCCAACAGAGGGGAGATAATTCTTTCAAGGGATTGAATACTATTCATAAAGTGGTATAATAAAAAAAGAGGAGTGATTACATGGCTGAGATAACACAGCTGGGAAAACTGAATACTCAGCCGCTTGAAACAGAGTTTGGAAAACTAAAAACCGATGAGATCATAGTGACAAATGAGAGAATAGACCATATTAAGCTCAGACATCCTGAAGACTATGAATATTTTGATAAGTACGGTGCGTCAACGGTTGTAGATCCGGATCTGATAATAACTGACAGTGAGAATGCAAATACGGTATTCATGATCAGAAAACTTGATAACACTAATCTCAATGTAGTAGCAAAGTTGATTCTGGATATTGATGAGGCTGACTACAAAAATTCGGTTATGACATTCTACCGTATAAGGAACAGAAATTTACAAAAATTAATAAAAAAAGGGAATAATAAAATCCTTTACAAAAAGGAATAAATATGCTATAATTGTAATAGAATAAAGGCAGGCATTTTGAAGTAGAGATCGTGCTGCTACGCACCCTTTGGGTCAAAAGAAATGTGGGAAAGGGCACTCCCACCTTAATGCCGGCTTTGACCTCCCCGAGCGATCGGGGAGGTTTTTCTGTTCTATACTCACCTGAACGAAGTTTTTTTCGTCCGATCAAAGTTTTTTTCAAAAACCACTTGACACACAAAAAAATGTATGGTACAATTCATTCAATAAAACCGTTGAAGCGGAGATAACGTTAATTATGATTCCACAGAGAGCCCGTGGTGCTGAGAGTCGGGTGAAACACAGATTAGCAAATGGACCGCCGAGGGCGCAGTCAAACGGGTGAGAGCCATCCGGAGTATTCTGCGACGTTACGATGTACGTTAATCATCAGGGATATGTCAGTATCCTGCAAAGCGCATGAGTGATAAAGCTCATGAACCAGGGTGGTACCGCGGATAAGATTTATTCGTCCTTGGCAGATCAAATAGAGGTCTGTCAAGGGCTTTTTTGTTTTTGGCAGATTCGGAGGTGCTGTTTTATGAATTTTTTACCGAAAATGAACGAGATCGAAAGCTATGCAAAAAGCGGCAAGTACGACGTGCTTCCCATAAGCTGCGAGATACTTTCTGATGTATGCACGCCGATAGAGGCGATGGCTGCACTCAAAAATGCGTCGGAACACTGCTTCTTGCTGGAGTCGGCAACGGAGCGTGAGAAATGGGGCAGATATACTTTCCTCGGATACGATCCGAAGCTTCTCATTACTGCCGTAGGCGATCAGATGACGATCGACGGCAAAGCTCTTACGGGCGACCCGATAAAGGCTGTGAGAGATCTTCTAAGCCGCTACAGAAGCCCGAAGCTTGATTATCTGCCTACATTCACAGGCGGCCTTGTAGGCTACTTCTCGTATGACTTTATCGCTTATTCCGAGCCGAAGCTCCGTATTCCCGTGAACGATACGGAAAACTTCAAGGATATCGACCTTATGCTTTTCGACAATGTGATCGCATTCGATCATTTCCGCAAGAAAATCGTGCTCATCGCAAACATGCGCCTTGAAGAGGGCAGCGAGGGCTACTTCAAAGCAACTCAAACGATCGAAAAAATGGCGGAGCTTTTAAGATACGGCGAGAGAACGAAAGACCGCCCCGGCAAGCTTCTCAGCGAGCCTCAGCCGCTTTTCTCCGAAGAAGAGTACTGCCGGATGACAGAGACGGCTAAGAACCACATCAGGGAGGGCGACATCTTCCAGATCGTTCTTTCAAACCGCTTCCAGGCAGAGTTCGAGGGCAGCCTTTTCAATACATACAGAGTTCTTCGCACGATAAACCCGTCGCCGTATATGTTCTATTTCTCCGGCACGGACGTGGAGCTTGCAGGCGCTTCTCCCGAAACGCTCGTAAAGCTTGAAGACGGTGTTATTCATACGTTCCCTCTTGCAGGCACTCGTCCGAGAGGAAAGACAGCGGCACAGGATATCGCCCTTGAAAAAGAATTGCTTGCAGACGAGAAAGAGCTTGCCGAGCACAATATGCTCGTCGATCTCGGAAGAAACGATCTCGGCAAGGTAAGCCGCTTCGGCAGCGTAGAGGTAGAAAAGCTCAGATGTATCGAGCGCTACTCTCACGTAATGCACATCGGTTCAACAGTAAGAGGACAGATAAAAGACGGCTGTGACGCACTCGACGCACTCAGTGCAGTTCTTCCGGCAGGAACGCTTTCGGGCGCTCCGAAGATCAGGGCGTGCGAGCTTATCGCAAAGCTTGAAAACAATAAGCGTGGCATTTACGGCGGCGCCGTAGGCTACATAGATTTCACGGGAAATCTTGATACATGTATTGCGATCAGGATCGCTTACAAGAAGAACGGAAAAGTATTCGTCAGAAGCGGCGCAGGTATCGTTGCCGATTCCGTTCCGGAAAATGAATTCAAAGAATGCTGCAACAAAGCTGCCGCAGTTATGGACGCTTTGAAGCTCGGACAGGAGGCAGACTTATGATACTTCTCATAGATAATTACGACAGCTTCTCGTACAATCTCTATCAGCTTATAGGTGCGATAGACCCGAACATAAAAGTCATCAGAAATGATGAAATGACGGTGCGTGAGATCGAGCAGCTTTCGCCCGAGCGCATCATCATCTCTCCCGGTCCCGGCAGACCGGAGGACGCAGGCATCATCACACAGGCAGCGTCTACCGTATGCACACGTATCCCGACGCTCGGCGTTTGTCTCGGTCATCAGGCGATATGCAAATCGTTCGGCGCAGAGATCACATATGCAAAAACGCTTATGCACGGCAAGCAGTCAACTATAAAGATAACGGCAAAAAGCCCGATATTTGAGGGCATAGAGGACAACGCACCCGTTGCAAGGTATCACTCTCTTGCGGCAAATGCAGACACACTGCCCGACTGCCTTGAAGTTACAGCCATTGCAAACGACGGCGAGGTAATGGCAGTGCAGCATAAAAAGTACCCGATCTACGGCGTTCAGTTCCACCCCGAATCAATACTGACGCCCTGCGGCGAAAAGATGTTACGAAACTTTTTGAAAGTAAGATAAGGAGCATTTATCATGAGCAACATAAAAAAGGCTTTTGCTAACGGCAAAGCATTCATTCCGTTCATTACCTGCGGCGACCCCGACCTTGAAACGACAGCAAAGGCCGTTCGTGCAGCTGCCGAAAACGGCGCAGATCTTATTGAGCTTGGCATCCCGTTTTCGGATCCGACAGCAGAAGGTCCCGTTATACAGGGCGCAAACATCAGAGCGCTTGCAGGCGGCGTTACTACCGATAAGGTATTCGATCTTGTAACGGAGCTTCGCCGTGACGTTACCGTTCCGCTCGTTTTCATGACGTATGCAAACGTTGTTTTCTCTTACGGCTCGGAGCGCTTCATGAAGAGATGCTCCGAGACAGGCATCGACGGCATTATCCTTCCCGATATCCCGTTTGAAGAGAAGAACGAGTTCCTGCAGGACGCACGCAATTACGGCGTTGATCTTATCTCTCTCGTTGCACCGACCTCCGAGAACCGTATTTCGATGATAGCTAAGGAAGCAGAGGGCTTCATTTACGTTGTGTCGAGTCTCGGAGTTACGGGAACAAGAAGCGAGATCACTACCGATATTGATAAGATCGTAAGCGTTATCAGAGCTAATACGGACGTTCCGTGCGCTGTAGGCTTCGGCATCTCGAAGCCCGAACAGGCAAAGGCTATGGCGGCTAAGTCCGACGGCGCAATAGTCGGCTCGGCTATAATCAAGATACTTGAAAAGCACGGCAAAGACGCCGCACCGTATGTCGGCGAATATGTAAAGGAAATGAAGAAAGCTGTTTCAGAGGCATAAAGGAGGAACTCATCATGATAAAGGAAGCTATCGCTAAAATTGTAGACAAGCAGGATCTGACATATGAAGAGGCTTACGCCGTTATTTCGGAGATCATGTCGGGTCAGACAACACCCACACAGAACGCTGCATTCCTTTCCGCACTCTCAACAAAGAGCACAAAGGCAGAGACGATCGACGAGATCACAGGCTGTGCGGCAGCTATGAGAGACGCAGCAACAAAGTTTGAAAACGACCTCGATCTTCTTGAGATCGTAGGCACGGGCGGCGACAACGCTCAGAGCTTCAACGTTTCCACAACGTCCGCTTTCGTTATCGCAGCGGCAGGAATAAAGGTGTCGAAGCAC
This sequence comes from uncultured Ruminococcus sp., assembly GCA_902785425.1. GTDB lineage: Bacteria > Bacillota > Clostridia > Oscillospirales > Acutalibacteraceae > RUG592. The sequence continues at coordinate 20,901 of CACZYP010000041.1, read as the reverse complement.
GGCAACCGTGCGGCTTCCTCTCTTTCGGGAACGGCAGACTGTCTTGAAGCTCTCGGCGCAAACATCAGCTTAGAGCCGGAAAAGTGCAGACAGCTTCTTGAAGACGTAGGCTTCTGCTTCTTCTTTGCACAGAAGTACCACACATCAATGAAATATGTAGGTCCCATCAGAAAAGAACTCGGTTTCCGCACAGTTTTCAATATCCTCGGACCTCTTACTAATCCCGCATGCCCGAAGCATCATCTCCTCGGCGTATATGACAGCGTGCTTCTTGAACCTGTGGCAGAAGTTCTGATGAAGCTCGGTTCTAAGAACGGTATGGTAGTTTACGGCAACGATAAGCTTGACGAGATCTCTTTGAGCGCACCGACAACAGTTTGCGAGTACAAGGACGGCTGGCTCAAAAAGTACACTATCACTCCCGAGCAGTTCGGCTTCGAGCGCTGCACAAAGGACGATATCAAGGGCGGCACACCTGCCGAGAACGCAGCTATTACAAGAGGTATCCTTGCAGGCGAGATCAAGGGTCACATGAGAAACACTGTTCTTATGAATGCAGGCGCAGCTATCTACATCGGCGGCAAGGCAGAGAGCATGGCTGAGGGTATAAAGCTTGCAGAGGAGCTTATCGACAGCGGCAAGGCACTCGAAACACTCGATAAATTTGTTGCCGAATCGAACGGGTGATAATATGACGATACTTGACGAGCTTGCCGCACACGCAGCAGAACGTGTTGAAGCGGCTAAAAAGAATATATCACTTGAAGAAATAAAAAGAATGGCACATGAGCTTCCGAAGGGCGATTTCCGATTCGAGAAAGCTTTGAAGAAGCCCGGTATGTCGTTTATCTGCGAATGCAAGAAAGCGTCACCTTCAAAGGGGATCATTGCCGAAGATTTTCCGTATCTTGAAATAGCGAAGCAGTACGAAAAAGCAGGCGCAGACTGCATTTCGGTTTTGACAGAGCCGAGCCGTTTCCTCGGAAGCGACAGCTATCTCAAAGAGATAGCCGAAACGGTGAGCATTCCGTGTCTTCGCAAGGATTTCACCGTTGACGAGTACATGATATACGAAGCAAAGATTCTCGGCGCAGGCGCAGTGCTGCTTATCTGTTCTATACTGCCCTGCGAGCGCATCAGGGAGTATATCGCCATCTGTGACGAGCTTGGTCTGTCGGCGCTTGTAGAGGCTCACAGCGAGAGCGAAGTAGCCGACGCTGTAAAGGCAGGCGCACGCATTATCGGCGTGAACAACAGAAACCTGAAGGATTTTTCGGTAGATACGGGCAACAGCCGCAAGCTTCGCAGCTTGGTGCCGGGCGATGTTGTTTTTGTTTCCGAAAGCGGAGTGACTTCGGGAAAAGATATCGAACTTTTGAGAGAGTCCGGCGTAGACGCAGTTCTTATCGGCGAAGCTCTCATGCGTGCAGAGGATAAGAAAGCGAAGCTTGACGAATTGAGAGGCAGCAATGACTAAGATAAAGCTTTGCGGTATACGCAGAAAAGAAGACATCGAGCTTGTGAACCTCGTTAAGCCCGACTATATCGGATATGTATTTGCAAAAAGCAGCAAGCGGTACGTTACGCCGGAAGCGGCTCTTGAACTGACCAGGCTTCTTGATCCGGAAATAATCCCTGTCGGCGTTTTTGTTGACGAAGCTATTGAAAATGTGATATCGCTTTATGAAAGCGGTGCGATAAAAGCGGCGCAGCTGCATGGGGAAGAGAGCGGAGAGTATATCTCAGAGCTGCAAAAAAGAGGCATTACTGTAATAAAGGCTTTTAAGGTCAAGAACGTATCGGACGCCGAAAAAGCCGAGCAAAGCCGTGCAGACATTGTGCTGCTCGATTCGGGCAGCGGTTCGGGCGAGGTGTTCGACTGGTCATTGATCGAGACTGTTCGCCGTGACTATTTCCTTGCAGGCGGACTGAATGAGAACAACGTTTCCGATGCGATTAAAACACTGCACCCGTTTGCGGTAGACGCAAGCTCCTGCATTGAGACAAACGGTTTTAAAGACCTTGAAAAAGCGCAGCGATTTGTTGCGGCGATAAGATGAAGAGAAGCGGCTGCCGAAAGCAGCCGCTCTTTTTAATTGAAAATTGAAAATGGAAAATGGAAAATTGCGGTCAGGCTCACTGCGTTCGCCCTTTTTTAATGTGGAATGTTGAAAGTGGAAAGTGGAATGAATGAACTCGCCTTCGGCGAGTTGGATCGTATTAATAATTGACAATGGACAATTGACAATGGACAATTATGGAACTCGCCTGCGGCGAGTTGGATTTGTATTAAGGAGGCACTGATTAAATCGAGTGCCATTTGAGGCAAATTGGACGAAAAAGCCGCCGGAATACTGACGTATTTCAAGGCTTTTGAGTTCAATTTGACCAAAAGATGCAAGCAAGATGGGTGCTCAGCCCGTAGGGCGTGATTTATTCAGTGGTTCCTTAATCATCAAAAAACTATTCTTTACTTCGCTGCCGAGCGATAACTATTAAACCTGAATAAGCTAATATAATCAAGCGGCGCAGCCGCTTCCGAAATTGTCCATTGTCCATTGTCAATTGTCCATTGGAAAACGGGAGCGAAGCGACACTTCACACTCCGCATTAAAAAAGTGCAATCGTTCCTTCGATATCGAAGATCTGCGGGTCGGCGTAGTGTGCAAAGAACGAATCTGTAATGGCGCCGTTTTCGCCGTAGATGTAGCCCTGCTCATTAACGAATGTAAGCTCTAAAAGCTGTGTGTCGTCTGTTTTGGGAACAAACTCGGCAACGGTGCTCTCGGATATCTCCTCGCCTTGCTCTTCGTATACGTCGCCGACTACTGCGGCTCCGTCCTGATTGTAAATAAACGACGTTTCTCTGATGCCGATGACCTGCGACCTGATCTCCGCTTCTGTATTGTTGAGATCGAGCTTTGAAACGTATTCGTCTCTGACTTTCAGGTTGTATCGTGCTATAGCCGTTGTGATGACTCCTCTTTCGTCGGAATCAACGTCGATAGTCTCAACAAGCTCCTCTTCAAAGTAATCTGTCCAGTTATCCATGTTTATCTCAACAAGCTTTGACTCCGGCTCTGTTTTAACAGGCTCGCTTTTTACGGAAACTGTCTCGGAAGCAGCGCTTGAAACCTCTTGTGATGAGACTTCGCTGCTCTGAACGTCGTTTTCGGTGTCTTTGGTGCATGCTGTCATAAATGAGCAAAGCATAGTTACGGCAGCAACGGCTGCGATGATTCTTTTCATTATATTGTCCCTCCATAAACTTATAAATTAAATTTATCATATTTTCCTCATGTTGTCAAGCTGCAGCCGTGCGGCTGTGGCGGTATGCGCACTGACATAGTGCAGATTCAGGATCATTGCACGCACCCAAACTTTTCAATTGGAAGTATACAGGGTTTTATACGAACTTTGATATGCTTTCTATAATATCTGACAGCCTAAAATGCTCGGAATACGTCTGGTCCATGAGTTTCTATGCATATCGGAGTTTTATTTATCGGCAGATTTGCCCACAAATTCTGATTCCACACAAAAAGGATCATTGTCCGAAGATTTTTTTTGGACTGTTTCGATGTGTTTTACATTATTCGACACATGGGTAAAGAATACAAAAAATTCAAGATTTAATCAAAACTTTTTTAAGCACACGATACCGTCATTTCTGTTTGTATATATGAACTAAAATAATACAAACACAATAGTTACAATTATTTAACTTGATGAGTTGTAAATTTTTTGATATAATGTATAAATAAAATTGTAATAAATAAAGTATTTCGTATGTGCTGACAAGCATAATTCCTTTCAAGCATTGTACTCAAACGGCAAGCCTTTGTCTTTTTCTCTGCCGTTTGAGTACGATGCCTCCCTCCTCTGTGCGTGTCGGTGCTTCGTTATTTATAGATGGTTTATTACCTCATTGTCAGGCGTTGAACGGTTATATGGCCGATCAAGTTTGTCATGGGGTCATAATATATCCCGAAATTATTCATCGGTCGCTGTCTACGCAGCTTATTAATAACGGCCGTGTGAATGACGGATGGAAATAAAGTCAAGGAGGTGACATTATGGCTGACAAGAAGCTGAAAGATTCAGAGGCAATGCTCAAAGACGCTAAGAAACTTGCAGAGGATGAGCTTGATCAGGTATCCGGCGGTTCGATCACTGACGTTATGTACACAGAAACTGTGGACATTTCCGAGAGCGTTCAGAAGAAGATCAAGGGTGAATGATCATATCATTACAATGATCCCTATCACTCCGTAAAGACCGAGCACAGCTCGTCTTAGGCGGACAAAGAAAGGAAGTATTGCTTTGAAAAGTGCATGGAAAAGAATAGTTGCCGTAGCGCTGGCAGGTACTATGCTTGTTTCTCTTGCTCCCACCGCATTTGCGGACACGGCGGACAATAAGCAGGTAAGTACATTTGACTTCGGTGCGTCAGACTACGCATTCAACGAGAACGACGGCACCGTAACGATCAAGATCACAAGATCGGGCGCAGGCGACAGTGCGGCACGTCTCTCCGTAAAAGCGGCAGATATGCTTTCGGAATACGGCGAGGATTATGAAATTGTTGACACAAAGGGCAAGCCCTTTGAAAGAGTTGAGGGATTTAAACCCGATGTAAGTGAATTTGAATTTTCAACATCGGGCGACCAGAGCCTTTCAGAAGCAGCAAAAGAGTTCACACTCAATGAATCTTCTGAAGAAGAAACAGAAACGAACGATCAGTCAGGAAAAAAGACGGTCACAAAACGCAAGAGCACAGGTTCGCCTTTGCTTGACGCACAGGCAGACTACCTTAATCTTCCTGCGGAAATGGAGAATGTTGAGGTTGAGACCAACTCTCAGAAGCTCCTTAACGAAACATATGAATATTTCAAGACAGCTCAGGGCGCACAGGGCGTAGTTGAGTTCGGCATCGGTGAAACGGAAAAAGAGATCACGCTCAACATTTCCGACAACGCCGACCCCAATGCTCAGAAGCTCTTTATGCTTTCGATCATGGGTACGGATAACCCCGATAAGACAACTGTTGCACCGAACGCAACAACGTTTGTTACTATCCAGGACGACGAGGCAGTAGTTCCTTCGACGTACTCGATCAAAGAGACAGAACTTCTGCTCAACTCGAAGGCTTCCGAGGGTCAGATAACGATCACAAGACAGGGCGGCGATATGTATATCAGCACCGTTACTCTTTCGACCGTTACTCTTACTGCACCGGAGGGCAGCTATGAAGAGTTCAGTGAAAAAACAGTAGCCTTTATGCCCGGCGAGACCGAGAAGAAAGTCGATATAAAGGCTCTCAATTTCTATGACGGCGGCCGTTTCGGCGTTCGTCTCGATATTGACAGCGAGAACGATACTCTCGGTAATCGTCTTGTTGAAGTTACTATAGCAAGAGACCCGAACACTCTTCGTGAGCGCAGCAGCGCAGAAATGAATGAGCTTGAATCGGGTATAGACGAGCTTTCGACAGAAAAGCTTGCAGACACTTACGAGGTTGGCAATTCAAGCGTTGAATATAGATTTGTTCCCAATGACAGTACAAATATGTATTGTACAGCATATCTCTTTGGAAGCGAAGGTTCGTTTGATTACAACGGCGGCAAGCTTCTTTGGGGAAACTGGTTCAGACTTCAGCGTAACTATAGATGGGGTACTTGGTTTGTAACTACACCGTCTAAGATCGATTTCAGGGGCGTTAAGTCATTAGATGGATTTTACGACAGTGTCGGAAAATTTGCAGCTTATCAAAATGTAGTAAATGAAATTATGCATTCCAATCAAGGTGTAGCCGGCACTTCGCAGAAAGGACAAAACGAACCGAATTGGCCTGCTCGCAAGAATTTTTCCATTAATACAAAGGATCTTAATGATTCATATTACGTAGCACTCGGTCATCAGTCTGCTGATGATTGGAAAGGTTCATGGTCGTGTACTGATTACTGTAATAAATATACACTCAAGTATGCTAAGGTCACATTCGACAATCAGCCGTCGTGCATTGATTACGATCGTAATCTTTACGATTTCTCGACAGGCACCCCAAAAATAAATAAGACATTCTTTGATAACTCGAACAAGCAGTTCTATACTCCGGGTCCTGTAAGAGTAAGAACAAGCTGGAACCGGACTGTAACCGGCTTCTATGCAAATGCGGATCAGACGGTTTATGTTGAAGCGGCTGACCCTGCAAAGGAAGCAGGAAACGGTATGTTCCTTGAGGGCGTTTATATCACCTGCAGAAGCAAGGGTGAAATGGGCGATGGTTACAAGTATGAGCCGGAAGACAAGTTCATTTACCTCCCCGTAACAAACGGTTCGAAGGACAGCGATAATCCTTTCGTAGAGCTTACTCTTAACAGAGATTTCTTCAAACAGCTCCGTGAAAAGCGTATCATTTCCGATAATAACGACTGTTCTATCAAGATCTATCCGAAGTACACAAAGCACACCCGTTCCGTAACCTTCTACAACACAGACCGCCCGAAAGGCGTAGGCGCATATAACAATATGTCCCGTTATTCGGAGATCTCCAACATCATTGAAGCATATAAGCGCTATCAGTCAGCTTCCGATAATGAAAAGAAGAGTCTGCCGAAGATCACATATCATGATGTAAATCTTACAAAGCCTGTTTCACCGCAGCTTGAAAATTTTTACTATTATGGAATCGGCGGCATAAGAATGCTGAATATTTCTAAATACCATGAAGCATGCGATGAGTATGAGCGTAAGATTGCCGAATGGAATAAAGCTATTAGTGAAGGCGGCGGTTCATACTATGAGGTCGAGATCGAAGAGGCAGCAGTTGTAAATGTTTCGGTATCTCCCGACAACACAAAGACCTCAAAGGGCATCAGCTACAAAAACAAAGCTACGAACAACAAGCCCGAACACACATGGCTCAAAGCAGGAGAGCATTACCTTGACAACTCCAACAAGCCCGAGGGCTTTCTGCAGGAGACAGGCGACTACTACAGGGCACAGTTTATCGTAAGAGGTGACACAAGCGTTATTCCCGTAACGTCGGATCAGTCGTTTACACTTATGTATTTCCCCGATGAAAAGATCCCGATCGAGTACAAGGGTGAAAGAGCAGTTGAAAAGGTAGTAGACGGAAAGATCCAGTCCACCGTTTACAGAGATCTTGAAAAAGCTGTAGTAGTTACGGATACTATTGCAGAAGAAGGCGTAGAGCCTATAGGCGTTGATGAAAAAGGTACATACGAGGTACCGAATGCTTTCACAGGCATGGAATTTTCGTTCACGGCAAATCCGCCCACAGGTTACGTTACAATGTGGGTAGATATGACAGGCGACCTTGACGGCAGCGGTCATATCGAAGAAAACGAAGTCAAGGCAATGGGACGCACAACATCGTCTCCCGAAACGTTCTACGGCAACGTTTTCCACGGCAAGATCGAAGGCGACAACCCGAGAATGTACTACCAGTTCGTAAGAAAGACGAGCATCACCGATACCCGCTTCGTTGACGGTATCGTTCGTCAGGAGGACGCAAACTTTATCATGCTGGAGAACAACTCCACATCTATTACTTACAAACCTATCCCGGACGCTATGGTAAATGTCGGCGGTACGATGAACTATACGAACGAGAAGGGTGAGTATAAATTCCAGGCAGGTCTTCCCGCAGCAGGCTATGCAGAGCTTTCTGTAGGAAAGAAGGGCAGAAGCACATATTATACTTACACAGGACTTAAATCATACAATACTATCACCGTTCCTGCGCTTGAGTGCTTCAAGGCAGAGAGCATAAAGGCTGATCTTACTTATAAGAAAGACGGCAAGAACGAAGTAACGGAAACACAGATGAAGTCCGCAAGCGAAGGCAGAATACAGGTCGAAAACGGCAAGCTTGTCGTTGAGGTCAGGGTATCTGCAAAAACGGCGCTTATCCCGTCGAAGTCCAGATGGTATATCAACGATAAGGACGGCAACGAGGTAGTAAACTGCGCTGAAGATGAAGACTACACGATCGAAGATAAGTTATCGAACGGCGTACTTACTTCGAGGATAACATTTAACCCGAACAAGCATTGTATCGCAGGCTATAAGCTTTCCGTACAGTTTGCGGATCAGACAGGCTATTGGTACAATCCCATCGAGACAGGCTATAGATTCTTTGCACCGCTCAAGCTCGATAACTTCATTTTCCCGATGCTTGGTTCAAGCACACTCGAAAGCGTTTACAGATCGGGCATTGCTCAGGATCTTATAGGCAATCCTCTTGGAGATATCTCTCTTGAGAGCATTGGTCTTACTTCCAATACAGAAGCATATTCGCCCTCCGCTCTTTCCGAGGACGCAAGAGCTAATACGCAGTGGATCAGAACAAGCTACAGCTTTGCATGGGGCAAAGACTACAAAATAGTTGACAAGAAGTGGTCAACAGGCGACAAGAAGGATTCCGATAAGGACAAGAAGGACTCCGACAAAGACAAGAAGGACTCCGATAAGGATAAGAAAGATTCCGACAACGCAGCGCCTCCGGCAAATCAGGATTCCGACAACGCAGCGCCTCCGGCAAATCAGGATTCCGACAACGCAGCACCTCCGGCAAACAAAGATTCCGACAACGCAGCACCTCCTGCAAATGAGGATACAGACAATGCAGCACCTCCGGCAACATCCGGCAGCGCAGGTCTTTATGCTTCCGGCGGAGCAGGCGGCAACGATCTTGACGAGAAAGCCAGCGAAACATTGAAGGAAGCCACCGAAACTCTCGAAAACGACACAGAGATCCAGGAACAGTCCGGCACAAAGAAGGGCAAGGACGACAAGCAGGCTAAGTATAAGACTAAGGGCAGCCTTAACTTCAGTCTCAGCCCGTCGCTCGGTTTCCGACTCAATCTCTCAATGAGATCGGCTGACGACAAGTATTACTTCGAGGATCTTCTTTTCTACGCTAAAATCGGCGCAAAGCTTGCCATCAGCGAAGAGATCGCACTCCCGATCGGTATCTCGATCACAATGGGAATTGAGTTCAACGGCTCTGTTACAGCGATCTACTACATGTACAACAACTACAACGGCGATCCGCTTGAGGGCGGCTACGGCGAAACAGAGAACGAGTATCTCGTACCGTTCGATTCCGACAACTTCGGACTCTTCAAGAAGTTCGACGAAGGCAGCACGATCAGAAGAGACTTCTATCTGTTTATTGACCCGACGCTATCAATTTCGCTCGGCGTTAAGGTCGGTATCATCGCAGTAAGCGTAACGGCTACATTTGCGTTTGATATGGACTGGCGCTTCACAAAGTGGAACACATATTCCTACGGCAACATGAAGATGTCGCTTACGCTTACTATCAAGGCTCTCGGCATCAAGGTCTACAGCACGAATATCGGCGGCAAGAATCTTGTTGACGTCAAGCTGTTCAGTGGCCCGACAGATTCTCAGGGACCGATCAGCTTCGATACTTCCAAACCGTTCACAACACCGTCCGGTGCAGGCGGCGAAGTTGAAGAGGGCGTATTCTCGACCTCAGACCTCCCCGAACGTGGCGATCGCAGCGCATGGGCAGGTACACCCGATACACCGAATGCAGATATTGGCACAACAGAAAGAACACTTGAAACAGGCTCCGAGGCAGACGCACAGGTTCGTCTCATGAAGATCAACGACGCAGGCGACATGCTGATGGTATTCATCGACGACGACCACAGCAGAACAGCTATCAACCGCCGTGCACTCTACTACTCGATCAGCAGCGGCGACAACTGGTCAACACCGAAGCTCCTTGACAAGGACGGCACACTTGACGATTATCCGGATATCTGCGATATCGGCAACGGCAAATTCCTCGTTTCCTGGTCTTCGGCAAGTGAAGTTCTCCCCGAAACTGCTGGCATTGAAGATGCACTCCAGGCTCTTGAGATCAAGGTATCCTTCTTCGACACAGAGACAAGAGAGTTCTCGAAGCCCGAGCAGCTCACAAAGAAAACCGATCTTGACTACACGGCAGACACAGCTCCGCACGCAGCATACGATGCAGAGACTGACAGAATTATTCTTTACTACACAAAGACAGAGTACGAAGGCATCGAGAAAATCGAAGACATCGGCTCGGCAGCTTCCGTAAACGCTTACCTCTTCTATGAAGACGGCAAGTGGAGCAACGACGGTTCGTTCTACGGCAAGGACGAGTTCCCGGGCGTTGATGAAGTAACTCTTGCAAAGTACAAGAAGGGCTTCTACGGTCAGCGCTTCCTCGACCTCAGAACGACCTCCGACAGTGAGCTTAAGCTCGCTGTAGACAGCGCAGCAGCAAGCTTCAACGGTCTCGGCCTTTACGCTTGGACAGTAGATAACGATAAGGATCTCAACACCACAAACGACAGAGATATCTTTATGCAGATCTACGAGTTTGAAACAAACACATTCACACACGTTATCAAGCTCAATCAGGAGACAGGCACATTCACATCGCCGAAGTTCGTAGATTCCGGCAACAGAGTTTACCTGTTCTTCGGTACAAAGAGCAACGACGAAGAGGAGCAGCACGGTCAGATCATGTATCTCAACATGAGCGACGTTGTAGGCAACGGCTACTTCACAAAGCAGACCGACACAGGCAGAGATTACTATACTCTTGACTATGTAAGCGATTTCGACGGTCAAATGACTTACTACAGCCCGTCCGAAGCAGCTCCGACAGACAACATCCAGGAATTCCAGGTAACTGTATCCGATGATGACAGAATGTACCTCTTCTGGAACGACAAGGTAGATAACGCAGTTCAGATCAAGGGCGCTTACTATGTAGGCGATTCCGCTCCGAACACAAACGGCTGGTCTAACGGTGTAACACTTACAAACGCAGGCGAGGATATGTACTACACAGGTATCGGCGCAGCAGTTGTAGGCAGCGACATCAAGCTCGGCGCAGTTAAATCCAACTACCGTGACGAGACAGACAACTCGATCGTTTATATCAACCATGCTCCGTTTGCAGACGTAGGAGTTGCTTCCGTATCTGCTGACAAGGAGCTTCCGATGCCCGGCGATATCGTAACGGTAACAGCCGTTGTTGAGAACAAGGGTCTTCTCGGAATGACAGGCAATATCGACGTTGACTTTGAAGTAAACGGCGAGAAGGCAAACACTGTAACACTTGAAACAGGTGTTGACGGCGCAAGCGAAGTTGAGGTAATGACTACGATAGAGATCCCCGATACAGAGGACGATATCGTTATTGCAGCAACAGCTAACGGCGATAAGAAGGAGATCACGCTCAAGAGAGACGCAGAGCTCGAACTTGACAAGGAATTCGTAGGTTACTTCACAGATTCGCCTTACGGCAAATACTACGCTTACTCGGCAGGCATCACAAATGTCGGCAACAAGGAAGCTAAGGACCTTGCAGTTCATGTATTTGTAAACGACGAAGAGAAGATCACTTATGCGATCGATGAGATCCTTCCCGGCGAGACAGAAGAAGTCAAGCTCCCGATAGAGACTAACAATGCTCTCTACAAGATCGACGACACAGGCCTCGGCACGATCGACTTCAAGGCATTCATTACTTACGGCGACAAGCAGACCGAAGAATACACCTACATCGCTTCCAAGCAGTTCGATATGGACACTGTCAAGCTGCTTGAAAAGGTAACTGATGTTAAGGTCGGCGACGACTTCAAGGTAACTATGGATGTTAACGAAGCAAAGAAGGTCGCAGCAGAGCTTAGCGGCGTAACGGAAGACGAGCTTACCGTAGTATGGGAATCCTCCTCCGATCCTTCTGTAGCAGAAGTTGACAGAGAAGGCACGATCATTTCCAACAAGCCCGGTAAGACGACTATCGTAGGTCACGTCGTTCCGAACAAGCAGTACATTGAATTCGACTCCACAGGCGCATGCATAAATGTATCCCCGATAGATACTCTCCCTGTTGACAAGGTTATCACAGTAGGCTTCGAGCTTACGGTATCCGGTTCCGCAGACGGTATCCTCGGTGATGTTAACGGCGACGGTGCAGTTGATTCCGCAGATGCACTCAAGGCTCTCAGAGCAAGCGTAGGCGCAGAAACACTTACGGACGATGCAATACCTCTCGCTGATATTGACGGCGACGGTCAGATCACATCCGCAGATGCACTCTCGATCCTCCGCTACAGCGTAGGCCTTATAGACAACGAACAGATCGGCAAGCCTATTTCGGCATGACCGCATCTTAACTGAAAACTCCCCCCGATAAAGACAAACGTCCTTATCGGGGGCGACTTTTTGAAATTGAAAATGGAAAATGGAAAATGGAAAATTGCGGAACTCGCCTTTCGGCGAGTTGATCTGTATTAGTCCTCGAAAGAGCATACTTTAATTCGCTGCCATAAGATAACTAATACAAAAACAAGCACGCAGTGTTTCCTTAACTCCACACTTATATAATCAGGAGCGAAGCGACTCAATAATTGTCCATTATCAATTGTCAATTGTCAATTGATAATGCGCTCCAACTTTCTACTTTCCACATTATAAAAGGGCGTTTCAGTATTCGTAAAAATTTACATATAGTTCAATATCATGCCGAAAAAAAGTAGTATAATCATAACTGATATGGCGGTAAACCGTATCAAAGATTGAATTCAGAGGGCGAGCTTATGAACAGTCCGTATGATGTGCTTGGCGTGTCTGTGCATGCAAGCGAGGCAGAAGTAAAAGCGGCATATAAAAAGCTTTCTGCGAAGTATTACACCGCTTCCGACAGCGTTTCAATAAAAAAGATGGAAGAGCTGAATGCTGCTTACGATGAGATAATCAGCAGGAAAAAAGGCGTAAAGCCCGCTGTGAAGCAGGCTCCCGTTTCGGAGTTCAGCGATGTGCGGAAGCTTATTATGTCCGGCAGACTGAGCGATGCGGAAGAACTGCTTGACAGTGTGAGAAGCCTTGCCCGTGGCGGCGAGTGGAATTACCTTAAAGCACTCGTGCTGTCCAAAAAAGGATTTGTTCGTGAGGCGTGCGCATATATCGAGCGTGCGCTTGAAAAAGACCGTTTCAGCGATGAATTCAACGACCTTTACAAAAATCTTACCGGAAACGGCGGTCAGAGCAGGGGCGGACTTAATGATCTGAAGACATTTATAGGAAAGCTGTTTGACAAAAACAGCGGAAGCCGGTAACCGCAATGAGTACAAGGATCGGGAAAAAAGAAAAAAAGAGCTACCGCATGGCGCTGTGCGGAATACTTACGGCGCTTTCCGTCGTGTTTCTGATGCTCGTTCCGGTGCTGCCGATAATGCTCTACTGTGCGCCCGTTTTATCGGGATTATGTGCGGCGATCGCAGCCGAAGAGTTCGGCGTAAGGTATTCGCTCGGAGTGTATACAGCTTCATCGGTGCTGTCGCTTCTGCTTGCGGCGGACAAAGAAGCGGTGCTCGTTTACGTGCTTCTGTCGGGGCTGTACCCGGTGATACGGCTTACTGTAAACGGCGAGAGGTATAAGGTCTTCAAAAAAACGGCGCCACGAATTGCCGTAAAGCTTCTGCTTATAAACGCAGGGCTGTTTGCATACTATTTTTCGGCAGTATATCTTTTCGGTATCCCGAAAGACAGCTTCGGAAGCGTATGGGTAAGATGGATGTTTCTTATTGTCGGCAATGTTATAATGCTTCTTTACGACAGGGCGATAGGGAACGCATTGCTTGTGTATAAGCACAAGCTTCGGCCGCTTATTGTGAAATAGTGGTCAGCAGTTAGTGATCAGTGGTTAGTACATAATGCTTTTAATTCCGCAGACTTTATGGAGCGTGCGGAATATTTATATGAATAATTTGACAGAAAGAAAGTGTAAGATTATGAAAAAAATCGGATTTATCGGAGCAGGAAATATGGCTACTGCTATTATCGGCGGCATTCTCAAAAGCGGTTCTGCCGACGGCGAGCATATTACTGTTTATGACGTTATGGCAGACAAGCTTGACCTGATGGCTCGTGAAAAGGGTATTCAGAAAGCTGCCGACGCTGCCGGAGTCGTAAGATCGTCCGATATCACCGTTCTGGCTGTTAAGCCGCAGAACTATGCAGAGGTTCTTGAAAGCATCAAAGACGAAGTGAGCGGGAACAAGGTCATCGTTACGATCGCCGCAGGTATCTCCACGGATTATATCGCAGGCGCAGTAGGCAAGGACTGCCCGATGGTACGTGTTATGCCGAATACTCCGCTTCTTCTCGGCAAGGGTGCAACGGCACTCAGCAGACACAATATCTCCGATGAAGATTTCTCTTTCGTATATGATATGTTCGCAAACGGCGGCGAGGTCTCCGTGCTTGACGAATCAAAGATGAACAGCGTTATCGCAGTAAACGGCAGCAGCCCTGCATACGTTTATCTTTTTGCAAAGGCTATGATCGACTACGCCGTAAAAGAGGGCATAGCTGCAGGTGAAGCAATGAAGCTCGTTTGCGCAACGCTCAGAGGCAGCGCCGACATGCTCGAAAAGTCGGGCGACACACCGGAAGTTCTCATCAAAAAGGTATCTTCTCCGGGCGGCACAACTCTCAAAGCGCTTGAAAAGCTTGATGAAAAGGACTTCTACAACGCAGTTATCGAAGCAATGGACGCCTGCACAAAGCGTGCGGAGGAACTGTCAAAGTAAGATAAGTGCGGAAGAGCTCGCCTATCAAATTGACAATTGACAATGGATAATTGACAATTGCGGAGTCGCTTCGCTCCTTGGATCGTATTGATATATGCGGAAGCGAAGTGTATCTGCTGCCAATAATGACCGTTTGATTGCTTTGAGGTAAGTTGTAGTAGGATGTTTTTTTATCTTACCACGCCAAAATGGCTCAATCATGCGGTTTTTGTGGTTTGTGGTAAGTGGTAAGAGAAAATCGTTGTAATATATATACTTACTTACCACTTACCACAGATTCAATGCAGCACTATGCTTGTTTTATAACAAACGTCGTCGCACGCTCCAATCAAGCGAGCTTGTTGGAGCTTAGCTCCTCGTTTAAAAGTTTATTTTACCGGATAGAGTATGATCCGGACTAAACATACTATAAAATAACTCGCCGCAGGAGAGTTCCTTAATTCGACATTTCACACTTTATATTGAGCGCCGTCATATTCTTTTGCCAATGAACATACAATTGAGCAGAAAGATAAAGAAAGGGATATGACGGTGGGAAAAGATATGAAAAGCATTGTGATAGCGCTGCCGCAGCCGCAGCAGACGGAGACTGTTTTTGACGATCACGTTGTTTCCGAAAGTACGAAAAGCGGTGCGGCGCTTGTCAGACGATACGGTCTGACCGCTGTTTTCACGGCGCTGCTGCTTTGCGGTCTTGTCTGCGGCGCATTGCGAGCGGTCGGCTCTGCTCAGGCTCTGACAGGCGTTGAGACTTTTCTGATAACGCTGCCCGATCAGCTTGGAAACGCTGCGCCTATAACTGTGTTCGTAGATTCGTTCTGCACCGTGTTTTTGCTGTTTGCGGTGATGTGCTTTTCAGCATTAAGCCCCGTAGGGCTGCTTACAGTTCCTGCGGTGCTGTTTTTACGTGGCTTTCTGTGCGGTCTGCAGGCAGGCGTTTTGTGCGGAAGCTACGGTTTTGCAGGACTTGCATATTTTATTTCGGTGCTGTTTACGGGCGCTTTTTTGTCGTCTGCGGCGCTTATCCGGCTTGCTCGGTTCTGTGAAGCGTATTCGTGTTCTATGCTGCTTGCCGTTTTTGACAACATAAGCGTGGGCGGCAGAACGCTTAAAATGAAGCTCAAAGAGCTGACTTTGTGCAGCGCATTTGCGCTTATCGTAATTGCAGCGTCGTCTCTTGCGGACACGGCGCTATACTATCTTATCGGGCGTTTTTTCTCGCTTCGGTAATCAATTGTTGGGGGTAACAAGTGGCAGGATATCAAAAAGTAAACACCGAAGCCGCAGCCGGAAAACCGATGCGTTCGGTGCGTTTTTTTAACACATATTTTTCAAACTTTCCGCAGCTGCTGCTGGCAAATTTGCTTCTTTTGCCGTTCGATCTTTTGGCGGCAGGCTTCTGTGCGCTTATGTACAAGCAGTTCGGCGGAGTGAATATCGCTGTAAGTGCGGCTGCGCTGATAATACTTAATGTGGGAATGTCGGGTGTGTCGCTTGTGTGCCGATATATCTGCACAGGAAAGGAGCAGTCTTCGGTCAAGGCGTTTATCAAAGGCTTCAAAGAAAATGCGCTGCGCTGTCTGCTTCACGGCGTGATATTCTATATAGTGTTCGCAGTGAGCTATCTTTCCGTAAACCTTTATTACAGCGGAACGAAAAGCAGCGCCGTTTTCTGGCTGCCGCTTATCATGACGGCTATCGTTGCGCTCGGCGTGCTGTTTGCGTCGTATTACATGAACATGATGACGGTCACGATGGATATTCCGCTTCGTGATCTTTACAGAAACTGCGTTCTGTTTTCGTTCGGTGAGCTGAAAAACAATATTTTAACGACGTTCGCCCTTGTGATCTTCGGTTCGGTGATCTTTACGATACTGTACATCATCAACAACCCGATAGTTGTTCTGCTTGTGCTTGCGCTTTTGCAGCTGTTTATAATCCCGTCTACGGTGCAGTTTATCATCACGTTCTACACTTACGACGATATGATCGCCATACTCGATGAGACGAAGCGCACAAAAAAGGACGACGACACCGAGAAAAAGCCCGAAAAAGCTCCCGTTATCGATAAAAGCGAGGCAGAGGATATCTCAAAAGCAGCGTCCGACAGCAAAGACGAATACATCTTCTACAACGGCCGAATGATAAAACGCTCGGAGGTTGAGAAGCTGCTCGATAATGACTGACCGCCTGCGGCGGACAGTCAAATTGAAAATTGAAAATTACGGAACTCGGCTTCGCCGAGTTGGATTATAGTAGTTTTTGTAAAGCAAGAATTTGTTTGCTGCCGTAAAATAAACTACAAGTTTGAATACACCAATATAAATCAGGAGCGAAGCGACTCCGAAATTTTCCATTTTCAGTTTTCCATTAAAAAAGCACCGCTTTTGGCGGTGCTTTTTGTTATTTTCTTGCGTTTCTGATTGTGTGATAGTATTCTTTCAGCTTGTTTCCGATGTTCGTTTTTTCTTTGGTGTCCGACTGAGACGAAAAACCAAATTTGTTTGAAAACTTTGTTATCCTGCTGAGGAGCACACGCTGCGGCTCGCTCAGGCTTTCTGCGAGAAGCCTTGCCTTTTCACGGGTCTCGGCTTCGTAGTCCTCGATCTTGCTTTTGATGTTGCTTGGTGTTGCTTCGATCTTGCTCTTGATGTTCGACGGTGTTGCAACGATCGCCTGATATACCGATTCGCCTTTGTCGATAAACTCTTTGTTGGCGTTCTCGATCTTTTGCAGCAGCGAAGTAAGACTTGCCTGCGTCAGTGCGTAGTCTGCGCCGAATATCACCATCATGATAAGCGCTGTCGTTTCAAAAACAACGGACGGAACTATATTCATAAGCAGATCTGTTGCAGGGAAGACGTAGTTTACAAGCAGGATTCCCACAAGCCCGAAAAAGATGCTTGCCGGCAGGCAGATGCGCCCGTCGATGTTGAGCGGAAAATTGCTGTAGTCCCACCAGCGTGCGTGAAATATCACTTCCATTATCCACGAGGTAGAAAACTCGATAATAGCGCTTCCGATCAGGCAGATCAGAAAAAGCTTCGGAGTCGTCATTGTGTCGCTCGTGAAGATGGGGACATTCCTCATCAGAAATTGAAGTATCAGGATACAAAAACCGTAGATGGGGCATATCGGCCCGAAAAGAAAACCTCTGTTCTGAAAGTTTTTCTCCTCAATGGGAGTATAGATCATTTCCCAGAGCCAGCCGATAAAGCTGTAGATCATAAAGAATACTACTACCTGTGAAATACTCATAAATCACCGCTTTTCGGAAAATAGGGGGGATGATCACTGATTTTTGGAAGCGCTCATAACGGCGTTCGTTACGATGCTCTTTACCTTTTCTGCGTCGGCGCCCGTAAGCTTGCCGCCCTTTGAGAGAATTTCAAGCAGTTCGGGAGCCTGCTTTGCAACTGCGTCAACAGCCTGAGAGGTCACGAGAGTTTTTACCGCAGGGGGGAGCTTGTCGAGCACCTCTTTCGGAATCATAGAAGAAACTGCCTGTGTTGTTTTATCGTTGCCCTGAGCAGCGCCTGCGTTCTGCAGCAGACCCTGTCCCATCTGAGCGAGAGATCCGAGATCCATAATTGATTACTCCTTTCGAGATAAGAGCAAAGCAGCGTCAATACCTTCCTCAACACTTGCCTTGCAAAATATTGTCAGTAATCTAATTAAAGCACACTTTACTTAAAAAGTCAAGGGATAAAATAATTGACAATTGATAATTGAGAATTGCGGAACTCGGCTTCGCCGAGTTGGATTTGTATTAGTCATCAAAAAACTATTCTTTACTTCGCTGCCGAGCGATACTATTAAATCTGAATAAGCTAATATAAAATCAAGCGGCGCAGCCGCTTCCGAAATTGTCCATTGTCCATTGTCAATTGTCAATTAAAAAAGGTCATAGCGTTCCTGAGTGAAATCAAAAACGCTATGACAGATTATCGTTTTATTAACTTACGCTTCGGGGAAGAAGTCTTTTGAGTTCTTTACGTAGTCGATAAGACCGTTTACAGTCTTTACTGCGTCTGCGTCGTCTTTGCCTACGCCCGTGAAGTAGATCTTGATCTTCGGCTCTGTGCCGGACGGTCTTACGATGATAGCGTTGCCGCCCTCAAGGAAGAACGAGAGAACGTTCGACTTCGGAAGATCGATCTTCTTCTCATCGCCCGTAACGAGATCCTTGTCGAACTGGAGCAGGTAGTCTGCGTGGCGGATGATCTTGTAGCCGCCCATTTCGTCCTTGGAGTAGTTTCTGAGGTTATCCATGATGTTCTTCATGGTCTCCATGCCGGAAGCACCGTCGAACTCAAAGCTGAGTGTAACGTTCTTGTAGAAGCCGTACTTCTCGTAAAGACCGTTAAGTACGTCAACGAGAGCCTTGCCCTGCTTCTTGTAGTATGCAGCCATCTCGCAGATGAGCATGGAAGCAACAACGGCGTCTTTATCTCTTACGTAGGAGCCTGCAAGGTAGCCGTAGCTCTCTTCAAAGCCGAATACGTATCTAAAATCTTCGTTCTTTTCTTCAAGGTGAAGTATCTGCTCGCCGATATACTTGAAGCCTGTAAGTACGTTCTTGACCTCAACGCCGTAGTTGGCTGCAACACGGTCAACAAGCACGCTTGTTACGACTGTCTTTACCATAACCGGGTCTTTCGGAAGATTGTCAAGCTCGATGCGGCTCTTCAGAATGTAGTCTGTGAGCATGATGCCTGTCTCGTTTCCCGTGATAAGGCGGTAGCCGTCGCCCTCGGGAACAGCGATACCAACTCTGTCGCTGTCGGGGTCTGTTGCAAGAAGCAGGTCGGGCTTTACTTCATAGCAAAGCTTGAGACCCTCTTCAAGAGCTTCCTTGATCTCGGGGTTCGGATAGGGGCATGTCGGGAAGTTGCCGTCGGGCATTTCCTGAGATTTTACAATGTTTACGTCTTTAACGCCCGTTCTGTCAAGGATCTTGCGAACGAGCTTGTTGCCTGCACCGTTGAGCGGTGTGTATACTACTTTAAGGTCGGAGCCTTCGCAGATGCCCTTGCGGATGGACTGCTCCTGAACCTTGTCAAGATAGGACTCATAGAATTCGTCCTTGATATATTCAATAGTGCCTGCTTTGAGTGCTTCGTTGAAATCAACGAGCTTAACATCATCGAAGCAGTCGAGCTTCTGTATCTCGTCGTAAACCTCGCCTGCGGCAACGTCTGTCATCTGACATCCGTCGGAGCCGTAGCACTTGTAGCCGTTGTACTTTGAGGGGTTGTGGCTTGCCGTTACCATGATGCCTGCCTGGCTCTTGTGATATCTTACAGCGTAGGATACTACCGGAGTAGGCTGAAGCTCTGTTGAAAGATATACCTTGATCCCGTTTGCTGCGAGAACTCTTGCCGCCTCGTTTGCAAACAGATCGGACTTGATGCGTGAATCGTAAGAGATAGAAACAGAAGCTGTTTCGTAATGCTTGCGAAGGTAATTTGCAAGACCCTGCGTAGCAACTCTGACAGTGTATATGTTCATTCTGTTCGTGCCTGCGCCGATAACGCCACGAAGACCTGCCGTACCGAACTCAAGCGCACGGTAGAAAGCGTCGTTGATGACCTCTTCATTGCCTGCGACCGCCTTAAGCTCATTGATCAGGTCGGCGTCGTCAACAGCCTTTGTGAGCCATCGATCGTATAATACCTGAATCTCTTTTTCCATAAGAATCACATCTCCCTTTAAAATAAAACAAAAAACGGAATGGGGCAGAATGAGCCTGCACCATGAGCCGATCGACACACATAAGATCGGCATTCTTGGGTACATTTTACCACATTAACGGTATTTTTACAATCGGGTCGCCGAATAAATTTCAGACATTTAAGCTATGTAAACAGTGGTTTTATAGTCGATTTTGCCTGTTTTATTGCTCTTAGAGAAACTTTGGTGTATTGAAATTCATATAATTATATTATTATAAACAATCTTGATTTGTGAGTGCATGAAAACCGTTGTGCAAAATGCAGAATTTTTAAAAAATACGTTATTCAAGGGCTTTTTTTAGGAAGCACTGATTAAATCGAGTGCTCATATTGCGCAGTCAGATTTGTGGACAGTGTCCGCAGACAGATATGCGCTACACACTTTGATTTATGATGACTTGCTCCGCATGCAAAAAAGCTTTCAATTGTGATTCTTTAAGTGCGTTCTGCAAGCGGGTGCATACCCGCCTGACGTATTTCAAGGTTTTTGAGTTCAATTTGACCAAAAGATGCAAGCAAGATGGGTG
>CACZYP010000040.1 GCA_902785425.1 uncultured Ruminococcus sp. | reverse complement strand
TTGCTCCGCACGCAAAAAAGCTTTCAATTATGATTCTTTAAGTGCGTTCTGCAAGCGGGTGCATACCCGCCTGACGTATTTCAAGGGAGTTGAGTGCAAGATGACGAAAATATGCAAGCAAGATGGGTGCTCAGCCCGTAGGGCGTGATTTATTCAGTGGTTCCTTAAGAAATGCACAGCAGGAATTTTTTGCATAAAATGAAAACAGCCTGCATCAACTGCAGACCGTTTTCACGCTTTGATATATACTGAATTAAGGAATACTCTTATTGAGAAAGACACTTTTTCTTTTTCTTAATAGATTATACACTATTTTTTGCCCCTGTGCAAGATGTTGCATTGATTTTTATTGATTATTTTTTCAGGTGCACAGTGGTATTTTTACCGTTTATTGGCAGTTTTGCCGATCTGTTATCAGCCGCCGCACTCTTGCTGTGCGGTCTGTGCTTTCAGTTTACAACTGCCCCGTATATTCCAACACGCCGCAGTATAGAGCAAATGCGATCTTCTGACGGTATTCCCTGTCGGACAAAAGCTGTTCTTCATCGGGATTTGACAAAAAACCGCACTCGGCAAGTACGCACGGCTTATCGCAGTTATTCAGAAGATATATATTGCTGCCTGCTTTTGTTATATCCCGGGTATTATCGGGCTGCAAAAGACCGCACAGCGAACGGCGTATACATTCGGCAAGCCGTTCGCTTTTTTCATTGTTCGGAGAGTAAAATACCTGTGCTCCGCAAGCATCGGGCGAAGTAAAATTATTCTGATGTATGCTTATAACAATATCGTTTTTCGTGGAACGGTACATTTCAAGCCGCTGCGCCATATCGCTGCGGTAGCGTTCCTTAACGGTGTCTCCCGTGCCGATAGGGTCATCGTCCTGCCTTGTCATATAAACACGAAAGCCCGAAAACTCAAGCTGTCTGCGAAGCTGAAGGGCGATGTCAAGATTGACGTCCTTTTCAAGCAGCCCCGAATTACCCACGGCGCCGCCGTCCTCTCCCCCGTGTCCTGCGTCTATCAGTACGGTAACAGGCTCTCCGCTGTCGCCTGTCAATGCATAAACGTTCAGCTTCATTACCACAAAAAGCGCCGCCAGAAGCAGCACGGCTATTATTGCGATTATAGTTATGTAAAATATAACATTGAACAGTATCTTTTTCAAGCTCTCCATATACATTGCACCTCAGTGCAGTATATGACGAATAAAGGCGCTTTAGACCACAGGACGGATATATTGACTGTACATATAAAAATTTTTGCAAAACACTTGCAAAATTTGGCTGTTTACTGCGTGATTTTTTAAAAGTTTATTCATTGACTAATAAGACACGATGTGCTATTCTATATAAGACGTTCAACTCATGTATTTATAGAAAAAAGGAGAAATAATATGAGCAAATTCAAACGCCTGGTCTGCTTTCTGACAGCAGCTGTCATGATCCTGGGCAGTGTGTCCGCAGCAGCTTCCGTAGATGCAAGCGCTGCCGAGATCGATATCGCAGCCTCGCAGACGCAGGACAGAACAGCTTACTATTCAAAAAACTACAAACTTACAGGCAATTACGTTGACGATTATCTCACGGTCGCACGTGCGCAGCTTGGCCGCACGACCGATCAGATGAACTATTCCGAAGCGTGGTGTGCAAATTTTGTTAATGACTGTGCAAGGCTCACTGGCATGCCGGACAATATCATTCCTTACAACTACTCACTTCGTGCAGGCTGCCGCTATCTTTACAGCTATATGCTCGAAAACTGCAACGCCAAAAAGATAACGAACACCGCCGACCTTGAGCCGGGCGACCTTGTTTTTTACTATTGCCCCGAAACAGATTTCTATCTGCATGTAGGCATAGTTGAAACGCCCCGTGTATTCTATCTTGAAGGCAACTACAGCGATCAGGTGCGTTTGCTCAACTTCGAGTACAACTACAAATGCTACGCCGACAGCAAACCGAACAACGATTTCAAATCGGGTCACGTAAAGCGCCTTTACTTAAGACCGAATTACGGCTGCAAAGCTACTCCGAAGAAAGTATCGGTCAATCCCGATGATTACTCAAAGCCGACAAGCCTTCTCATTTACGACGACATGGAGATGACTTACAACAACGGCGCAGGCTGGGTTCAGGCTATCCTCTATCAGTTCGGCTACATAACTAAAGACAAGATCACCGGCGCATACGATGAGAACACAAAAAAAGCAGTTATCCGCTATCAGTCGGGTCACGGTCTTGCCGCAGACGGTAAGGTAGGCAATCTTACACTCACCAATATGCAGGAAGAATGGGCAAAGCTCAAAGCGCCCGAATACAAGTATGTAGTTCTCGATAAGACAAAATACAACTACTACGATACAATAAACATCTCTACCGAGACTATCAATGCCGACAGCGTAAAGCTTATCCTCAAAAAGAACGGCTTTGAATCATCCCGTGACGGCAGCAGCTTCTCGTTCAGCGCAGAAGCGCTCGGCGAGGGTACATATTCGGCTTTCTTCCGTCTTAAAAACAAGTATACAACAGTTGACACCAACGTTGTAAACTTCACGATAGAATTCGACGCTCCGAAAAAGCCCGTACTCACCGTATCGGATGCAGATTTCTACAATGCAGCTGCCTTTAGCTGGAAGGGTGATCCGTGCGCTGTTTCTTACACCGTTTCGATCACAAACAGCTCAAACGGACAGACTACGGAAGTAAAGGACATTAAAGATACCTTCTTCTCCAGAAGACTTCCCGAGGGCAATTATACAGCTTCCGTCTCCGCTGTAAACAAGTACGCCGAGACGAAATCCGACGTCTGCAAATTCTCCGTAAGAGGCGGCGATCCGCTTTTCCTCGGAAATGAATTCTATGCTGCCGTAAGCGCCGACAACAAGGGCGTTTGCGCCGACAGCAACGCTGTTAAAGCAGGTTCAATGAATCTGCTGGACTCCAAGTGGTATTTCAAAAAAGCAGACAACGATACTTACGTTATAAAGAGCTGCTCCAACGGTCTTGATCTTACGCTTTCTTCCAATAAGGTAGTTCTTAAGGAAGAGAATAACGACAAGACTCAGCGCTGGTATATCGGCAAAAACGGCAGCGGCTACGTGCTTATCCCCGAATCCGACACATCAAAGGTATTCTGCTGCACGATCAGCGCTGTAGTAAGAGTATCCGAGGGCGGCAGCAGGGAGCTTATTGACATCAGAATGGTAGACGCTATTCACAACTACACGCTCACAAGCTATAAAGCAGCCGACAGCACTCACGAAGGCAAGGCTGTATATACATGCTGCATCACGAATAAGACTTACGAAAAAACAATCCCCTGCAAAACAGGAAGCGAAACGAGCGACACTCCCGATAAGCCTGAAGACACTTCGATCATCATCGGTGACGTAAACGGCGACAAAGCCGTAACAGCGGAAGACGCACTTCTCGTTCTTCGCTGCACTGTAGGACTTGATGATCTTGACGTTCTTTCCGAGATCTGTGCAGACATAAACTTCGACCTTGAAGTAAACTCTGCCGACGCACTTGAGATAGAGAGATACTCTGTAGATCTCGCATGCTCTGCCAACATTGGTAAAAAGATCGTTTCAGAGTGATCTTTTTAAATACTACAGCATAAATAACCCGGTCGAAGCTTTCCGCTTCGGCCGGGTCTTTTGGTTTATTTCGTTCCAAATATCCTGTCGCCTGCATCACCGAGACCGGGACAGATGTAAGCGTCACTGTTTAAGCAGCGGTCAAGATTTCCGACGTATATCTCGATATCGGGGTGAGCCTTCCGAAGAACTTCAAGTCCTTCGGGCGCTGCGATGATACACATGAATTTGATCGACCTGCCGCCTTTCGCTTTGATAAGATCAACGGCAGCCGCTGCCGAACCGCCCGTTGCAAGCATCGGGTCAAGCACGATAACGTCACGCTGATCTATGTTTTCGGGGAGCTTGCAGTAATACTCCTGCGGAAGATGTGTTTCTTCGTTCCTGCAAAGACCGATATGCCCCACCTTAGCAGTCGGAACAAGCTTGAGAATACCGTCAACCATGCCGAGGCCTGCTCTGAGTATGGGAACAACGGCAAGCTTTTTGCCTTCAATAACGGGAGAAATACACTTCTCTATCGGTGTTTCTATCTCTATCTCCTCCAAAGGAAGGCTGCGCAGCGATTCAAAAGCCATAAGCATGGCGATCTCTTCAACAAGACTGCGGAACTCGCCCGTGCCGGTGTTTTTGTCACGCAGAAGCGATATCTTATGCTTGATGAGCGGATGATCCATGATCATGATGTTTTTCGATGTAAGATCCAAAATTATCATTTCCTTTCGTTCATAATCGTTTCAAGTGATTTCATTATACTACAATTTTGTTTGGATTGTCAATTTGCACTATGAAAAAACACAACAAAATTCTCTAATGATATTGCATTTTTCTATAGACTTTGTTATAATATCTATAAGATAATCACTAAGAGGTGACATATATGCTGGAGCTTAATGATATTGGCAACGCAGCCGAAAACGAAGAGCTTGAAGAAAGAATAAAACATCTGGAGTATGAATCGGAGGAAAAATCGGCGGAGATACTGCGCCTTAAAAAAGAGAATGAGCGCTTGTATTCAAGCGTTAAGGAATCTATATCACAGGCAGGCTCTTTCCGGACCGAGTGCGAAGAAAACAAGCGTTTCTATCAGAAGCGAATCGAAGAGCTTGCCGCTGAAAAGGCGGAGCTTACACGCAAGCTTGACGTTATGAAAACGGAATTTGACAGGGTGAACGGCATCTATACCTCGGCTACTCAGGCAAGAGAGGGTGTTCGCAAGGATTCGCTTGACCTTATGGAGCGTGTACGAGAAACAAGTATGGACGCAGTTACGATGATTGAGTATATACAGAAGGATATAAAGAAGCTGAAGCTTGATCTTGACAACATGTCACGCTCTGACAGTACGTCTCAAAGCGATATCGAAGACGAGATAGAGCTTATGCTTGATCTTCTCAACACTCACTCCGTAAAGCTCAAAGCGATCAAGAGCGGATTCTATGACATCAACAAGATCAAAGAATACGACAACAGTGTTGACGAGTTTTCACTCATGAGAGAAGAAGCGAAAATAGTTGACGGAAACTATGTTGACTGAACATTATATTGAACATTATATCATTAAAAAATATCGGCAGCCGTTTTCGGCTGCTGTTTTTTTGCGCTGACAAAGCAGTAAAAAACGATGAGGACAACAAAACTGCTGTCCTCACCGATGATATGTTTATGTTATACAGATGAGCTTACGGAGCTGCTGCCGCTTTGCTTATCGGGCATTTCGGGACGCTCACCGTTTTGCATGTTCGGCATTTCCGGACGCTCGCCGTTCTGCATGTCGGGCATTTCCGGACGCTCGCCGCTCATTCCGCCTCTGCCGCCCTGCATGCCGCCCATGTCTCCGCCGGGCATTCCGCCGCCCATGCCGCCTCCGTTAGAGTAGGAAACAGACGTCATCTCGATCTTGTATTCATTGCTGCCCACAGTGAGCGTATATGTGCCGTTCGACTTGATCTCCGGCGTGCTGATCACAACGGAATTGAATGTTTTGACCGCCTTATACTCTGCAAGCACCTTGCCGCTTTCGTCTTTTAGCGTTATAGTCTCCCCTGCCGAATGGCTTTCACTCATATTATAGAGTATGGAAGCCTGAGTGGACGAACTGCCGAAAGTCTCCGCCATTCCTGAGCTGCCGACTGCTATTACAGTACCGCCCGTGATCATCGAGCCGCTGCCTGCGTCAAGTGCGCCGTTGCCTGAATTTGTCGGGCCGTCCACGATAACGCTGCCGCCCGTGACTTTGAGAGTTCCGTTCGAGTCGATACCGTCGCCGCCTGCATTTACGTGAAGATCACCGCCCGTTATAAGAATAAACACATCGCTGTCGGTAAACTCTCCCGACATGCCGCCCATACCGGGCATCATGCCCTCGCTTTCGCCGTTTGTGGCATTCATGCCGTCGTCGCTTGCCGTTACGGAAGTAACGCCGCCGCTGACCGTTATGCTGTACCCCTCGATACCCTCGTAACTGTTCTTGATATCAAGAACGCCGCCGCTGATAACTGTATCTCCGTCGGAATGGATACCGTCGTCACCCGACAAGAAGCTGAGCGTACCTTCCGATATATTGACGTCTTTTCCTGAGTTGAGCGTATCGTCTGCGCAGTCGAGTGTGATCGTGCCGCCGTTTATATACACGGTGCCGCCTGTTTTTATGCCCCTGGCGCTCGAAGAATCCTCTTCGCTTGAAGTTGATTTGTTACCGCCCCATGCGCCCAGGCCGCCGAAATTCTCCTCGTGCGATTTTTCTGAGTTCTCATGACCACCGCCCGTAACGGCTGTGATAACAGCGTCCTTTATCAGGATATCCGTCTCTGCCTGAAAAGCGTCATTTTCTGACGTGATGTCTATCGTGCCGCTTTCAATATAGATATAGCCCTTTGATTGATCCTCGTCGTTCGTAGACTTCACGCCGTCGCCGCCGCTTGTGATCTTCATTACGGTATTAGTGATACACACACTGTCCTTGCCGCATACTGCGCTGCCTACTGACGTAATGTTTATAACGCCGCCCGTGATCTTGAGATCGTCCTTTGAAACTATGGCATGGCTCATATTGCCGTTTACATTAAGCTCGCCGCTGCCGTTTATAACAAGGTCTGCTTTGCTGAAAACAACGGAATCAACAGAACTGTCGTCGGAGCTTGCTTTATACGTTTTGCCGTCGGAAAGAGTGTTCTTTGTTCCGTCGGGAAGCGTCAGGAACACCTTGTCGGCGCTCTTGACATAGATCGGAGCAAAATCACTGCTTATGACCGAGCAGTTGTTCAGAACGAGCTGAACCTTTGCGCTGTCGTCGGCTTCAACTACGATCCTGCCGTCATTTATCGTGCCCTCGATTATGTAGACGCCCTCTTCGGTAATGGTCAGTACATTACCGTCAGCTTTTGCACCTTCGCCGTTCACGGTAAAAGACTTATCGGAGCAAGTCACTGTTACAGCGCCTGTCTTGTCATAGTCGCCCGAAAGATCTCTTTTTGAGAACAGATCATCGGTGCTGTTTGCAAGCTCTGAGATCAGAGTTGTTTCCGCCTTTGTACTCTGAACAGCAGTATCACCGCTTTCAACAGACGCATCAACAGACGAAACAATTTCATTCATCGCAGAACTCAGATCATCGACAGTTTCCGGCACGCTGCACCCTGCAAACAAAGCCGAAACCATAGCCGCTGCGATCATAGAACAGATTATCTTCTTTTTCATATCTCATCTTCCTTCCGTGTCTCATTTTTATTTTCTGATACTATAATACATGGATTAACTTAAAAGAGCTTTAAAAAATGAAGAGTAAAAAAAATTTTTTCAAACAAAAAAGAGGTCAACTGTTACATATCTTGACTTTCTATTAGAACGGTATTTTGGCAGAAAATTCCCCTAAGGCAGCACGGCGACAGAATAGTTTTATCGACCGGCTTTATTGGTTTTCCGTCCGGCACATTGGCTTCGCCTCGTGCCTGCTTTGTCTGTAACACCGGTTACTTTTTGGTGCTTCGCACGCTGTTATTATTGCTTTGATCTTACTCTTTTATAATTCAGGCTTTCTTTTTTCGGGGCTGCTCGCCCCGAACCCCCGGCAGCTTTTTTGAAAAAAAGCTGCGCAAAAAACATTCCGCTGTGCGCTTTTCCAACAAACAAAAATGAGGACAACTGTTACGTTGTCCTCACATTTACAATTATTTTTTATCCCATATTGCCTTCGTTATTGATAAGCGTAGGCTCTGCGTCCATGAACCTGAGCATTTTCTCAGCAAGAACGGGACGAGAATAGATCTTTGAAATGATGTCGTAGTTTTCCTGCAGGCGCTCTGCTGTGATCTCCGGAAGTGCAAGAAGCTTCTTTGTAAGATCTTCGTAAGACTCAATATATGCGCCCGGAATATCCGCCATAACCTCTCTTGAACCGACATTCTCCATGCAGTAAACAGGCTTGCCGTTCATTACGCCCTCAATATACGGCATACCGAACGAGTGCTTGTAAGAGAAATCAACAACTGCATCGTGCTTTCTGATCTCGGCAGGGCCGTCGATCGTACTGCCCTTGTAGCAGATATAGTCGGTGATCTCCTCATCGATAAGCTTGTCGATGAACTCACTCTCATAGTTGCCTGCGCCGTAAACATCTATCCTTATGTTGTCGATGTTGTTGTCACGCAGGTAGCAGCCGTAGCCGATAAGATTGTTGAGGTCGTCCTCTCTCTCCTTGCTTATGCGCAGAAGATAGATGCCTCTGTATACGTCCTTTTCCTCGATAGGCTCGATATCTTCACGTCTTACGGAACGGGATGATTCAAGGCAGTTGCCGACGGTGATGCTGTCCTTGTAGTTCTTGAAGCCGAACTTCTTGATATACATCTCCTTGTTGGAATCGGTGACAAACACAGCCTTCTCGATATCGCACTTATTCATCTGGTTCACGATATCGGGGAATATATCCTCTACTACCTCAGCAGTGCAGTGGAAGAAGTAGATCTTATTCTTGATGCTGTCGGAAGTCGCCTCATTAAGGAAAAGGTGAAGCGACTCACGGGTAGAGATCACAGTTTCACTGTTCGTTGTTTCAAGCCACTTTGTAAGTCTGTAGCCTGCATACGGCTTTAAGTTTACGATATCCTTATCGTGAACGAGGTGAGAATAGAGCTTCTTGCCTCTGTAAGCGTGGCGCTTGAACAGGTTTACGATGCTCATTCTGTTTGCATCATAAAGAGCGAAGAGGTTGAGCGCATACGGCATGTTTCTCGGCTTTGTAGTCTTTTTGAGAGAAAGCAGCTGAACAAGGTAGCCTTTCTCTTCAAAAGCCTCGGCGAGTGAGCGTGTCGCAAAAACGGTACCGCCGATGCCGTAGAAGTTGTAGCCGATAAATGTGATCTTGTGGCGCTGTATCTTTGCGAAGTCTTCATACATACGGTCGATATGCTTGCCCTGCATGATATAATCATAGTCGATCTTTTCGGGCAGACGTGAACGGAAGAATTCATTTACCGTATAAGTCTCGTCTACAAGCTGACGGATAAGTTCCTTGGACTTAGTGACGTTGTACTGCTTCAGCTCGTCAATGCTGCAATAAAGCGCTCTTTTTACAAGGTACTCTTCCATATCGGGCTGGAAAAGAATAACAGGCTTATTAAGAACAGTTACATCGAATGCAACGGAAGAATAGTCGGTGATGAGAACGTCGCAGGCAACAAGCTCATCCATAACGTTTACATCGGATGCGTGCTCGATGATGATATGCGGATTATCGATCTCACCCTTTATCATGCTGATCTTTTCGTCGTCAAAAAACTTGTGAACGCAAAGAACGAAGTCTGTGTTCGTCTTGTCGAGGTGATCGAGAAGCTCTTTGTTGCCGATGATGCTCTTGATCTTTTTGAGCAGGATCGTTGTAGCCATATTCTCGCCGAGGTACTCACGCCATGTCATGAACCAAAGAATACGCTTGTTCTTGCTCTTGTACTCCTTGAAGCGGCGCACAAGCTCGACATATCTCGGCTGGAACTCGCCGTAATAGAGCTGATACGGCTTGAAATCGTTCTGCTCTTCAAAAACGGGAGCTATGAGCTTATTGTAATATACGAAACGGAAGAAGTTGTTGTTATATGTGTATCCCTTGTAGCCGAGCGTTTTCATTGCAAGAGTGCCGTGCTGGAGGTAGATGATCGGCTTTTCCATTGAAAGGTCAAGCTCTTTGCCCAGCACATGTTCGGGGCGGATATCACGGAAGCTGAGTGTTACGAAAAACATATCTGCCGCAATAAAGATCTTGAGATGCTTTACACTGTCTCTCCAGATAACAAACTTCTTTGCTTTTTCGGGCAGAGAGTTGTAGCACTCCTTATTCTTTTTGTTTTTCTCCATTACGAAATACTTGTCGATATCGTCGTCACGATCAACAGCATTACGCCAGAAGTAGTAGCTATTGTTGTCACACGTAGCCGACAGATTCTCGGAGATAAGCCAAATAAAATTTCCCATATCAAAAATCTTCTCCCTGGTCTTTAGTGAATGTGGAATGTTGAAAGCGGAAAGTGGAATTTTGTAAAAGCAATAAACCAACTCTCCAAAGGAAAGCTCCGCAATTCAACTTTCATCATTAAGTTCAAGTCAATTCTTACTCATACCTTATAATTTTAACACAACACAAAGCCATTAACAATTGACAAACCAAACAAGGAATTGCCGTTTTTTACAAAAATATCATTTCAATTTCAGTAAAGAATACAACTAAAAGGAACTCCCCGAGTATTCGCCATACTCGGGGAGCATTTATAAGAGTGTTTATTATGGAGATTTAATCTATGTTAAACCGGGATCAAACTACACCCTGAGCCTTCATAGCCTCTGCGACCTTGATGAAGCCTGCGATGTTAGCGCCTGCTACGAGGTCGTCGCCGAGACCGTACTTGTTAGCTGCATTGATGGAGGACTCGAAGATGTTCTTCATGATGCCCTTAAGCTTCTCGTCAACCTCTTCTGTAGACCAGCTGTAACGCATGGAGTTCTGAGACATCTCAAGACCGGAAACTGCAACGCCGCCTGCGTTAACTGCCTTGGAAGGAGCAACCTTAACGCCCTTGCTCTTAAGGAAGGAGATAGCTTCGTTGGATGTAGGCATGTTAGAAACCTCAACGTAGTACTTAGCACCGCTTGCTGCGATCTTCTCAGCCTCAGCCATGCCAACCTCGTTCTGAGTTGCGCAAGGCATGTAAAGGTCAGCCTTAACGCCCCACGGCTTCTCGCCCGGGAAGAACTGTACGCCGAACTTGTCAGCATAATCCTGAACCTTATCACGGCAGGAAGCTCTCATCTCAAGGAGGTAATCGATCTTCTCGGGTGTGTTAACGCCGTCCGGATCATATACGTAACCGTCAGGACCGGAAAGTGTAACAACCTTTGCGCCGAGCTGTGTGAGCTTTGTAACTGTACCCCATGTTACGTTACCGAAACCGGAGAGAACAACTGTCTTGCCCTCAACTGTATCGCCAAAGTACTTGAGCATGTTGTCTGTGTAGTAAACTGCACCGAAACCTGTTGCTTCGGGACGGATGAGCGAGCCGCCGAACTCAAGGCCTTTACCTGTGAGAACGCCGGAGAACTCGTTCTTAAGACGCTTGTACTGACCGAAGAGGTAACCTACCTCACGGCCGCCAACGCCGATGTCACCTGCCGGAACGTCGAGGTTCGGGCCGATGTGACGATAAAGCTCTGTCATAAAGCTCTGGCAGAAACGCATAACCTCTGCGTCGGACTTGCCCTTCGGGTCAAAGTCGGAACCGCCCTTGCCGCCGCCCATAGGAAGCGTTGTAAGGCTGTTCTTGAAGATCTGCTCAAAGCCGAGGAACTTGATGATACCGATGTATACGGAGGGGTGGAAACGAAGGCCGCCCTTGTACGGTCCGATAGCGGAGTTGAACTGTACTCTGTAACCACGGTTAACCTGAACCTTGCCGTTATCGTCTACCCACGGAACACGGAACATAACCTGTCTCTCGGGCTCTACGATTCTCTCCATAACGCCGCTCTCTACGAGATCGGGACGCTGGTTGATAACCGGCTCGATGCTCTCGAATACCTCTGTTACAGTCTGAATGAACTCAGGCTCGCCTGCATTACGCTTCTTGACTCTTTCAAGAAGATCAATTAAATACTCATTTGTAAGTGCCATTGTAATCGTCCTCCATATAAAATTTTATGAATCATCATTCAATCGAAGATTACCTTATGAGTATATCACTATATTGGAAAAAAAGCAATAGCAAAATTCAATTTTTTTTGAAAAAAATTCAAAAATGGTGCAAATTCGTTTAAAAATCACATGATAAGCCCGAAATAATGCAATTTCTGATTTTGAAATTGCAAAACGTACAAATCAAACTACACATTTCTGTGCATTTGTTGAGCAAAAGTGACCGACGGCTCCGAATCTATCCGCTTTTCTATTTATTAACTGAATACCGTTCCTCATTTATTCTCTGTTTTGCGCTTTGAAATAAGTCTCACTGCATTAAGCACGGCGATTATCATAACGCCTACGTCGCCGAATACGGCTGCCCACATTCCTGCTATGCCGAGTGCGCCGAGTATAAGGATCACCGCTTTGACAGCAAGCACAAGAATTATGTTCTGCGTAACGATGCGCTTAGTCTTTCTTGCTATTCTTATTGCCTCGCATATCGACAGCGGATCGTCGTTCATAAGAACTACGTCTGCGGCTTCGATAGCAGCATCGGAGCCGAGGGCGCCCATTGCAACGCCTACATCGGCTCTCGCAAGCACGGGTGCATCGTTTATTCCGTCGCCTACAAAGGCAAGCTTTGTCTTCCGATCCGATCTGCCGTCTATCATCTCTTCAACGAGCGATACCTTATCCTGCGGCAGCAGACCTGCTTTGTACTCATCTATACCGAGTTGTGCTGCCGCCGCCTTTGCAGCCGTTTCGTTGTCGCCCGTAAGCATTACCGCTTTTGAAACGCCGAGCTTGTGAAGCCCTTCTATCGCCTCACTGCTTCCGCTCTTGACGCTGTCTGCAATAACAACACAGCCGAGATACTTCTTGTCTGCGGCAATGTATACAACGGTTCCGTTTTCACTGCAAGCGGCGTCTATTCCGTTGTCCTTCATCAGGCGAGCGTTGCCTGCAATGATCTCCTTGCCGTCAAAACGAGCGCACACGCCATGACCCGATATCTCATGATATCCGCTGACTTTTATATCGTCGTCTCCGTAAGCCTGCATCACCGAGCGTGCTATCGGGTGATTTGACATCTTCTCGGCTGCCGCTGCATATCGGAGAAGTTCCTTTTCGCTCACGCCGTTTTCGGGAATGATCTTCGATACGGCGAATTCACCCTTTGTGAGCGTTCCCGTCTTGTCAAAAACTACAGTATCGACCATGCCGAGAGCTTCAAGATAGTTGCTGCCCTTAACAAGCACGCCGCTCTTTGACGAAGCGCCGATTCCGCCGAAGAATGTGAGAGGTATCGAGATAACGAGAGCGCACGGGCAGGATATTACAAGAAATACGAAGCATCTGCGGATCCACGCCGACCATTCGCCGCCGAAAAGAAGCGGCGGTATAACTGCAAGCAGCAGAGCCAGAGCAACGACAACCGGCGTGTAATACCTTGCGAAAATACTGATAAAGTTTTCGGACGGCGCTTTGCGTGAAGATGCGTTTTCAACAAGCTCCAGTATCTTTGAAGCAGTGGATTCTCCTGCCGCTTTCGTGACCTTTACGCTTATTACGCCGCTTTCGTTTATGCAGCCCGAAAGCACAGTGTCGCCGGGCTTTGCCTTGCGTGGAACAGATTCGCCCGTAAGTGCGCATGTATCGAGCATCGTTTCGCCTTCTGTAACGATACCGTCAAGCGGTACTTTCTCGCCTGCTTTTATGACAATAGTCTCATCAAGCTTAACTTCTTCGGGCGATACCGTTACAAGCTCACCGTTACGCAGCACATTTGCGCTGTCGGGTCTGATATCCATAAGCTCGGCAACAGAACGTCTTGAACGCTGCACCGCAAGGCGCTGGAAAAGCTCGCCTATCTGGTAAAAGAGCATTACGGCAACAGCTTCGGGGTACTCCCCTATCACAAATGCGCCGACCGTTGAAACGGTCATGAGGAATTTTTCATCGAAGATACGTCCTCGGAGAATGTTTCTCACTGCGCCGAAAACAACGTCACAGCCGAGTATCACGTATGCGGCGATCAGTACAGGCAGATAAACGTAAACGGAAGCGCTCACAACATGAGAAAGTATAAGCCCCACAACAAACAGCGCAGCCCCTGCCGAAAGGCGTATGACAGTGGTGTTTTCGGAACGGTCCGTCTTTGCGGCGGAGTTCTTTTCCCTGTCGCCGTCTGAGATGACCTCGACATCGGGTTCAAACTTTTTCACAGCACGAACAGCTTCCTTCCGGATATCTCCGCCATACGATCTTTCAAGCCCGATCTCAAGTTTTCCGGTAATAAGATTTATACTTGCATACGCAACGCCTTTTGTTTTTTCAAGCTCGTTTTCTATCTGCGAAGCGCAGTGCGGACAATCAAGACCGACAAGACCGAATTCCACAGATCGTGCGCAGGCGACATTATCTTTTGCCTTGACCGATTTTTCGTCGTGATCATGGTCGTGATCATGATCGTGGCAGCAGCAATGATCGCCGTGGCAATGCTCATCATGATGATGCTCGTGCTCTTCGTGGTGGTGGTCGTGATGATGCTCGTGTTCATCGTGGTGATGGTCGTGATGATGCTCGTGTTCATCATGGCGGTGGTCGTGATGATGTTCGTGTTCATCGTGGTGGTGATCGTGATGATGCTCGTGTTCATCGTGGTGATGGTCGTGATGATGCTCGTGCTCTTCGTGGTGGTGGTCGTGATGATGCTCGTGTTCATCATGGCGGTGGTCGTGATGATGTTCGTGTTCATCGTGGTGGTGGCCGTGATGATGCTCGTGTTCATCGTGGTGATGATCGTGATGATGCTCATGAGCCGTATTCTTTTCTTCTTTCATATATATCACGCTTTCTTTGTTATATATCTGATCATTCCGATATATGCTCTAATCCTATGTCTATTATAGTTTTCACATGTGAATCGGCGAGCGAGTAATAGACCGTCTGCGCTTCTCTGCGAAATTTCACAAGGTTCGCAAGGCGAAGCCCTTTGAGCTGATGTGAAACGGCTGACTTTGTGATGCCGAGCAGTTCGGCAATGTCGCAAACGCAAAGCTCGTTCTGTTCGAGTGCATGGAGTATTTTCAATCGTGTGCTGTCTCCGAAAAGCTTGAAAAGCATCGAAAGCTCCATATAACGCTCATCATCAAGCATTTTAGTTTTCGTATCGCTTATTATTTCCTGATGGACAACATCACAGCCGCATACAGGCTGAACGTTTTTCTCCGAAGTATCCATAATAGCTCTCCTGTCATTTAGTAGTTGAGCAATTGCTCAACTATATTATAATACGCACTGATTCGTTTGTCAATAAGAAAATAAAAATGATCTGAATAACATTTTTTACTTTGCCTATAATCTCTATAAATCAATAAAGCGAGGATCTCAAATGAAAAAATTTTTGGAAAGCTCCGTTCTGAACAAAGCATCAAAAATGTTCATCAAGTCGCTTCTGTGCGCATTTATCATTTACACAGCATTAACAATGACCGAATTTGACGCTCAGTCCCGTGAAATATCAAACGAAGTCCTGAGACTTCACATAATCGCTAATTCAGACAGCGCAAGAGATCAGCAGATCAAGCTTCTCGTTCGTGACAAAGTTCAGAGCATGTGCAAAGACCTCTACCCCGAAAGCTGCACAAAAGAGCAGGCTCGCTCCATACTTGAAAATAAGCTGCCCGAGCTTGTGCAGGCAGCTTGTGAAATGGTAAGGGAGCAAAACTGCGATCTGCCCGTTCACGGCGAGATCGTCAACATGTACTTTACGAATCGTGTATATGATGATATAACGCTGCCTGCCGGGAATTACGACGCTCTGCGCCTGACCATAGGAAACGGCGAAGGTCACAACTGGTGGTGCGTTATGTTTCCGCCTATATGTATAGCCGCATCGGGCGGAGATATTTCCGACGTACTGACGGACGAACAGACCGAGCTTGTAAAAAGCGACAAGATCGAGTACAAGTTCAAGCTTTATGAGATCTATGAGGATCTGACAAACAAGCTGTAACCGCTTCCGCAATTGTCCATTGTCAATTATCAATTGTCAATTAGAAAAAGCCATAGTATTTCCGACGCCGAAAATACTATGGCTTGATATATACGCTTTATTTATCAGATAGAAATGATGTGAGCGATATCGTAGAGATTCTTGTCGAATACTCTCTCCATGTTGAGAGCTTCTGTGATATCGTAATCTACGATCTTGCCGTCCTTCATTGCAATAACTCTGTTGCCTACGCCCTGCTCAAGAAGATCAACAGCCTTGTGACCCATTTCGGAAGCTACAACTCTGTCTCTGAGAGTAGGCGAACCGCCTCTCTGTACGTGACCGAGGACTGTAGCTCTCGACTCGATGCCTGTGCGTGTCTGGATGTACTTAGCGATCTCGTCAACCTTGCCTACACCCTCAGCAACAACGATGATGAAGTGCTTCTTGCCCTTCTCTTTGTTTGCAAGGATACGGGAGATAACGTCACGCTCAAGATCAAACTCTACCTCGGGAACGAGGATAGCTGCTGCACCTACAGCAACGCCTGTCTGAAGAGCGATATCGCCGCAGCGTCTGCCCATTACTTCAACTACGGAGCAGCGGTCATGGCTCTGAGCTGTATCTCTGATCTTGTCAACCATTTCCATTGCCGTATTCATAGCTGTATCGAAACCGATCGTATATTCGGAACATGCGATATCGTTGTCGATCGTACCGGGGATACCTACGCAGGGAATGCCCTCGTTTGTAAGATCTCTTGCGCCTCTGAAAGAGCCGTCGCCGCCGATAACAACAACGCCCGAAACGCCGAGGCTGCGGCAGTAATCTGCTGCCTTCTTAACGCCTGCAGGTGTATTGTACTCCATGCTTCTTGCTGTATAGAGCACTGTACCGCCTCTGTGGATAATATCGGAAACGGAACGCAGGTGAAGCTCCTTAACGTCACCTGTAAGAAGACCGTTATAGCCTCTGCTTACACCGTAAACTTTCATACCTTTAGAAATACCCGTTCTTACAACTGCTCTTACAGCAGCGTTCATGCCGGGAGCGTCACCGCCGCTCGTAAGCACTGCGATCGCTTTCTGTTCCATAATAAGTCCTCCTATTCAATTATATGTTGTATAAAAGTAATTCTATTTAAATTCGGTCGGGAACGCACCAAAAAGGGCGCATATTCCCCATCTTTATAATATTAGCAGATAATCTGCGATTTGTCAATTATCAATTAACATTTTCAAAAAAGCAAACTGTCAAATAGATAATTGAGAAACTCGCTTTTTTAATGTGGGAAGTGGAATGAAGGAACTCGGCTTCGCCGAGTTGGATTATATTAATCCTCGTAAATCTATTCTTTATTCGATGCCGAAAGATAACTATAAAATCTGAAAACACTAATACAAAATCAAGCACAAGTACAAGTACAAATTCACATTCCACACTTATAAAATCAGGAGCGCAGCGACTCCGAAATTGTCAATTATCCATTGTCAATTGTCAATTAATCAAGCAGACGGCGTGTGCTGCTATGCCTTCTTCTCTGCCTGTAAAGCCGAGGCGTTCTTCTGTTGTTGCCTTTATATTGACACAGCCGAGGTCGATCCCGCAGGCTTCGGCAATTATCCTGCGCATCTGTTCTATATAAGGTTTAAGCTTCGGCTTCTGCGCTATCACTGTAGCGTCTATGTTTCCTATCGTATAACCTTTTTCGCCGATAGCCTTGCAGACCTCTTTCAAAAGCCCTATGCTGTCGGCACCCTCATATTTCGGATCGTTGTCGGGGAACATACCGCCGATATCTCCGAGTGCTGCTGCGCCGAGGAGTGCGTCCATCACAGCATGCGTGAGCACGTCTGCATCGGAGTGGCCGACAAGACCTCTCTCATACGGTATATCAACGCCGCCAATAATAAGCTTTCTGTTTTCACCAAGCTTATGCACATCGTATCCGTGACCTATTCTGAACATCTGATCATATCCTTTCATTCAAAAAAGCAGGTTATAGTAAAAGCGGAGTGGATCTCAATTACAAGATCACGCTTCATAGCCCAAATGATTCAAAAATGCTTTCGAGCATTCAACCACCTGCTTGTACGTTGTCTCGAAATCTCCGGAATACCACGGGTCGGCTATATCCTTCGGGAGATCGGTATACTCTGTAAAGAGATGCACTCTGCCGTCCGGATCATCGCCGATTATGCGGCAGAGATTTACGAAATTATAACGCTCCATTATGAATATATAATCGAAGCGGCTGTAGTCTTCCTTTTTAAACTGCCTTGCCGCACGAGGCGAAAACGGAACGCCTTTCTGACGCAGAAGCTTCTTTGCCGGAGGATACATATCGTTTCCTATCTCCTCACGGCTCGTAGCGGACGATTCTATATAAAACTCATCCTGCACGCCGATATGCCTGACCATATCTTTCAGAACAAACTCCGCCATAGGGCTGCGGCAAATATTGCCGTGGCATACGAACATGACACGAATCATAACTTTTTCTCCTTTCCAAACCGCCGCAAACCGCTTTGTTATGCCGTATTTTGCCGATTGCTATGCGGTTTCTCGATTTTTGACACAATCGGGGCAAAACGGCAATTCGGAGCGTAACAAGGCAAATTGCGGACGCCGTTAGTAGTAAAATCGTAGTAAAACTACTATGGAATTACTACCAAGGTTTTTTTGATGGTTTTATTATAGCATATTTAGGTCGGTGATGACTACCCCTTTTATTATAGTTTTTTCTTGACGGAAAGGAAAGAACGGCGAGCAGGTCTGCCCTACTCGCCGTGTTTGGTTTTGTGTCTATGCCGCTATCGGTTTATTGATCGGACTGTTCTCGTCAGCCAAACCTACACTGTAACGAAGCACCGCAAGCGCGTCATTCGCTGTGATCTCGCCATCGCTGTCAACGTCAGCAACAGGTATCTGTTCGCACAGGTTTTCTCTGATCCTGCGAAGGCGATAATAATATGCGCTCGTGCTGATCTTTTCCCGCCTGCACCACTCTGTCACTGTCAGACCCAATTCTTGCCTTGCAAGCTCTTTATCTGACCAGTTCTGCAGTTGTATTTCCTTCTTGACCATTGCTATCTTATCCATGCTTTTTCCTCCGATGTCAAGAGCTGCACTGCCGATAACTAAGGAACCACTGATTAAATGCCTTTCTCCTTCTGAAAGTACCAAGTCAATGACGAATATATTCACATATTTAAGTTTTTTGACCAAAATCTCGCCTATATTAGGCTGTTTCAGCCTATATTCTCGCCCTATTTCCCTCAAAAGGGCGCACTTATCCCACCATTTTCACCGAGCGTTTTTTTGCTTCGGCGTACATTAGCAGATTTGCGCTCGCAAACAGCACATTCAGCTTGTGGAAATTCTTTGCTATTCCTCTATAACGTACCTTTGTAAATCCGAATCGATTTTTGATAATATGGAACGCGTGCTCAACTTTTGAACGTACAGACGATTTACGATGATCGATATATCTCTCCCAATCAAAAGCGTTATCCGATACCTTCGGCAGACTCTTCGGTCTTCTTGTAATGCGGAAATCAACGTCTCTGAAATGATCGTTTTCTGCTATCTCGGGGCGCTTCTGGACTCCGATATATCCCGAGTCCCCATACACAACTTCGTCGTCTTCGCGCAGCAGATTATGGGTTTCGGTAATATCGTGAACATTTGCCGAAGTCGCTGTTATCGTATGGACATACCCGCTTCCTGCATCAACACCGATGTGACATTTCTTTCCGAAACGCCACTCGTTGCCCTTCTTCGTCTGGTGCATTTCGGGATCACGTGCTTTTTCCGCGTTCTTTGTAGAACTCGGCGCATTGATGATCGTTGCATCGACGATAGTGCCGCCCTTCATCATTGC
>CACZYP010000039.1 GCA_902785425.1 uncultured Ruminococcus sp. | reverse complement strand
CTCTTCCCGTAATTCCACTGTAACAAAAGATGCGATCATTGATCTTTTAAAAGACTATCCTGTAAAAAGCGTCAGCTTAGATAACGGTTCTGAATTTGCTGAATTTAAAGCCGTTGAAGAAGAATTGAATACTACCGTATATTTTGCTGAGCCTCACAAGCCGTGGCAGAGAGGCACAAACGAAAACACGAACGGTCTTATTCGTTTCTTCTTCCCTAAAGGCTTTGATTTCAGAACCATCACTCAAGAGGACGTCGATCTTATTAACAATCGTCCGAGAAAATGTTTAATGTGGAAAACTCCCGCTGAAGTTTTCTTTGACAATTGTGTTGCACTTGCTTGACAATCCAGCCTGTCAGCGCAGCTGACTGAGGGGTTAAATCAGGAGCGCAGCGACTCTGCTATTATTCAGTCTTAAGTCTTAAGTCTTCAGTCTTCAGTATTCACTAAACGAACGAATCGAGCATCTTCTTCAAATATTTTCCGGTGTACGACTCCTCGCACTGCGCTACTTCTTCGGGTGTGCCGGCGGCTACTATGGTGCCGCCGCCGCTGCCGCCTTCGGGGCCGAGGTCTATGATGTAGTCGGCGGTCTTGATGAAGTCCATGTTGTGCTCTATCGTTATTACCGTGTTGCCGCTGTCAACAAGCTGCTGCAATACGTTTATCAGAACGTGAACGTCGGCTATGTGAAGTCCCGTTGTCGGCTCGTCGAGGATATATACAGTCCTGCCCGTTGAGCGCTTTGAAAGCTCCGTTGCAAGCTTTACTCGCTGCGCCTCGCCGCCCGACAGTGTCGTTGCAGGCTGACCAAGCTTGATGTACCCGAGTCCTACCTCTTTGAGCGTGCTTATCTTGCGTGATATCTTCGGGATATTCTTGAAAAATTCGAGAGCTTCGTCTACCGTCATTTCAAGAACGTCATATATATTCTTGCCCTTGTACTTTACTTCGAGCGTTTCGTGGTTGTAGCGCTTGCCCTTGCATATCTCGCAGGGAACGTATACGTCGGGCAGGAAGTGCATCTCTATTTTCAGAATACCGTCGCCCTCGCACGACTCGCAGCGTCCGCCTTTTACGTTGAACGAGAATCTTCCCGAGCTGTAGCCTCTTATCTTTGCGTCGTTGGTGGAAGCGAAAAGCTCACGGATATCGGTAAATACGCCCGTGTACGTCGCAGGGTTCGAGCGTGGCGTTCTGCCTATCGGAGACTGGTCGATATTGATGACCTTATCGAGCGCACCTGTGCCGATGATCTTTTCGTGCTTGCCGGGGCGTGTTTTCGCACGGTTAAGTTCCCTTGCAAGATGGTTGTAAAGTATCTCGTTCACAAGCGACGATTTACCCGAACCCGATACGCCCGTTACGCATGTGAACGTTCCGAGCGGGAACGATACGTCTATATTTTTCAGATTATTCTCGCATGCGCCGACTACTGTAAGGTAGTTTCCGTTTCCCTTTCTGCGTGTTTCGGGTATGGGAACGAACTTCTGCTTTGAAAGGTACTGCCCCGTTACGGAGCGCTTGCACTTCATGATCTTGTTCACGTTTCCTGCGCAGATAAGCTCGCCGCCGTGAACGCCTGCTCCGGGGCCTATGTCTACGATGTAATCGGCAGCCTGCATCGTCTCTTCATCGTGCTCTACCACTATTACGGTATTGCCGAGGTCACGCAGCGATTTGAGCGTGCCGATGAGCTTTGCGTTGTCGCTCTGATGAAGACCTATGCTCGGCTCGTCAAGGATATACAGCACGCCCATGAGTGACGAGCCTATCTGCGTTGCAAGCCTTATGCGCTGGCTCTCGCCGCCCGAAAGCGTGCCCGACGAACGGGACAGTGTGAGATACCCAAGCCCTACGCTTTTGAGGAAGTTGAGCCTTGAACGGATCTCCTTTATGATAAGCTCGCTTATCTTTGCGTCACGCTCGCTGAGCTTCAGAGAATCGAGGAAATCGAGTGCGTCTATTATGGAGAAGTCACAGAAATCACTGATGTTGATATCGCCTACCGTCACGGACAAGCTCTCTTTTGAAAGCCTTTTGCCGCCGCACTCGTCGCACGGGATAGCGCTCATGAACGACTCTATCTCTTCCTTTATCCAATTGCTCTTAGTCTCACGGAAACGGCGTTCAAGGTTGTTTATGATGCCCTCGAAAGGCGTTTCATACGTGCCCTGACCGTACTCGTTCCTGCGTATAACGGTGATGCGCTCGCCGTTTGTGCCGTAAAGTATCGTGTGCATTACGTCCTTCGGCAGCTCGCCTACGGGCGTGTCGAGCGAAAAGCCGTACTTTTCCGACAGCGCCTCCATGTACATCGAAGCGATAGTAGAGCCTTCCATCGCCCAGCCCGAAGCCTTTATGCCGCCCTGACGGATAGACTTCGTTTCATCGGGAACTACAAGGCTTTCGTCAATCTTCATGAACACGCCGAGACCCGTACATTTCGAGCATGCGCCTGCCGGATTATTGAACGAGAACATTCTCGGAGAAAGCTCGTCCATACTTCCGCCGTGTTCGGGGCAGGCGTACTTCTGCGAGAACACATAGTCCTTATCGCCTATTGCGTTGACGATAGTGATCCCGTCGGCAAGCTTTGAAGCAGTCTCGATAGAATCTGCAAGGCGGCTCCTTACAGACGGCTTTATCACAAGGCGGTCTACAACTATCTCGATACTGTGCTTTTTGTTCTTTTCGAGCTTTATCTCCTCATCGAACTGATATATCTCGCCGTCTATTCTTGCTCTTGTGTAGCCGTCCTTCTTGGCTTTTTCGATGACCTTTGCGTGCTCGCCTTTTTTCGCCTTTACAACGGGAGCGAGAATAAGTATTTTCGTACCCTCCTCCATTGCAAGCACCTGATCGACGATCTGATCTATGCTCTGCTGCTCGATAG
Organism: uncultured Ruminococcus sp.; assembly: GCA_902785425.1. Lineage (GTDB taxonomy): Bacteria > Bacillota > Clostridia > Oscillospirales > Acutalibacteraceae > RUG592. Next base: position 18,398 of record CACZYP010000039.1, on the reverse strand, counting down.
CCCTGCCGCACACGGGGCAGTGAGGGATACCGATACGTGCATACAGAAGACGAAGATAGTCGTATATCTCCGTTACCGTTCCGACTGTGGAACGTGGGTTCTGCGACGTTGTTTTCTGGTCTATGGAAATAGCAGGCGACAAGCCGTCGATACTGTCAACATCGGGCTTATCGACCTGACCGAGGAACATTCTTGCATAAGACGAGAGCGACTCAACGTAGCGGCGTCTGCCCTCGGCGTAGATCGTATCAAAGGCAAGCGACGACTTGCCCGACCCGGAAAGACCGGTGATAACGACAAGCTTATCCCTCGGGATAGTCACGTCGATATTTTTAAGATTATGCTCTCGTGCACCCTTTACGATTATGTTTTTTTCGGACATAATACACCCCCGTAAGAAATTGAAAATGGAAAATTGAAAATGGAAAATTAAGGAACTCGCCTGCGGCGAGTTGATTTGTATTAGCTATCTCAAGTCCACACTACACTCGCTGCCGGGAGATAACTATTAAGTCTGAACAATCTAATATAAAATCAGGAGCGAAGCGACTCTACCATTCCACACTCCACTTTCCACATTCCACATTAATAAAAAGGCGAACGAAGTGAGCCTGACCGCAATTTTCCATTTTCCATTTTCAATTTTCCATTATTAAGAGGGGACGCTCTTATCGAGCGCCCCTTTTTGTTTTATTGATCGTTATTATTTTTTGTCGTCGGAAAGCTTCTTTTTCTTTTTGCTTTTGTCGCCGACGGGCTTTTTCTTCTCGGCGGGAGCTTCGTCCTTGCTCTCTTCGGCAGGCTCTTTCTCCTCGTCAAGCTCTGTCTCGGGTTCGTCCTTTTCGGACTCCTCCTCTTTTTCCTCGGGCTTCTTCGGAACGTATGTGCCCTTCATGATCTGATCGAACTCTTCGCCGGAGATCTTTTCTTCAACAAGAAGCACGTTTGCGACCTCGTGGAGCTTATCCATGTGCTCCGTGAGGATCTCCGTTACCTTGTTGTAGCCTTCCGTTACGATGTCGAATATCTCGTCGTCGATCTCGGAAGCGATCTTCTCGGAGTAGTTCTTTACATGACCCATATCTCTGCCGATGAACACTTCATTGTTGCTTTCGCCGAATGTGATCGGGCCGAGCTTCTTGCTCATACCGTACTTTGTTACCATCGAACGGGCGATCTCCGTTGCACGCTCGATATCGTTTGAAGCGCCTGTTGTGATGTCGCCGAAGATGAGCGACTCTGCAACACGGCCGCCGAGGAGAACAACTATCTCTTCCTTCATCTCGTTGTAGGAGTTGTACATCTTATCCTCGCTCGGAAGCGACATTGTGTAGCCGCCTGCGAATCCTCTCGGAATGATAGAGATCTGATGAACGTCGTCCTGTGTCTCGCAGAAGTAGTGTGCGATAGCGTGGCCTGTCTCGTGGTAAGCGGTGATCTTCTTGTTCTTCTCCGTCATTACCTTAGAGCGCTTCTCGGTGCCGACTACTACCTTTATCGTAGCTTCCTCTATCTCGGACATCGTGATAGCTTTCTTGTCACGTCTTGCCGCAAGGAGCGCCGCCTCGTTAAGAATGTTTTCAAGGTCTGCGCCCGTAAAGCCTGCCGTCTGAGCTGCGATGACTTTAAGATCAACGTCGGGGCCGAGCGGCTTGTTCTTTGCGTGTATTTCGAGTATCTCTTCTCTGCCCTTGATCGTGGGCTGAGCCATTACTACCTGTCTGTCGAAACGTCCCGGACGAAGCAGCGCCGGGTCAAGAATGTCGGGGCGGTTCGTTGCTGCGATCATGATAACGCCGATGTTTGCATCGAAACCGTCCATCTCAACGAGGAGCTGGTTAAGAGTCTGCTCACGCTCGTCGTGACCGCCGCCGAGACCCGTACCTCTCTGTCTGCCGACGGAGTCGATCTCGTCGATGAAGATGATACAGGGAGCGTTTTTCTTCGCCTGATCGAACAGATCTCTTACACGGGAAGCACCGACGCCGACGAACATCTCAACGAAGTCGGAACCGGATATCGAGAAGAACGGCACGCCTGCCTCGCCTGCTACGGCTCTTGCAAGAAGAGTTTTACCCGTTCCCGGAGGGCCCATAAGAAGCACGCCCTTAGGTATCCTTGCGCCGAGTGTGTTGAACTTTTCGGGGTTTTTGAGGAACTCTACTATCTCTTCAAGCTCTTCCTTTTCCTCGTCTGCGCCTGCAACGTCGTCGAATACGTTTTTCTTCTCTTCGTTGGAGTTCTTGATCTTTGCCTTGCCGAAGCTCAGCGCCTTATCGCCTCCGAACGAACCAGACATACGCCGCATTATCACTACCCATATGATAACGATGAAGATGATAAGACCGATATTCGGGATTATCGACCACAGAACAGCACTGTCTATAGAGCGCTCTATGTCGTAGGTGATTGTGCTTTTCGGGTCTTTGATATACTCTTCAACATCGTCAAGGAATCGCTGCGGATACGCAAGCGAGAACGTTACCTTTTCGGGCTGATCTTTAAGCTTCAGAACGAGCTCGCCGCTTTCAGCTTTAAGATCGAAATGCTCTACCTGACCCTCGGAAAACATTCCGATGATCTCGGAGTACATTCTGTCCTCCTTCGGCGTCTGCCAGGCGATGAACGCTGCGATAAGCAGTATCATCACGGGAAAAGCTATCCATACGACAAGGCTTTTCCAATTCTTAAATCCGTTCTTATTATCCAAAAAAATATTCACTCCTCTGTCTTATGTATATTCACATCAATCGTGTATGTACTTTGGATCGAGAATACCCACGAACGGGATATTCCTGTATTTTTCGTCGTAGTCAAGGCCGTAGCCGATAACGAATTCATCAGGTATCTCGGTGCCGAGGTAGTCTATGCGTACTTCCTTCTGCCTTCTTGCAGGCTTGCTGAGAAGAGAACAGAGCTTCAGAGACTCGGGCTGCCTGCCTTCGAGTACTGCGAGAACTGCGCTGAGCGTGATGCCGCTGTCGATGATATCCTCAACGATAATGACATTCTTGCCCTTGATGTCCTGCCCGATGTCCTTCTTTATGTTGACCTCGCCGCTTGAGAAAGTTCTGCCGCCGTAGCTTGAAGCTATCATGAAGTCAACGCTGCAAGGGATGGTGATCTTCTTTATAAGGTCAGACATGAAAATAAAGCTGCCCTTGAGAAGACCGACAAAAACGACCTCCTTGCCGCTGTAGTCACGGTTTATCTCCTGTGCCAGACGGTCTGTCATCGAGGCGAGCTCGTCTTCGTCTATAAGCACCCTGCCTACTTCCTTATAGCCTTTATACATATCAACACCCTGCCTTGATCTCAAAAAAAGGTCCATCGCCCGGAACTGCCGCACTCTGCGACACTCCCACGCCCTCGATCCACAGCACTTCGCTGCCGTTTGCGACAAGAAGCCTTGCCGCACGCTCCTCGGCCGGAAGCTTCAATTCGGAGAAGAGCTTCTTGACCGACTTAGTACATCCACGTCCAAGCTGCGTAAAATGATCGCCGCTTTTTCTGCACCTTAAAACGGTGTCACAAGATATTATACCACAAGAAATGCGATTAATTAATAATTTTTTGTTAATTTTATGTTCATTGTCGGAATTATCGGTTTTCTTGTCGGAAATTTCGTAATGTTTTCCGTTATATTCAAAAGAAATACCGCCGGAAAACGGCATTTCGGTGAATGTCGATAAATTTATCGGCGTATTTGCCGATGTTTTCTGAACAGTAAGCACGCCGTTTTTCACCGAAGCGAAGATATCCTTTCTAAGCTCCACCGCTCCGTGGCCGTCGGAGAGATACCCTGCAAGCAGATCAAGCTGACGTTTTTCGGGAACTATGTCAAATCTTTCGGAGATATACTTTTTTATCACACGAACGGACAGCGCCGTATCGAGTGAAAGAAGCTTCTCCCTGCTCAGTCCGTTTTCAAGACGGCAGCTTTCAAGCTCATGCACAGATATCTTGTCTATCATCTCACAATCTGCTCTTGCAAGTGAAGACAGCCTGTTTACCGCCGCTGCTGCGGCAGGATTTATCATTTCAAGCTGAGGCAGCACGTTAAGGCGTATCCTGTTGCGGCTGTAGTTATCGCAGAGGTTCGTGCTGTCGGTGATGTACGATATCGAATTGTCACGGCAGTAGCTTTCGATGTCTGCTCTTGTGCAGTTGATGAGCGGCCTGATAATGCCGCTTCTGACGGGCGGTATGCCGCACAGCCCGTCAAGACCGCTGCCACGTGTGATATTCAGCAGGACTGTCTCCGCATTGTCGGAAGCCGTGTGAGCCGTCGCTGTTACCGACGACGGAAACCTGCACCGAAGCTCCTCAAAGAAAGCGTAGCGCTCCTGTCTGCCGCACTCTTCAAGCCCGATGTGCTTTTCCTTTGCAAGAGCGGGGATATCTACCCTTTTTATACAAAGCTCCACGCCGAGCTTTTCACACTCGGCTTTTACGAACTGCTCGTCACGAAGCGCCTCCTGCCCACGAATGCAGTGGTTTATGTGCGCCGCCGTAACGGTTATATTCAGTTTTTGTTTATTCCTGCTAAGAAAATGAAGCAGGCTCATAGAGTCTGCCCCACCCGAAAGTGCGACCGTAACACAGGTGACACGATCGAGCATATTGTACTGCCGCAGCGCACTAAAGGCTGCGTTTTCAAATTTTTCGGACATTTTACACATCCCTTGCCGTAAAGCGCATCAGCTCGCCCGACCAATGGAGCGGCACTGTGCCCATTTCACCGTGACGGTTCTTTGCAACTATGCACTCGCCTGCGTCTCTGTCCTGCTCTTCGCTGTCGTTTCCCTCGCCGTCGTTGTAGTACGCAGGTCTGTAAAGGAAAAGAACGATATCTGCGTCCTGCTCGATAGAACCGGAGTCTCTCATGTCGGAAAGCTGCGGACGGTGGTCGGCACGCTTTTCGCTGTCTCGGGAAAGCTGTGACAGTGTGATTACGGGAACATTGAGTTCCTTTGCGAGTATTTTAAGGTTTCTCGTGATCTCGGATACTTCCTGAACTCTGTTGTCGATACGTCTGCCGCTCTGTAAAAGCTGGAGATAGTCTATAACAACGAGCTGAACGTCTTTTAATCTGCGAAGCTTCGCCTTGATAGCCGGAACCGTGATGCTCGGCGTGTCGTCAAGGTACATCTCCGTTTTCGAGAGGATATCGCCTGCCGAGATAAGACGTGTCCATTCGTCCTCGGTCATTTTGCCTGTTTTGATCTTCTGGCTCTCGATAGCCGCAAGTGTGGAGAGCATTCGTGAGGAAAGCTGCTCCTTTGACATTTCGAGTGAGAAGAATGCGACCTTTTTATGAAGCCTTATTGCCGCATTTGAAGCGATATTGAGCGCAAATGCGGTCTTTCCCATACCGGGTCGTGCGGCAAGGAGTATAAGGTCTGATTTATTAAGACCTGTTATGTAATTATCGAGCGTAGAGATGCCCGTTGATATCGGTTTCAGTTCTTCGCTGCCTGCCGAGTTGAGCATGTCAAGGCGGTCGTAAGTCTCGTTGATAACATACGAAATATGCACAAGGCCCTGAATGCTTCTGCCCTGACGGATATCGAATATCCTCTGCTCGGCGGTGTCGATTATCATATCGCCTGAGCTGTAGCCCTTGACCGCCTCATCTATCGTCTTTCGTGAAGCGTCTATGAGCATACGCATATCGTATGCTTCTCTGATACTGTCGGCGTAATCGGTGACATTTTCGACCGTGAGCGCCGTCTGCAAAAGTTCGAGCAGATACGTTCTGCCTGTTGTTTCGTCAAACTTAGGCTCTTTTCTGAGAACGTCCATCAGAAGCGGAAAGTCGATCGTCCGGCTCGTACCGAAAAGGTCAAGCATTCCCTGATAAATGAGCTTATGCAGCTCCAGATAGAAATAATCTGCGCTTGGGATAAGCTCCACGACCTTTGAGATACACTCCGGGTCGATCATGATAGCGCCGAGCAATGCCTGCTCGGAATCCGCCTTGTACGGCAGCCTTACCGCCGCCGAGTCTATCATAGGTTGTTCGTCTGCCATACATTCACCCCTCTTTTCAATTGACAATTGACAATGGATAATGGACAATTAAGGAACTCGGCTGCGCCGTTTTTTTTTAATGTGGAATGTGGAAAGTGGAATGGCGAATGTCGGAAGCACTGCGTGCTTGATTTTATATTGGTATATTAAAAATCAAAACACGTCTCTCGACAGCAGATTAAAGTATGCGTTTTCGAGAAACTAATACAGATCCAACTCGCCGCAGGCGAGTTCCTCCATTCCACTTTCAACTTTCCACATTCCACATTAAGAGCAGCGAGCGAAGCGAGCAATTCAACTCCACACTTTATTGATCACTCACAAACTTCCACATAAATGTCCGCCGTGATGCCGTTGTAGAGCTTTACCTGGGCGTCGAATGTGCCGTACTGCTTTATTTCGCCTGTGATGGAGATCTTTCTCTTGTCAACTACGATGTTGTAGCGCTGCTTGATCTCGTTGGATATCTCCTTTGCTGTGATCGAGCCGAAAAGCTTGCCCTCTTTGCCCGACTTTGCGTGGATAACTATAGTTTTCTTTTCGAGCTTTGCTTTAGCTTCGTTAGCCTCTTTGATCTGTGTGTCGATCTTGAACTGCTTTGAATCGGCTGCATTTTTAAGCTCGTTCATAGCCTGAGCGTTTGCCTCTTTTGCAAGTCCTCTCGGGAGCAGATAGTTTCTGCCGTAACCGTCGCTTACATTAACAAGCTCGCCCTTTTTGCCCGAGCCTTTTACGTCCTGCAATAATACTACTTTCATATTATGATCCTCCTTTTTATAGCGGCCGTGCTGTCTGTCGCCTTGTCGGCAAGCAGGTCGATAGCCTCTATAAGCTTTTCTTTTGCTTCTTCGTTTGAAACTTTCCCGAGGCTTGCGCCTGCCATCGTCTGATGACCGCCGCCGCCGAGATGCTCCATTATAAGCTGTACATTAAGGTCGCCGAGCGAGCGTGCCGATATGCACGTACTGCCGAGCGTCTTGTAAATAACGTAAGAAGCCTGTATATCTTTTATGCTCAAAAGCTCGTCGGCAGCCTGGGCGGCAGTCATTCTTATGCTCTTCTGCCTGTTCATATCTTCATCGGCGATCGCTATCGCACTGTTGCGGTACGTTTTGGCTTCCGAAACAAGCTTTGATTTCATTCTGTATGATGCCATCGAGTCGGCGAAAAGACGCTTTACCTCGACGGTGTCTGCGCCGTTTCGTTTTAAGAAAGCCGCAGCTTCAAATGTATTGACGCCCGTTCTGAGAACGAAGTTCTTTGTGTCGAGCATGATGCCTGCAAGCAGCGCCTCGGCTTCGTAGCTGTTGAGGGCGTCTTCGTTCATGTACTGCACAAGCTGTGTTACCATTTCGCACGCAGACGAAGCAAACGGCTCGTGGAAGAACACGCAGGCATTGCTTATATGATTGACCATCATTCTGTGGTGGTCAATAACTACTGTGTTTTTGCACATTTTCAGAAGCTCCGGGTCTTCTACGAACGTCGGGGAATGTGTATCCACAACGATCAGCAATGTGCGGTCGTTTACCTTTTTGCGTGCGTCCTCCGGATCGATGAACGCAGCCTTATAGCCGTTGTCGATAAGCCTTTTGAGGAACACGCCTGCAAGGGAAGTGTCCTGATCGACAACTATCTTCGGATAATGGCCGGAGAACGTTTTTGAAATAACGCTCCACATTCCGACAGCCGCACCTACTGCGTCAAGGTCGGAGGTCTGATGACCCATGATGTAGATATTGTCCGACTCGTTGATCTTCTGAGTGAGCGTTTTTGCGATAACACGGGCTTTTATCTTCTCGTGCTTTTCAACGCCCTTTGTCACGCCGCCGAAGAAGCGGTAATCGTCGCCGCTTTTTATAACAGCCTGGTCGCCGCCTCGTCCGTTTGCAAGATCGAGCGCATGCAAAGACCATTCCTCGCCCTGTTTGAGCGTTGAGGCGCCCCGTCCGATACCGATGGAGACGGTAGTAACGAGCGGAGAGTTTTCGGATATCTTTATGCTTCTGATCTGATCGAGAAGCTCGAACTTTTTTTCTATCGTACTTTGCAGATCCTTTTCCTGCATGAGCAGCTTATATCTGCCGGAGGCTGTCTTTGCATAGATGCCGCCGCAGGAATTGACCCACTTTTTCAGTATCGTTTCCACCTTGATGAGCGCAAGGTTCACGTCGTCGTCGGAGATATTGCGCTCGAAGCCGTCTCTGTTGTCAAGGCTTACCGTTGCAACTATCGGGCGTGTGTCGTTGTAAAGACGTGCAGTCACCTGGAAATCGGTATCGTCGATAAAGTAAAAAACGATGCCGTCGTCAACGTCGGAAGCGATGACTGTATAGTATCTGCCCTCATACGACACGCTGACTGTCTTTCCGTCGGTAAACTCCTCGATATCCTTGCCGCCTATAAACGGAGCGATAGGATCGCCGACGGAATCTTTGCCGCTGAGAAGCTTCTTTGTGAATCTTGAATTGTACCAGAGCAGATCGCCGTCACGCCCCGTAACTGCAACGGGAACGGAGAATTTCTCAAGATAAAGCCTGTTTATGCCCTTAATGCTTTTCACAGCGCCTTTTACGGTGCGGTCAACATACGATCTGTACCGAAGGGACATCACGATGATAAGAACGGCAGAGATCACGGCAACACAAAGCTCGAACACAAAAACGTTGTGATCGAACCTCTTTGCGGCAAACGCCATCAGAAGCATTGCAGCAGAAAACACAATGCAGTGCGGCTGAATGATGATCCGTCTTTTCAAGTACATCCCCCCCTAAGTTAACTCGGTTTTCCAACAAAACGAAAACGTGGCGCTTATCGGTTTAACTATACTCTTTTTTTATAATTGACAATTGACAATGGATAATTGACAATTATGGAAGCACTGCGTGCTTGATTTTATATTGGTGTATTCAAACTTAAAACACATCTTTTGTCAACAAATAAAAGCATGAGTTTTCGAGAAATTAATACAGATCCAACTCGCCGCAGGCGAGTTCCGCAATTGTCCATTATCAATTGTCCATTGTCAATTGATCAGACGTCCATAATGATCGGCAGGATCATCGGGGTTCTGTGGGTCCTGTCGTAGATGAGCTTCGATACGCCGTCTTTTACACGGTTCTTGATCGTTGCCCAGTCGTGGATATCCTCATATGCACAATCGTAGAGAATATCGTCAACATTCTGACGGACTTCTTCAAAGAGATCCTCAGACTCACGAACATAAACGAAGCCTCTCGAAACGATATCCGGACCCGAAATGACATTGCCGTTTTCCGTGTCGAGCGTTGCAACTATGATGAGGATACCGTCCGTGCCGAGGTGCTTTCTGTCACGAAGCACGATGCTGCCTACGTCGCCTACGCCGAGACCGTCAACGAGTATCTTGCCTGCCGGAATGCTCGGAAGCTGCTTGAGGTACGACTCATTAAGCTCGACAACGTTTCCGATGTCGCCGATGAAGATATTCTTATGCTGCATACCCATATCGAGAGCGACTTCCGCATGCTTTCTTAAATGCTTCTGCTCACCGTGAACGGGAATGAAGAATTTCGGCTTTACAAGACCGTGAATGATCTTAAGCTCCTCACGGCATGCGTGACCGGAAACGTGAACTTCATACATCGACTCATGAACGACCTCGCAGCCCTTTTTGAGCAGCTCGTTTACAACGTTACCTACTGCCTTTTCGTTGCCGGGGATCGGGTTAGCGGAGATGATGATAAAATCACCGAAGCCGACCTCGACCTTTTTGTGGTCGGAATATGCCATTCTTGAAAGCGCCGACATAGGCTCGCCCTGTGTACCCGTTGTAACGAGCACGACCTTCTCGGGCGGATAGCGCTTTATCATGTCTATATCGATAACGGTCTCGTCGTTCATCTTGATATAGCCGAGTTCCTTTGCAACGGACACGTAGTTTATCATGCTGCGTCCGGAAAATGCGACCTTGCGACCCGACTTTTCGGCACAGTAGAATATCTGCTGTATACGGCTGATATTCGACGCAAATGTTGCAATGATGATCCTCTTTTTCTCCGCACGGGCAAAGAGTCTCTCAAACGAAGCTCTTACCGTTTGTTCCGTCGGAGTGTAGCCGGGTCTTTCGGCGTTAGTGGAATCTGCGAGCAGAGCAAGAACGCCCTCGTTGCCAAGCTCACCGAAACGTGAAAGATTTATCATGCCGCCGTCAACCGGTGTGCAGTCGATCTTGAAGTCGCCCGTGTGAACTATCGTTCCGGCAGGACTGTGAACAGCTATGCCTACAGAATCGGGGATAGAGTGGTTTACGTGTATAAGCTCTACTTTCATGCAGCCGAGCTTTACGGTATCGCCTGCGTTTACAACATTGAGCGACACGTCTTTATTAAGGTTGAATTCTTTGAGTTTATTCTCGATAAGACCGATCGTAAGCGGAGTTCCGTAAACGGGGAACTTCACACGGCTGAGCAGAAACGGCAGACCGCCGATGTGATCCTCATGGCCGTGAGTGATAACGATGCCCTTGATCCTGTCCGCATTTTCCTCAACGTAGGTGAAATCGGGGATAACGAGGTCTACGCCGAGAAGATCGCCGTCGGGGAACGCCATGCCGCAGTCGAGAATGAAGATATCGTTGCAGCACTCAAAAAGCGTGATGTTCTTGCCGATCTCGTTAAGGCCGCCGAGAAACATTATCCTGATAGGCGGCTTCGGCTCGGACTTCTTCTCCTTTTTCTTTGAAGAAGTCTTGGCTTTGAAATACTTAGCGCTCTTCGGCTTGACATTCTTTCCGTTATGCACCTTATTCTTACCGGGATTATTATTCTGTTTTTTATTGTTTGCTGTCATTAAAGCTCCTCCTGTTGATTGTAATTATTGTCATTTATTTTCGGATCGGGGCAAAAACCAATGACCGTCTCGCAGCGTTAAGGAACGTACAACGCAGCAAGGAAACAGGTCTTCTCAATAGCAAACGGTGCCTACGAGAAAATGCCTCCGAAATAGTCTGTATAAAATCCAGCTCACTGACATACATAACGGCTCGCACAAGCCGAAACGTTATGTAAACCAACGATAAAACCGAAACTTCTGAAAATCCAATACATCTATTGTACTGCAACGAGGGCGTAATGTCAAGATGAATGACGGACATGTAACGCTTTGGGCAGGCGAGCGCCTGCTTAATGAATACTGAATACTGAAGACTGAAGACTTAAGACTGAATAATATCGGAGTCGCTGCGCTCCTATTTTTTGAATGTGGAGTGTGGAGTGGAGCGCTCGCTTTGCTCGCTCAGTGAATAGTAAATAACTCACCTTTCCCACTTGAAAAATCCGGATTTTTCACTTTCGATCAAAGTTTTCAATTCTAAAATACTCTGTATCGTCACCATCACCCCCAACCCCCTCTTCCTTCGAGGGCGGTCGAGCGACCGCAGGCAGTTCCGTCCGACTTTATCCAAAACGATAGTTATCGGCGCACAGATAACTGATGCAAAACTATTATTCATTATTCACTCTTCACTATTCATTTTTCATTGAGCGAGCAAAGCGAGCGCTTCTTTCCACTTTCCACATTCCACATTAATATAAAGGCGAACGCAGTGAGCATTTCCGAAATTATTCACTATTCATTCTTCACTATTCACTGAGCGAGCGTTTCACTCCACACTCCAAACTCAATTAAAATCCAAGCCGCAAAGCGGCTTCCGCCATTCCACTTTCCACTTTCCACACTCCACATTAAATAAAAAAGAGCTATAAGATTCTTAGATCTTATAGCCCTTAATCTTAATCAAAAATGATTACTTAACCATGTTAGCAACTTCTGCTGCGAAGTCGTCCTGACGCTTCTCAAGACCCTCGCCCTTCTCAAAACGAACGAACTTAGCGATCTCAAGCTTGCCGCCGAGTGCCTTTGCTGTTTCCTTTGTGTAAGAGCCTACAGTCTTGCTGTTGTCCTTAACGAACTCCTGATCTACAAGGCAGTTCTCCTTGTAGTACTTGCCAACCTTGCCTTCAACGATCTTTGCAAGAACCTGCTCGGGCTTGTTAGCCATCTTCGGATCCTGCTTCATCTGAGCGACCATGATCTCTTTCTCATGCTCGATAACCTCTGCGGGAACTGCTGCCTCGTTGAGGTATGCTGTGTTGAGAGCTGCGATCTGCATTGCAACGTCCTTGCCGTATGCAACGAAGTCTGCGTTCTTTGTATCAACGTCTGTATCGAAGCCAACGAGAACGCCGATCTTACCGCCTGCGTGAACGTAAGCTACGCAGGGCATATCGTACTTCTCAAAACGACGGATCTTGATGTTCTCGCCGATCGTCTGGATCTTTTCTCTGAGAACCTCTTCAACTGTCATATCGGAACCTGCTGCCTTGCACTGCATAAGAGCGTCAACATCAGCGGGAGCCTGTGTCATAACTGTCTCAGCGAGCTGAGAAACGAATGCCTGGAACTCTGCGTTCTTGGCAACGAAGTCTGTCTCTGCGTTTACCTCGATAACAACGCCCTTTGTGTTGTCCTCGTTTGTTACTGCGTAAGCAACGCCCTCTGCTGCGATTCTGTCAGCCTTCTTAGCTGCCTTTGCAAGACCCTGCTCTCTGAGAATATCTATAGCCTTATCAACGTCGCCGTCAGCCTCTGTAAGAGCCTTTTTGCAGTCCATCATGCCGCAGCCTGTCTGAGTTCTGAGAGCCATAACGTCTTTTGCTGTAAATGCTGCCATTGTACTTTACCTCCGTTAATTATTTGGCTGCCGTTATGCAGCCATGTTATAGTTTAAGGAATTACTCCTCTGTTTCGTCTTCCTTAGCCTCAACGTCTGCTGCGCCCATCTGACCCTCGTGGCCCTCGATGATAGCGTTAGCGATCGTGCCGGAAATGAGCTTAACTGCTCTGATAGCATCGTCGTTGCCGGGGATAACGTAGTCGATCTCATCAGGATCGCAGTTTGTATCTACGATTGCAACGATCGGAATGTTGAGCTTCTTAGCCTCTGCAACAGCGATTCTCTCCTTGCGGGGATCTACGATGAAGAGTGCGCCGGGGATCTCGCCCATGTCTTCGATACCGCCCATGAACTTCTCAAGCTTTTCGATCTCATGACGGAGAGCGATAACCTCTTTCTTCGGGAGAAGCTCGAATGTGCCGTCAGCTTCCATTGCACGGAGCTGCTTGAGTCTTGCGATACGGCGGCGGATAGTTGTGAAGTTTGTGAGCATACCGCCGAGCCATCTTGCATTTACATAGTAAGCGCCTGCTCTCTGAGCCTCTTCCTTAACGGACTCCTGAGCCTGCTTCTTTGTGCCTACGAAGAGAACGCTCTTTCCCTCTGCGGAAAGATCACGAACGAAGTTATAAGCCTCTTCGAGCTTCTTAACTGTCTTCTGAAGGTCGATGATGTAAATACCGTTTCTTTCTGTGAAGATGTACTCTGCCATCTTCGGGTTCCATCTTCTTGTCTGATGACCGAAATGTACGCCTGCTTCGAGAAGCTGTTTCATTGATACTACTGCCATTTTTTAATCCTCCTTGGTTTTTCCTCCACAAACGCTCTGTCCGCACAAAACCCCGACAAAACAAGTCAAAGGGCACCACAACGGATCCCACGCTTGTGTGTGTAATGCAATAGCTGCCAAAGGGCATTGCCCAATGACACTCGAATATTATACTATATTGTTTTGAAAAAAGCAAGGGGGTTACAGAAATTTTATTTTTGGGCCTCAAATTTTATTTTTGGGGCATGTTTGGTTTATCATAATACCGGCTAAATTCTTCGAGTCCGCTTTTTTGTAATAGTCTACTTCTTTTTGCGCTCCATTGCCGCGCGGCAACGTACTTTTGCTGAGCGGCAAAAGTACGCAAAAACGCTCTTAAGGGGGGACTCATCTTTGGCTGTGTGCGATGGGATACTTCTACGCAGGCCGTCCCCCCTTAAGAATCCCCACAGCTTTATTCGATGGGAGAATATAGTTAGGCGGCTTTATTACACATATTTGCTTTATCTGATCATTCCGCCCACGCCACCGTTGACGGCGTGCGGCTGCCATAATGTAGTTCGGTTTACCGATACATCAATACAAATCAACTCGGCGAAGCCGAGTTCCGCAACTCCACACTCCACTCTCCACACTCCACACTTATAAAAATGGCGAACGCAGTGAGCCTGACCGCAATTATCCATTTTCCATTTTCAATTTTCAATTTTAAAAAACTTCCTTGCACAAAAACAGTATATATGTTATAATATTTATCAAACATATAAAGGAGGTTTTGTATGGATAATAAAATTTTTGACGCTGTCGTGATCGGGGCGGGTGTTGTCGGGTGCGCTTGCGCTCGTGAGCTTATGCGTTACGATCTTTCTGTTGCCGTTGTTGAACGTGAAAGCGACGTTTGCGAGGGCACGAGCAAGGCTAACAGCGCAATTATACACGCAGGCTTTGACGCTGTTCCCGGCACGCTTAAAGCACGGTTCAATGTTCAGGGCAATAAAATGATGGACGATATATCACGAAAGCTTGATATCCCGTTCAAGCGGTGCGGCGCTATGGTCGTATGCCTGGACGAAAACGATATACCAAAACTTCAAACGATTTACGACAGGGGCATCGCTAACGGTGTTGAGGGGCTTAAGATCATCACGGGCGATGAAGCGAGAGCGCTCGAACCATCGCTTTCAAATAATATCTGCGCCGCTTTGTACTCCCCCACTTCGGGCATCGTGTGCCCGTTTGAAATGACGATAGCATATGCCGAGAATGCCTGCGAAAACGGTGCGGAGTTTTTCTTCAGGAATGAAGTCCGCTCGATCAGAAAAGACGGAGATATCTATACAGTCGAAACGACATCGGAGACTTTCAGAACAAAGATGGTCATAAACTGCGCAGGCGTTTATTCGGACGATGTTCACGCCATGATAGAAAAGCCCGATTTTGAGATCACAGCACGCAAGGGCGAGTATCTTCTGCTTGACAAGAGCGCAGGCGGACTTACTAAAGCTACGATATTCCAGGTGCCTACGAAAATGGGCAAGGGCGTTCTCGTTTCCCCCACCGTTCACGGCAATCTGATCGTAGGCCCCACAGCGGAGGATATCGAGAGCAAGGAAGACGTTGCGACAACTAAGGACGGACTTGACACGATCAGGCGTGTGGCTGCTCTGTCTGTTTCAGATATCCCGTACAACAAGGTGATAACTTCATTTACAGGCGTTCGTGCAACGAGCAGTACAGGCGACTTCATAATACGAAACACCGACGGCTTTATCGACGCCGCAGGTATTGAATCTCCGGGGCTGAGCAGTGCGCCTGCTATTGCGCAGTACGTTGCAGAGCTTGTATGCGCCGAGCTTCATCCGCAGAAAAACGGCGGTTTCAAAGAAGAGCGCAGAGGTATCCCGAAGCTTGCTCATTTAAGCTTTGAAGAGCGAAAGGCACTTATCGATGAAAGACCCGACTACGGTCAGATCGTGTGCCGCTGTGAGCAGATCAGCGAGGGCGAGATACTTGACGCTATACGCCGTCCGCTCGGTGCGACTACTCTTGACGGAGTAAAACGCAGAGTAAGAGCAGGCATGGGCAGATGTCAGGCAGGCTTCTGTTCGCCGAGAGTTATCGAGCTGCTTGCAAACGAACTCGGCATACCGCAATGGGAGGTGAAGAAGAATGGATAAACATTCACTCGTCATAATCGGCGGAGGTCCTGCAGGCATGGCTGCTGCCGTTGAAGCAAAAAAGAGCGGCATCGACGATATCGTGATATACGAGCGTGACACACAGCTCGGCGGCATACTCAATCAGTGCATACACAACGGCTTCGGTCTTCACACGTTCAAAGAGGAGCTTACAGGCCCCGAATATGCAGGACGTTTTATCGGGCAGACAGAAGCGCTCGGCATACATTACGAGACAGGCAGCATGGTACTTTCGATCAGCTCCGATAAGAAAGTTACCGTTGTAAGCCGTGAAAAAGGTCTTCGTGTTGTTGAAGCAGATGCGGTCATTCTCGCTATGGGCTGCCGTGAGCGTCCGAGAGGAGCGCTCAATATCCCCGGAATGCGTCCGCAGGGTATCTATACGGCAGGCACGGCTCAGAAGATGGTAAACTGTGAGGGCTGGGTACCCGGTAAAGAAGTCGTGATACTCGGCTCGGGAGATATCGGGCTTATCATGGCTCGCAGAATGACGCTCGAAGGCGCTCACGTCAAGCTTGTGGCGGAGCTTATGCCGTACTCGGGAGGACTTAAAAGAAACATCGTACAGTGCCTTGACGACTACAATATTCCGCTGAAGCTGAGCCATACTGTAGTTGACATCAAAGGCAAGCGCAGGCTTGAAGGCGTGACTATCACCGAAGTCGGCAAGAACGGCGCTCCTATCCCCGGCACTGAGGAATACTACTCATGCGACACACTGCTTCTCTCGTGCGGACTTATCCCCGAAAACGAGCTTTCTTCAAACGCAGGCATAACGATAAACAACACAACGAACGGCCCCGTTGTTGACGACAGGCTTGAAACGAATATAGACGGCATTTTCGCCTGCGGAAACGTGCTTCACGTTCATGATCTTGTTGACTTCGTTTCGGAGGAATCGGGACGTGCAGGAAGAAACGCCGCCGAGTATATCAAAAACGGCGGCAGAAAAGAAAACTCCGCAAAATGTATCAATGTCACTCCCGGAAACGGAGTGCGCTACACCGTGCCGTCTGTCATCGACACGGCAAATCTTACGGAGAATATTCATCTGCGTTTTCGTGTCAGAGACGTTTACAAGGGCTGCTCAATAGAAGTAAAGACCGGCAGCGAAACGCTTCTTTGCAGAAAGAAAAAGATCATGGTGCCGAGCGAGATGGAGGACGTTATCCTCAAAAAGGAGCTTCTTTCAGCTTCGGGCGACATCACGGTAAGCATTACGGAAGGCGGCGCATGATATGACAAGAAACATGATTTGTATAGGCTGCCCGATGGGCTGCGATCTTACAGTTGAGACAGAAAACGGTGCTGCCGTTTCGGTAAGCGGCAACAGCTGCCCTATCGGAAAGAAATACGCCGAAACGGAAGTTTCCGCACCGACAAGAATGGTGACATCTACGGCAAAAGCGGAAAACGGCACGCCCGTTCCCGTAAAAACGAAGGTGCCCGTTCCGAAGGACAAGATCTTCGAGGTTGCCGCAGCTATCAAGGCGGCAAAGGTGACTCTTCCCGTGTCAATCGGAGATATCATAGTTGAAGATGCGGCAGGAACGGGAGTCTGTATCGTTGCGACGAAGGACATAAAAGCATAAATAATTTATGGGGCAGCGAGGATCCTTTATGCAAGACACAACTCAGGGGCATTTTCTGCCAAAAAGGCTTGGCGAAAAGTTTTTTGCTGTGTTCTGTCAATCCCGAAGTTGTTTACATTGACCATTTTTGAGCGAGGAGATGCATACCATAACACAACCATCCTTTTTTTCAAAAATAAAAAAGCCGCTCAATGCTGTCAGCGAAACTCTGATCTGGTTATGTATCATTCTTTGCGTGTCGCTGATCGCTTTGAAGATGTTCGGCGTTCGGCTTTATGTCGTCAGCACAGGCTCCATGTCGCCGACTATACCGGCGGGCAGTATCTGCGTAGTTGATACGAACACGCCGTTTGAAAGCATACTGCCCGGCGATGTGATATCGTTTTCTGTCGGTGCAGATCAGGCGGTCACTCATCGTGCGGTAAAAGCAGACAGCGGCGGCATAATCACAAAAGGCGACGCAAACAACACCGAAGACGCTGCTGCCGTGACGAAGGACAACTACATCGGCAAAACGGTGCTGTGGGTAAAAAACATCGGCTTTATTATAAAAGCGATGCAGAGCGTTTACGGTAAAATAATCATCGGAGCGGTGTTTCTGATCCTGCTGATAAGTTTTCAGACAACAAACACAACTGGATCCGAGCAAGAAACAGCGGAGAATGCATGAACGGCATTCTCCGTTTTAAGGAAACACTGAATAAATCACGCCCTGCGGGCTGAGCACCAAACTTGCTTGCATCTTTTGGTCAAATTGAACTCAAAAATCTTGAAATACGTCAGTATAGTCTCGGCTGCCGCCTCGGTCGGTGCTTCTGCCTACGGCAGAGGTCTCCACCGGAGACCCAATGTCAACAACTTAAGGAACTTTGCCTGAAAAACCCCTCAGACGGCTGCGCCGCCAGCTCCCCTTTCAGGGGAGCCAGCCAACTTTTAATGAAACAAAAGCCTCTCCTGAAAGGGTGCGGTCTGCCGGTGGCAGACGTTGCCGCAAGGCAACAGCACCGACCGAGGCGGCAGCCGAGACGGTGGCACGCCGTAGGCGTGACGGAGGGGTTAATATATAAAGTGGCAAATACTATTTACTTTGT
>CACZYP010000038.1 GCA_902785425.1 uncultured Ruminococcus sp. | reverse complement strand
TGCTGTCACAGGCAGATACACACTCTTGAACCAGTTATCGTAAACAGTCTGAGGTGTGCTGTCGCCTGTTTTTGCCTTTACATACCCCTGCACAAGCGGCTTTGCACTGATCGTCAGCGTTTCGGTCTGCACTTCCTTTGACTCCTCGTTCGTCTTTGAACCA
This sequence comes from uncultured Ruminococcus sp., assembly GCA_902785425.1. Lineage (GTDB taxonomy): Bacteria > Bacillota > Clostridia > Oscillospirales > Acutalibacteraceae > RUG592. The sequence continues at coordinate 32,216 of CACZYP010000038.1, read as the reverse complement.
ATTTTAGGACGAGATACCGAGCAGTTGTACATGACGTGATTTATCGCTCTGATATCGCCGTCAAATCGGAAAAGCAGAGCGAATTTGCCGACGTTGATGTCTTTGTTCTCAATAAGGACCTTATTGCTGTCGGGAGATTCCTTCAAAATATCCACACGGAACGATTCGGGAATCAGCGCGATTTCAAGATCGCCGCTGTAGCCCATGTTGTTGCTGATAGTGTAGTATTCTATGCCGTCGGCGTAAAACGGTGTGTTCTCGCCTGTAGGATCTATTTGTCTGTCATAATCGATACAAGTGTAACGATCGAACAATTTAACGATGCACACGGGGTGTGCACTGTTTAACGATAACTCGAAAATTGCCGTTTTGGGTGCAAATTGGGTGCATTTTGGTGCACTGTTTAACGATAGCCGAAAAGTATGTGGATAACTATGTTGAATATATGTGGAAAACCCGCCTTGGACTGAGATACAGTTCAAGGCGGGGAGTGTGTTTGTGGTCAAATAGAATATTGGAAATTCGCATTAGTCGATGAAAAACAACACCGCCCCGATCGCATAGACCGAGGCGGTGAATTATTGTATCAAATTACGCTGTAGGGATCTGCGCCCAAGGTGCCGCCCACGGGTATGGGCTTAGTCTCGTTGGAATCTCGTGTCGGCATTGTAACGATAACGTATGCATCATCAAATGAGAGTATCTCAAGTTCATCCAGTTGGTACTTATCTTCTCTCCGTGATTGGAACCTCGATGCTGTCATCAACCACATTTCGTAATTCCATTTATCTTTACTGTCTGTTCATCTTTGAGATTGAAGTCAGCGTTTGAATTTTTACGGGACAAATATCCATGCAAGACAACGACTTCGAACAGTCTTTTCCGAAATGCTCGTTATACATACGTGAGATCACTTTTTTCTTGTCTCTATTGCGTACCGAAACAAGGTAACAGTCGTTGGCGTACAGCGCTCCGAAGAAGGAATCTCCGTTAACGTAATTCGGGCATACCTCAAGGCAAAGCCCGCATTTTAGGCACTTCGCCACGGAATACTGATGTGCGTGATCGTCTTCATCTGAGAGTCGGTACTCTTCGATGAAGATATCCGATTTCGTAAGATTTTTATGTATGACAGATCGATCGACGACAAGATCATGGATCACAGGGAACTTTCTCAGCGGGCGTATTGTTATTACATCGCCTTTGATATCCTTCAGGAATGTTTCGCAGGCTAAGCACGGGATATCGTTGACAACCATTGCGCAGCCCCCGCACATCCCCTGCAAGCAAGAGCACTCCCAGCCGATCCTTGTCGTTTTGTTCCCGTTGATATCGACGATATCATCATTGTAATTCAAATAATCGAGGAGTCCGGCGACGGAGTTATCCATAGTTCCATCATAGAGAAATTCCTCCCAATACGGTTCTGTGACAGGCGACAGCCGGCGCAGTATCTTAACTTTCATATTCACACTCCTTATCAAATCTGACACAGATGTCGCCGTCGTTATACGAAGCGATAGAAGAATAGCAGAGCGCCTGATCCCGCTCGGGATAATCGCTCCTGAAATGTGCACCACGGCTCTCATTTCGATTCTGAGCGCAGGCGAGGATGGCCTTTGAGAGGGTCAGGATTCCAGTCAGACTGTAATTGAAGTACGGCTGAACGCTGGGATCGTAGTTGATCTTATCGGCGACTGAAAGATAATAGTCGACGTCCTTCTGCCCCTCGTTGAGCGCTTTCTCATCCCGCACGATTCCGAGCTTTGAGTTCATCGTTGCGGCGAGCATATCCCGAATGTACATCACGGGAAATCTGCTTTGGTTATTCATTTTTTTGTTTAAGGCTTCATTCTCGTTTTCAGCCTGAGCGGTAAAGTCCACTTTTACTCCGCAGTTGTTTCTGCCAGAGATCTCATCGGCCGCCGTCATTCCGCCGTATATCGCGGCAAGAAGGGAATTCCCTCCGAGGCGGTTCGCTCCGTGATACATGGAGGCACATTCTCCGATTGCAAACAGATCGCGGATATTCGTCTCATGATTCAAATGAACCGCGATCCCGCCCATAAAGAAATGGACAGACGGTGCTACCAGTATCGGCTCTTTCGCGATATCTATACCCTTATATTTCAAACAAAGCTCTCTGACCTCGGGGAGTCTGCTGTCGATTGTTTTTTTATCGAGAAAGCTGATATCAAGAAAAACATCCTTGCCGGTATTGAAAATTTCCCTTGATACAACGTCGCGGGTCATAAGATTCCCCAGGCTGCCATACAGTGTCTCCATAAAATAGACACGGCTGCCGTTCTCTTTATAAAACAGCCTGCCGCCCTCGCCTCTTACAGCCTCGGATATCAGCATCCTTTTTTGAGCGGTCTCAATGGTCGTGGGATGGTACTGGATAAATTCAAGGTTTTTCAGATCGACTCCCTGCATGAACAGCCTGCCTGCCACGTAGCCGTCGCACAGTGTTGAGCCGGTGGTCTTTCCGAAAACGGAATTCTGCCCTCCGGTCGCAATGACTACTGCGTCCGCATATACTGTTTCCAATTTTCGGGTACTTTCGTCAAAGAGCAGAGCTCCATAGCATTTTCCGTCTCTGATCAGCGCGCTATGAAAACAGCTCCAAAAGCGGCGGGTGATCACTCCATTAGCTTCGTACCGCCTCGCCTCCATCACAAGCGCGGAGACGATCTGTTTTCCGGTCGACGACCCACAGTAACAGGTTCTTTGATGCGATTGCCCGCCGAAGGCCCTCTTAGCCAGATATCCCTGTTCATCGATTGAAAAAACCGTTCCGATTTTTTCAAGCCGGCGGATGATCTCCTCTGCGTGATGGCAAAGACCCGATACCGCTTTCTCTCCGCTGAGACCGCATCCGCCCCGGAGCGTATCCTCGATGTGAGATTCTATGCTATCGCCCGTTTCAAAATCGGACAGCACCGCATTGATGCCTCCCGCAGCCATGACCGACTGTGAGCGTTCTGAGGGAAACGGAGAGATAAGCAGTGCCTTAACGCCGTTCTCGGCACAGCGGATAGCGCAGGAGAGTCCCGCGATCCCGCTGCCTATGATCAATACATTTTTCATAGCTGCCTCCGGTGATCAGATGTGCAGGAACATTGTGAGCTGTCCCTTTACGACGGCAAACGAGGTGATTGCAAGCAGCGCGCCACAAAGGCAATATATCACCCGGTCTATAGCCTTCTGCGCTTTTGCCGTTCTCAGTAGTCCTAAGGTGATCAGAGCTTTGCTGAAGGATAATGCGGCGTGAACGATGAGCACAATATAAAACAAAAGCTGCACTGCAATCAGAACCCAAAAGAGGAGATATTGTCCCTCGGATGACGTTGTTTGTAAGAGACTGAAGGTATTGATGTGCAGGATCAGTAAGGGAAAAATCATGGCCGCGCTTATCCGCTGGATGATTGTGCGCACATTTTTTCGGGGATAAAGATCAGCCCTTGTTCCGTCGGACTTCAAAAATAACGCGCACATCCCGAACACTCCATGAAGGCAGGTCAATACCGCCAAAGGGATAGAAAACGCCTTTGTCAAAACAGGATTATAATAAAACGTCACATAAGCGTATGCGGAATACCCCATATGCACGAACATCGTGATAAAGGTCAGCAGGGATAATACCGCATTGCATTTTTTTGAGTTCATACTCATCCACCTTTACAGCATATATTCTTTTCAGAATTTATTACACCATTGGTCGTTCGCCGGTGACCGGGAGCATTTTTCATCTTGTGAAGCCGGATTTTTACTGAATGGAGGCGCCAAGCGCTTTAGCTTCGTTTTCCTTCCCAGCACCAAGAACATGCCCCAAGTCTTTCCATCCAAGCATTGCATACATACCATACTGCTGCAGGATTGCCGTGTAATCTTCACCTCTTGAGGTCGAGATCAGTACGGACTTCTTTTTTGCAGTGAAATTTCCCGGAAGATTGAACTATGCCCATGTTCTGTCGATGACGGCTCTGAGCTGAGCAGTCATGTAAGCAAAGTGCACGGGGGGCAAGCAAAGACAACAGTATCGCATCACGACAGGTCTTCATAGATATGCGCCGGTTGACCGCCATGAGATAAAACAGAGTTGTCGGTTTTTCTGTGTATACTTGGTTTTATTTTAGCACATATTTGGAGGAAATACAACATAATACGATGTGAAAAAATCGCTTTGTAACGACTTTGTAATGACTTTGTAATGACTTTATAAGAACGCTCTTTTACAGTGATTTTCTTTTATCGGAACATCGTTTTGCTTTATGGACACACCTATTTCAATTCCTGATCTCACTCCCGTCCCTGAACACAATCCGCACATCTCCCCTGCCGTGTACGATTATATAATCAACCAGCGTTCCCCATAAACTCTCGTCAAACTCGGTTATAACCCCTGTATTGTTCTTAACGGCTGCAGCAAATGCGGATAACACTTTTTCTCTCGCTTTACGCAGTTCGATCTGCTCGTTTACTTCCTCGTATCGTGCTTTTGCGGTTTCGTAGCGTTCGACTAAACTATTGTATTTGCGCTGATACTCCTGCTGATTCAGCGGCTGGCGTGAGTTTTCGACAACACATTTCTCGGTAAGCTCGGCAAGCATTGACATCTCGTCGTAAAGTGAGCTTGCCTCATGTTCAAGGGTTTTAGTTGAGCAGAGAGTTTTTCGGATAATTGCGATATTGTCAAGCAGGTCCTTTTTCTCTGATAACAGCTCGTTTACCGCTTTAATGAATACCGCCTTAATCTCGTCTTCGGTCAAGTGCGGAGTGGTACACTTTACTCCGTTGCCATATTTATGGTTACATTGATACCCACTCGCCGTATTTGATTTTTGTTGTCTATGCCGCTATCGGTTTTCCTATGTTTTCATTACTGCTCAGTCCTGCGCTGTAGCGAAGAACCGCAAACGCATCTGCTAATGTGATATTATCGTCACCGTCAACATCGCCAAGGAAGCTTTGCAGCTCGTCAAACACTTCGAGACCCGCACTATTCCTGAGAATAAGTAGGGCATCGGCTGAATCGACCTGTCCGTCGCCGTTTACATCACCGAGTAAGCCCTTTTCTGTCGGGTTATCGGGCTCGTCCTTCGTTTCGGGCGTTGGCTCATCCTTCGTTTCGGGCGTTGGCTCATCCTTCGTCTCGGGTGTCGGCTTGTCCTTCGTTTCGGGAGTCGGCTCGTACTTCGTCTCGGGCCTCGTCCTTCGTCTCGGGAGTAAGCTTGTCCTTTATCTCGGGTGCAGGCTCATGCTTGAAAAGAACAAAAAGACCTTAGCCAAATGGAACTTGTAAGCGTGGAAGATTTTGTACCGAAAGATCATCTGCTGAGAAAGATCAATGCGGCAGTAGATTTTGACAAGATATATGAATTCGTAGAAGACCTGTACTGCCACAACAACGGCAGACCGAGCATAGATCCCGTAATACTGTTCAAAATGGTTTTGATACAGCATTTGTATGGGATTCCCTCGCTGCGCAAAACAGCGGAAGATGTAAAGATGAAGAATTGTCCGTCAAGATATAAATGCACCGAAAACTCCAAATACGAGAAAACTCTAACAAAACACATCTGGCTCGATTACCTTGAAACGGTCGAGGACATAAGGCACACTGACGGTATAAAAGAGCTGTATGATTGCAGAAAAGAAACGATCGAAAGAGTCTTTGACGATGCAAAGGAAAAACATGGAATGCGGTTTACTTACTGCAGAGGCTTGTCCCAGGTTACCAAATGGGTCAGGCTTATATTTGCTACGATGAATCTGAAAAAGTATGCAATCCATAGGTGGAAAGGATTGCTGTTATATTTCTGTATTTGCTTCTTGAAACCGTATATTTGGCATTTTAAACCACATTATTCTTTATCAGCATAATAGTGACCCCGTATTCGCTTTGAATACGGGGTTTTGCTATAGACTGAACCTCCCGCATAGCGGGTGGTCCTGATTTGTGCATTGCTGCTTTGATGATCTTCCGTTAAACTTAATTACTCCAGTATCGGTTTACTGAGTCTGTGCCTGCTCCCGAATTGTGTGGGTTCCAGCCTTCATATTCACTGCTATTACTGCTGCTGTTGTTGTGTGGATTATAACCCTCATAAGAATCGGTCAGCACGTCAGCACCATTAAGCTGTAAGATTTCCACTTCCGGAAGTAAGTATCTTTTTTTGTTCATTTGAAGCCTCCTTAAACACCGACATAGTCCTTTGCAGCCATATAGAACCAGTACGTTGCAGAAACAAGCTGTTTTGTGGCATATGGAGCTTTAGACACACTCAGGCATTCACGGGCATAATCGAGTACGGAGTACTTATAATCATTACTTCCGATATGCAATATGTATTGTTTATCGAAATCATTCGCTGTAATATCGGGGAGTTCATAATAAATGAGGTCGCTCTTTGTCTTGTATTCGGCACTGTGTCCGTTAAATGTAATGCTGTTCTTTACCGTATTAAACTTCTCCTGATCGGTGATCTTGTAGTAGTGGCGGATCGACGTCTTTGACAGATATACGATCGTGCTGCCTTCATACGAAAGTCCGTAATCGTCAAGATGGTTTTCCATATCAGGCATCGGAGTAGTGATCGTATCCTTAGTAACTTTCGGCATTTTATAATCCAGGTTTTCGTTAGCAAGATAGTCTGTATTACGCTCAAACGCTATCTGCGCCTTAGCACCGTAATCGAGCATTGCCGTAACAAGAGCCGTGAGCTTGCCGTACTCCTCCTCGGTGTGATTATTATTGAGATAATACTGCTTAAAATCATCGGTAAAGATATAGTCGGCATATGTCTTGACTGAATAAGTATCATCGGCTGTCAGAACACCGCCTATTTTAAGCTTAGCCGTAACGTCATAAGTCATTTCCGCAACGGCAAGAGGTACGGTAGCCTTGTAATAGTCACCCGATCTATCGGCAGCGGTAAGATCTACCGAATATTCCTTCTCTGTATCGTCCACATTCCATGTAAAGTCAACTGTACAGCCTTCGTTTAATTCCTCTTCGGAAAGAAGTACATAGAAATCCAGTCCGACATCGCCGCTGAGCGTCAGGCTGTGACCAACGAACCATTGAAGTTTTACAAACTCCGCCGAAACGGTCGTGTTATGCGCAGGCATAGTAAATGAATACTTGTCATCGACAGCGGTTATCTCAGTATCATCGCAGAAAACACCTCCAATGCCGTAGCAATATGCCGGGGTAGCATCAAGATTGACTATGTCACCCTCACAAGCCTTATATTCGCCCTCGATAGTATTAGCAGCGAGAGTACCGTTATGCGTTTCAGCGACAGTTATGGTGTAGGCAAATTTTAAGAACGCTTCGCCGCTGTCGTTCTCACGAACGTAACGATTAAGATGGTTACTGACAAAGTTAGAAAATGTACCATTACCGGAAAGTCCGTCAGTAAAAGCACCGGCACGCACATTACTTAAGCGAACACCAATTTTTGCGGATGGATCTAATTCCCCTGCTATCTTAATTTTCAGATTCGGGTTTTCATTGTCATTCCATATATACATGTCGTTTGTGCTGCCGTTTACGGTGTTGTCCGTAATAACGGGAGAACCAGAAAGCTCCAGAGTACCACAACGATAGCAGATACCGCCTCCGTTGTTTCCGGACGAAGCTTGATTTTCTTTGATCTCTCCTCCTGAAATGGTGAATGTGCCGCTTGTCCATACACCGCCGCCGTTCATACCGGAAACATTCCCTGTTATCGTGCCTCCGCTCATGGTCATAGTACCTTTATTGACGATACCGCCGCCGCCTGCTTCAAATGCCCTGTTGTTTGTAATAGAGCCGCCGTTCAGATTCAGTGTACCTTCAACTTCGTTTGCGACAGCGCCGCCCTCGTGAGCCTTATTGTCGGAGAGAATACCCCCGTTGATAGTCAGAGTGCCTTCGTTAAAGATTCCGCCGCCGGAACCCGAGTTATACCCGCCTTTGATAGTACCGCTGCCGGACAAGCTTGTATCGGTGATCGTTAAAGTTCCGCTGTTTTTGACAGCGCAGCCGTCTGATTCTTGACTGTCAAGATTACGATCAAGAGTGTGTCCGTTCAGATCGAGCGTCAACGTATGACCGGACGGGATATTTAAAAACGTATCAGTTGATTCCGCCGTATAATCCTGATACAATTTGAAAGAGCCATTATTGATAAGATTGAGTACTTGTTGAAGCTCTGACCATGTTGTCGGGTTTTTGTATAAGGTTTTGTTATTAAAGGAATAAGATCCATTGGCATAATATACAGCTGCACCGTCCGTTACATTGCAAGCCAATGCTACAGTTCCTTTGTACCGGTCGGTTTTAATAAAGCTGTCACAGTTCAGAAGGTTGATTGTAATAATTGAATCACTGCTTCCGCCGATACCTTTTGTTACAGTAGTTTTACCGCCGTTAATTTTTATTTCGGCTTTTCCGGGATCCAAACTTCTTTCCGAAAAACCTCTGCTGCCGATACCCGCTCCGTAGTCGCCTGCGTCTACATTTACCGTACCGCCGTTGATCGTTACATCTGCTTCGCCCCGTTGCCCGCCGCCGATACAAACACCGCCGATAGTAGTATAGTCATAATCATGATTGCCATAGTTATGCTCAACTGTTTGTGTGTTGGCATTTATCACACCGCCGTTGATAACAACGATACCTTTGCCCAAATATCCGCCGCCTATCGCAGCTGCCCGGGCAGAACCGGTCGCATTTATTATACCGCCGTTTATTGTGATCGTACCACTGCTGCCGGAAGATGCTCCTCCGATAGCAGCTTCAAAGCTCTCTGCGTTAGCTCCGGCAATAAGTTTGCCCGTTCCTGCGCTCTGACGATAGATAGTAAGTGAATTACCCGATGTTACGGAAATACCAGCAGAGGCGGTTAACGTACAACCGTCACAAAGAACAAGCTTAACGTTACCGCTGCAGTTGATACGACCGTTGATCGTAATGTCAGAACTAAACAAGTAGTATTTGCCGTCGCTGAGAGTAGTTGTGGTATCTGTTAAATATTCGTACAGAGAAGAATTTGATGAAATATCCTGATAAATCCCGTTTTCGTCGATATAATACGGTGGAGCTATCGCGGCACTCGCCTCATTGGGAATGATGGTAAACAGTCCGACTACCATCAGAATAGAAAGCAGTATGCTCAATGGTTTTTTTGATGTTTTCATAAAAATACCTCCAATAGTATCTCTCAAATAAAAAAACACTTAGTGAATTAATTTTTTGGTCAGTTCATTTTTAATCTTTCAGCAGATATATCATTTTTATCAAATTCTTCAAGTTCCATTGACTTCTCTTAAATCTTTAGAATACGATAGATTATTGCAGAATTATCCAAAATATCACCTCGTTCCGATCTCCAATCTGCGTGCACTCCTTATCAGACTTTCGTCAAACTGTTAAGATTATGAAGTTGCGTATTGGGTTGCAAAGGCAGTTAGAGCTACCCCCTCGAACCACTGCGCTATCGGCTGCATTGGAATGCCGCCCGACATAACAAGCGCCGCAAGCGCTCCTGCCGTGAGCTTTTTCAGAAATTTTCCTTTCATTTATAATTCCTCCTTGTCGCAAGCGGCTCGGTGATCGGCTCACTCGCGGAATATGTTTTGTAGCGGACTCACCACGCCGAATAGCTCGGAGGGATATGTACCAAATTACCGCCGTGAGATAACACAGAACCGGTTGTGGGGTTTTCTGTGTACACTTGGTTTTATTGTAGCACACATTCGGAGGAAATACAACATAATGTGATGTGAAAAAATCGGTTTGTAACAACTTTGTAACGACTTTATAAGGGTGCTATTTTGTAGAAAATATCTGTTATTAGAAAATCGCTTTGCTTTTTGTAAACTCCTCATTTTTGACCTCACTCCCGTCCCTGAATACCACCCGCACATCTCCCCTGCCGTGTACGACAATCTGATCAACAAGCGTTCCCCATAGACTTTCGTCAAACTCTGTTATAACCCCTGTATGATTTTTTACAGCGTCGGTAAAGGCTGATAACACCTTTTCTCTTGCTTTACGCAGTTCGATCTGCTTGTTGACATCTTCGTATCGAGCTTTTGCGGTTTCGTAGCGTTCTACCAAGCTATTGTATTTGCGCTGATACTCTTGCTGATTCAGCGGTTGGCGTGAATTCTCAATAACGCATTTTTCGGTAAGCTCGGCAAGCATTGACATCTCGTCGTAAAGACCGTTTGCCTCGTGTTCAAGGGCTTTAGTTGAGCAGAGCGTTTTTCGGATAATTCCAATGTTATCGAGCAGTTCTTTTTTCTCGGATAACAGCTCGTTTACAGCCTTTATAAATACCGCCTTTATCTCGTCCTCGGTCAAGTGCGGCGTGGTACATTTAGCGCCGTTGCTGTATTTATGGTTACATTGGTAAACGACCCTGCGGTATTTATCGTTTGAGTGCCAGACCTTTGAGCCGTACCAGCCTCCGCACTGGCCACACTTTATTTTGCTCGAAAATATGCTCACACCACTGTAGCGCTGACCGCTCTCTCTACGGTGACGACGCTCTGCCTGTGCAAGGTCGAAAACCTCGGGCGATATGATCGCGGGGTGGCTGTTTTCAACGTAGTACTGCGGGAGTTCACCCTCGTTTTTCTTTTGCTTTTTTGTTAGATAACTTACTGTGTATGTTTTCTGGAAATCATTTACGCAATGGATAGAAATGCACACTTCTAAAAATCGCCGTAAAAGCCCGTATTCAAGCTGTTTTTGGAAGATTAGCTCTGTATATTCAGCTCAAATACAGGGGAATTTTTATCGTTTAGGAGAAACTCTCCAAAATTCAAATCGTTTAATGGTGTCACTTTTTTTCGGTGTAATCGTTTCAGCGTGACCCTCTGATTTTGTAATCGTTTCAAGGTGTCATTTTTTCGAGCAAATCGTTTCAGAGTGTCACTTTTTTTCGGATAATCGTTTCAAGGTGTCACTTTTTCGAGCAAATCGTTTCAGGGTGTCACTTTTTCATTTTGTAATCGTTTATTTGTCAAAGTCGAAAAAAGAACGCCGCTCCCACTTGTTAAAAGCAGGAACGGCAGCCGCTGTTTATTTTATATCTTCGAGTACTTTCCGTATATCTCCGTCGATGATGATCGACCGCTCCCGTATCTCCCTCGGTGCACCCGCTTGTCCGAAATTCACGCAGGCGTAAACGGCTTTTTTGTTATCGGCAGTCATCTGCCAAAACGGGTATTTTATTATCCCCGGCGTATTGCCGCCAACGCCAAGCTCAAGGTAGAGAACGTGCTTGCCTTTGCAGGCAGCGAGAAAATGTCTGTACCGCCGAGCGGCTTCGTGCCAGCCCTCGTCCTCGACGAACGTGTCATCAGAACGAAGGTTCATGGTCATAGGCTCGCCGCAGACGGGGCATTTCGGGATAAGCCCGGTCGGTATTTTCATATCATTTTGAAACTCGATCATATCAAGCACGAGTTCTTTGTTATCGTAAGTTTTGTTGTGACAGGGTATAGAGCATTGAAACAAGCCGTAGTCGCCCTGCGTGTAGAACAGCCTCTCTTTATCGAAGCCCGCCTTTTGAAATTGGTGATCGACATTCGTGGTGATGACGAAATAGTTCCTGTCCTTTACAAGCTCGAAAAGCGCCTTGTATGTGCCGTTGTCAGCGTCCATATAGCGGTTGCAGTAAATATGCCTTGACCACCAAGCCCAGAAGGTCTCGTCGTCGGGAAACGGATAAAATCCTCCGGAATACATATCCGTAATGCCGAACTTATCCGCAAAATCCGAAAAGTATTTGTAAAACCTTTCGCCCGAATACGTAAATCCCGCAGCAGTCGAAAGCCCCGCGCCCGCGCCGATAACTATCGCGTCGGCGGTCTGTATTTCGTTTTTCAGGCGTTCGACCTCAGCCGAGTAATCGCTTGTATATTTCATAGTCGTCACCTCCGAACACGTTGAATATCACTTTTATGTCGTGCGTTTTGCGAAATTCCCTTACGGTATTCACGGCGATGTTAGCCGCTTCCTTTTTCGGAAAGCCGAACACCCCCGTCGAGATACAGCAGAACGCTATGCTGCGTATACCGTTTTGAACGGCAAGGTCGAGACAGCTTTTGTACGAGCTTTCGAGCAAACGGCAATGCTCGTCGGTGAGCCTGCCCTGCACGATGGGTCCCACGGTATGAATCACATGATCACAGGGCAGATTATACGCAGGCGTGAGCTTTGCTTTGCCCGTTTTCTCCTCGTGACCCTGCGCACGCATTATCTCGCCGCATTTGTACCGCAGACGCACGCCCGCAAACGTGTGAATGCAGTTGTCGATACAATTATGACACGGCTGATAGCAGCCTGTCATACCCGAATTTGCGGCGTTGACTATCGCACCGCACCTAAGCGTTGTGATGTCGCCCTGCCACAGATATATGCCGTTCTCGATAGAAGAAAGATCAGCCATATCGGTTATACCCCTGCTTTGAGACAATTCCGCCAGATACTCGTCCTCGGCAAGCAGAAAGCTTTCGTCGGCTTTCACAGCGGGGCGGATATTCACAAGGCTTCTGTATAGTCTGAATTTGTCCTGCTCGTTTTCGGGTATCTCTATATCTGTTAGGTCGTTTCGCTCGGAGAGGAGATAGTTTATCAGATCATCGAGCTTTGTTTTCGTCATAATATCACCTCACAATGACCGCACCTGCGGGACACACTTCGGCACAATTACCGCAGTGCAGACAATTATGTTGTCTTATGACAGCCTTGCCGCCGTTCATATCTATGCAGCTTTGCGGACAAACGCTCCGACAATCACAGCACCCGATACAAGAATCGGTCACGAAATATCCGCTTGCTTTGTTCTCCGCACCACCGAAAGAAAAGCTATCACGTTCAATAGGCTTTTTGGAAAGATCAAACCATTCTCCGCTGCCCTCATAGAGCTGAAATACCGTAAGAGCCTTTCTGCTGTCCTCTGTCGGATATATCTCATACATATACGGATTCTTCTCAAACAGGACAGGAAGCATACCAGAGCCGATCTCTTTTACCTTGCCGCGAAAGGAAACGGCAACACAGTTCATGGTGTCCTCACCCTTTTTGCCCGAAAGAGCGATAAAGCCCTTATCTTTCAGCCGTTTATAGAAGCTCTTGCCCCTTGCGGTCAGGAAATACAGTCCGTTTTCGTCGGAGTACATCATATCAATCACACAAGTCACGGGCAGACCGTCCTCATCGACAGTTGCTGCGACAGTTGAGTGTATTTGCTCTACAATATATTTCAGATAGTTTTCCGCTGTCATAATATCACCCTTTTCATTCTACCAAATTTACGGCTGTAAGTAAAGGGCGTACCAAACTCGGCACACCCTTTTTCTAAATAACAAAACTTTATTAGAGAGGCACTGATTAAATCGAGTGCCCATATCGCGCCGTCAGGTTTTCAGTCAGGTTGCACGAAACGACCGCAGGCATACTGACGTATGTCAAGGGAGTTGAGTGCAAGATGACGGTGCGGGTCTCCGGTGGAGACCTCTGCGTAAGCAGAAGCACCGACCGAGCCGGCAGGCGAGACTAAAGAGACAAGCGAGATGGGTATACCTAAAGGTACTTCCTGCGGCCGCTCAGCCCGCAGGGCGAGATTTAATCAGTGGCTCCTTAGAACTTTCCGTTTGTATTCTGCCATGTGTCCTCGGCAGCGATAGTTTCCATAACGTCCCAGTGCTCTGCGATCTTGCCGTTCTCGATTCTCCACAGGTCATAGTAGGAGGTAGCCGCACCGCCGAATGTTCCCTCGGATACTGCAAGGACGAAGTTGCCCTGTGCAAGCACCTGATGAACCTTGTCATAGACCATTGCGATACCTTGCTTGCCGAGCGCTTCAAGAGCAGCACCCAGTCCCGAAAGTCCGTCTGCGATGCCCGTGTTGTGCTGGATATAGGTGTCGCCGTCGAAGTAGTCGGGAGTCCTTGCGGAGTTATTTCCCTGCATTACATCGAACAGGAAATTCTTGACGATCACACGGTTTTCCTCGGTCTTGTCAAGGTCGGTGATCTCCGTTGTTCCGTCGATCTGTGTTCTGCCGGATGGGTTCGGTGCTGCCTTTGCGGTCAGGTTGTCCCAATGCTCTGCAATCTTGCCCTCTGCGTCAAAGCGGAAGATGTCGAACGCCACCTGCTCGCCCATACCTGCGAAGTTATATACCGTCTGGAGGAACACCTTATCGCCGTCCTCAAAGACTCTGATGTTCTGAACCGTGGTCTTAACAGGTGCGGAAGCGAGGTAGTTGACCGAACCTACGAAAGCATCTCTGCCCGTGCCGTATGCGGGGTTGTGCTGAATGTAGCCCTCTGAGAGAAGTTCCGCTGCCGCCCCGGAATCTCCGCTTGCGAATGTGCAGATGAGAGCCAGTGCCTTTTCAATGTTTGTCATAGTGATTTCCTCCTTGGGGTATGATTTGTTTTTTCGTTCGGGAACTGTGTTTCCCTTGCTGTGATTACAGTATAATACATTTTATTGCTTTTGGGAATGACAGAAAATTTGTAGGTGATACAACTTGACGTTGTGACTAGCGTGGCGTATAATATTTTTATGGGGGGGTGATGGTATGGAGTTCAAGCACATCGAATACTTTATCAAGGCAAGTCATTTCAAGTCAATGTCGAAGGCGGCAGAGTCAATGTATATCTCACAGCAGGCACTCGGCAAATGTATGCAGAATCTTGAAACGGAGCTTGGGTGCAGGCTTTTTGAACGCACATCAAAGGGCAGTACACTCACCGACGAGGGGCGGTATCTTTACGAAAAATTCCTGCCTGTTGTCGAAAGCTATTACAAAGCACAGGACGAAGCTCTTGCAAGACTTTCAACACAGCCGCAGAAGGTTACTATCGCCAATTCGCCGTGGCTGTTCGGGCTGCTGTTTCCCGATCTGCTGTTCAAGTTCAAGGAAAAATACCCGAATATTGAGCTTGATCTGTTCGACCGCTCCGATACTGAGGTCTTGCAGTATGTACTTGAAAATCAGACACATCTGGGACTTATCACCGAGCCGGAGCATTGGCACGGCAGACACACGCATTTTTCTACCGTAAAAACCTATGCATTACAGCTTTGTCTGCACAAGGATCACCCGCTTGCAAAGTGTGAGAGCGTCAGCTTCGGCGACTTAAAGGACGAAAAATTCCTGCTCCTCGACAAACGTTCGTTTTATCAGCAGATCGTAAAGGAAAAATCCGAGGAATACGGCTTCAAGGCTAATATTGCTTATGAGACTGCCGATATTCATCAGCTTTGCAGCCTTGCCGACAATAACAAGGGTATATTAATCTGCATACCCGTCACGCCGCATAACTTATTTCATAATCTTACCTTTGTCCCATTTTCAGATAAGGATATGACATTCAGCGTTGCGTTTATATTTCAAAATTATGATAAGCTTAGTGAGCCGGAGAAGAGATTTATGGAGTTTATGAAAAGAAATGCGGTCGAGAAAGTCTGAAAAACTTAACACAATACTTTTTGAGAATCTAACCGAACATCATAAAAGTTATCAATTTGCCAATAAGTGTCCTAAACAAAAAAACGGCACTCGGGTCATTAGACCTAAGTGCCGTTTTTTTACACTATTAAACTTTTATCTCCGCACCGTTCTTAAATCGGAATGTCAATTTCCCGTCAATACCAACAGTCACGCTTTCAACCGATGCAGACCACAGATCAACATCAAAGCTGCTTATAATGCTTTCCTTTGAAATACGCCTTATAAACCGCTTTATGACCTGTGAACGGTTTAGCCTTTCAGTCTTTTCTTTTTCGAGCCGTTCAATAAGCTCGTTCAGCTCATCATACCTTTTCAGATACTTTTCATTGTGCTGCAGCCACTCCGTCTGATTGACCGCATGGCGCTTGTTGTCGTTGATCGCCTGCATTGCGATACCTTCAACAAGACTCCGTTCGCTCTCTGCTTCTGCGATCTGCTTATCTATCTCGGCAGTATCGCAAAGAAGCCTTTGTGCCGTTTTACAGTCGTCAATAATAGACTTTTTGTTTTGTACTAACTCATTGAAGGCTTCGACGAATTTATGCTCTAATTCTTCTTCGGTTATATGACTTGTCCTGCAGGTACGTTGACCCTTCGTTTCGTAACGAGCGTTACATCTCCATACTGATCTGCGGTACTTTTCGTTGTTTGACGACCAAGTTTTCTTGCCGAAATATGCACCGCAGTCACCACAAATAATCTTCGATGAAAATGGACTCAAAGAACGAACCGCACCGCCCATTTCTTTTCTACGTTCGATCTCAACTTGCACAGCGTCAAACTCGTCTGGAGGGATAATCGGCTCGTGGCTCTCTTCGATGTAGTACATCGGCAATTCGCCTTCGTTAGCTTTCTTTTTCTTGGTGAGATAGTTTGTGCAAAATGTCTTTTGTAATCGCTTGGAACCTCTGTATGTTTCATTAGTAAGAATATTTCTGACCGTAACAGGCTGCCACTTGTCCTTGCCTCTTGGTGTCTTTATCCCTCTCGCTGTTAATTCTCTCGCAATAGAATGGTAGGTGCCGCCGTTCATGTACAGAGAGAAAATAAATCTTACGATCTCTGCCTCTTCGGGAACGATTTTCGGCAGACCGTCCTCCCCTTTTTCGTATCCGAGAAAGCTCGACCACGGCAGCCCGAAATGTCCGTCCTGCATAGCCTTACGCTTACCCCACGTTACATTTTCGGAGATAGAACGTGATTCTTCTTGTGATAAGCTGGATAAGACGGTCAAAAGAATCTCCACACTTGGATCGAAAGTCCAGATACCCTCTTTTTCAAAATAGACCTCAGTACCATGCTCCTTCAGCTTTCTGATGTTGGTAAGGCTGTCAACTGTATTTCGAGCAAAACGGCTCACGCTCTTTGTGATAATAAGGTCGATTTTTCCCGCACACGCCTCTGCTATCATACGGTTAAAGCCTTCTCTGCGGCGAGTATTCACGGCCGAAATACCTTCATCTATGTAGTTTCATAAGTTGATACAATTTGATTTTTCCTTAAACAATTTGACGAAACCCCCGTGGTGGGTGCATTTGTTCATAATTCTGTCATAATTAGATTGTAGACTCATAAATTGACACAATTTCGCTTTTGTGCAAAACGACGAAAAGCGGGAGGTAAAGCTGAATTTCAGCCCTATCCCCCGCTTTTATCATACCATTTCTATCTCCGTGCCGTTTTTGAACTTGAACACAATTCTTTCAACAGAATACACCGTTATCGATTCCACCATGCTGTTAAGCAAGTCTTGTGAGAATTCGGTGATCGTTCCTTTCTGCTTTCTGAGTTCTTCAAGGAAATGCTCGGTCAGCTTAAGGCGCACTCTTTTCTGCTGTATCTCTTCCGACACTTTCTGCAGTTGTGCAGATACGCTTTCGTACTTTGCAACTAATGATTCATAGTGCTGTCTGTATTCTTCCTGGTTCTGCGCTATATGGGCATTCAATGCTATGCAGCTTTCTACAGATTTCGCAATGTCATTGATCTCGATCTGAAGCCGTACCTGCTCCGATTCAAGCTCCGATGTATCGAACACTACGTCCTTTATCGCTTCAAAGTCCGTGATGATAGCGTTCTTGTCCTTAAAAAGCTCATTAAAAGCTCGCACGAACAATTCCTTGAGATACTTCTCTTTCAATGTTGGTGTAGTGCACTTCGTTTGCTTTTTCTTATATTTGTTGTTGCACCGCCAGACATCGCTGCGGTACTTCGTACCCGAATGCCAGACCTTTGAACCGTAGATACCGCCGCAGCATGAGCATATAATCTTCCCTGCAAATACTCCCGTACCTGCATACTGCATTTTTCTGTCGGCTCTTTGGTCCATCATCGCCTGTACCAACTCAAAAGCGACCGGATCAATTATTGCTTCGTGGTCGTTTTCTACATAATACTGCGGAACCTGCCCCGTGTTTTTCCTTTTCTCTTTCGTTAAAAATGACACGGTGTATACCTTCTGAAGTAAAGCCGAGCCTTTGTATTTCTCATTCGTAAGTATACTTTTTACTACACTGCCGTGCCATGTCGGTTTGCCGCCCGGTGAAGGAATACCATCGGCTGTAAGTATTCGTGCAATAGCGTTGGTGGTGTACCCATTTAGGAAAAGCCCGTAGATTCTCCGTACAGTTTTTGCCTGTTCTTCGTTGATAACAAGCTCGCCGTTTTCTCCACGGTCGTAGCCTAAAAATCTCGCAAACGGCACAGACACCTTACCGTCTTGAAATCTTTTTCGTTGTCCCCATGTACAATTCTCTGAAATCGAACGAGATTCTTCCTGCGCAAGCGAACTGAGTACGGTAAGCAGTATCTCGCACTTCTCGTCAAAAGTCCAGATGTTCTCTTTTTCAAAGTAACACTCAACGTGATGTTCTTTGAGCTTTCTGATGGTGGTCAGGCTGTCAACGGTATTTCGAGCAAAGCGGCTGACGCTCTTCGTGATAATAAGATCGATCTTACCATCAAGCGCTGTCTCTATCATACTTTTGAAGCCTTCTCTTTTTGCGTATGAAACGCCCGACCGTCCCTCATCTGCGAACAAGCCCGCAAATTCCCAGTCACTCCTGCTTTTGATGTACTTGGTGTAATAATCGACCTGCGCTTCATAGCTTGATATCTGATCTTCATGATCTGTGCTTACCCTTGCGTAAGCGGCAACTCTGCGTTTTCTTGTCTCACCGAGCGGAATGGCGGTCATCTTGCTTATCGTTGCAGGAATGGTTATAACATTCTTTCCCAAATCTTCTCACTCCCATCTTTAAACCGGAACAGTAGATCACCATTCTCATGAACAATGATCTCCTGCACACTTTTCTTAAATTCTGTTTCGTCAAACTCTTCCATCTCAAGGACATACGCACAGATCCTTGCAAGGTCGGATTCGTTGTAATTGATTCCATGTTTTTTGACCATCGTTTCTTTTTTTCGTTTTCCGGCGCAACACCACGATACATGCTTTCCATTATTAACAGCTCTCAAATAATAATTGCCACAGCTACTACACTTTATCATATTAGAAAAACAAGCAGTGCGGTCAATCCCATCACAAGTGCCGTAAGTAAGATTTCGCCACTCTTTTACATTCCCATCTTTGAAATGAAAGATCAGACTCTTATCGCTTAATGCTGTGATCTCTCTGATCCTATCTTCAAATATGACATCATCAAATGAATCAATTTCAAGAAAACGAGCAATAATGCGTTTTAATCTGTCTTCGTTCAGGTAATGACTATTGCAATACCCTTTATCTTTTTTTGCTCGGCAAAACCATTCACCTATAATTCTGCCTCTGTAATAATTCTTTCTATGAGAATAATAACGTCCGCAAACACCACATTTGATTTTATGAGAAAGTGCAGAGCGTGATGCGATTGCTCCTTTACGCTTAATTTCCTGCTGAACTGCTTCAAAAAGCTCCCTGCTGATAATTGCTTCATGGCAGTCCTGAATAAGATACTGCGGCAGTACTCCATTATTCCTGACCTTTTTCTGTGATAAAGGATCAATAACATAAGATTTCTGCCAGACAATATCTCCTACATAGATCCTGTTTGTCAACATACACCGAATCGGATATTCTTCGCTGATTATATTACCTTTGACGGATCTGATCCCCATCTGCGTTAATTCCCGGGCAATGGTACGGTATCCAACACCTTCAAGATATCGGTTGAACATAAAACGAACAGCTTCAGCTTCTTCGGGTATTATAGCATACTTTTCTCCGTCAAAACGATATCCGAGAATATGCTTGTTACACGGAATTTTCGATCCGTCTGCAAACTTCTTCCTAATACCCCACTTACAGTTTTCCGAGATACCTTTACTCTCTTCCTGTGCAAAAGACGCAAGTAAACTAAGCATGATCTCGCCGCTTTCGGAAAGAGTACTGATATTCTCTTTCTCAAAACGAACATCGATACCTTTGGCTTTAAGCTGTCTGACCGTCTGAAGAAGATCGACCGTATTTCTCGCAAATCTCGAAATACTCTTACAAAGAACAATATCGATCTTTCCGTCCATACAGTCCTGAACAAGCCTTTGAAATTCAGGCCGTTTCTCGGTTGAAGTACCGCTAAGAAAACGATCTGCGTACACCCCTGCGTATTCCCAGTTGGAATCTGCTTGGATTAACTCACTGTAGTAACTAACCTGTTGTGACAGTGAGTGCATAAGCCGTTCGGTTTCCATTGAGACACGAGCGTATGCAGCTACACGTTTCTTCTTTGGAATCGGATCTGATGCAGGTGCTATAACCGTGATTTTCTTCATCAAACTCCTCCTTTTCTATATGATATAGGCTTTCGCCTATGACATATATTACTCGAATCGGCTACTTTATCAAGGGTTTCCCCGACAATAATGTCGACATAGTCGGGCGGTACTTTTCAAGCAGCTTTGTATCAATTGTCGCATAATCATCCCTTGATATGACCCCTTCGTCAAGCATCTTCTTCACATAAATCATAGCCGTCTGATAGCGGCGTTCTGCATTGAATTCCTTTTGCGTCATCATAATTACCCTCCGAATCTGTCACGGATATAGCATTGATGAGTACAATACTTTCTGTGATCGTTTCCGTATGCTGTGAACGGCTTTCCACAGCCTGCGCATACAAAGCTATAGGTAGCTTTTCGGCTTAATCTTTCCGGGTGTTCATGCCACCAATCAAGCCTGCATTCGTTGCTGCAAAACAGCTTTCTTTTTCTCTTTTCTTTCTGAACAAGCGGTTTCCCGCAATACTTACAAACATCGTCACGAGAATCTACATACACCTTATTTCTGATGCAAAACGATTTGACTGTATCACGAGCCAAGTTTAACCGCCTTGCTATTTCGGCATAAGATATACCCTGTGTTCTCCAAAGAATGATGTTTTCTCTATCCGTTTTTCTCATATACTTTCACCCCATTGTAATAGTCAAAATGTTTAACAATAAAAAACAAACCACCAAAGCTGTAAATGTCTTGGTGGTCTGTTCTGAATAATGTTATTGCGTTACTGTGATCTGTACTCTGTCGATAGGTTTACCTGCCTCTCCAGCAAAGGTGTCTGACGAGCCGCCTGTGTCTTTTTCGTTCTCCATCCACGAAAAATAGTCTTTTGAGCCGATAGTTCTAACTCTGTACTTTATTGTATGATCCGATGATGTGATTGTCAGCTTATCGATAGCCCCGTTGGTCATATGGTGAGTGATAATATCAAGATGAAGGCCATTTGCAAATACACGAATCCCCTTAATAGTCTGACCGTCAACACCTGCGTAATCTTCAAGATTTTTGACTGTTGGCAGCCAACCCGATGCGTCTGTGTAGACTTGATAAATGATGTCGGGCTTTGTGGGTATCGGCGTTGTCAAACTATTTATTTTAGTGCCGAAATCACCGTAATAGTAATTGGCGTCAACCTCGCCATTGATACCGTCAACCTTTGATGTTCCATACTGCCAGATGAGATAATCTCCGGTATAACCGCAGGTCGGATTCCAGTGAGCGACCCAGCGTGTGTACTCCTTGATCTCGGTCAGACAGCTGTTCCACCAAGACAAAGACGAATAGACGCCGGGTATATATCCGGCCTTTTTCAGTCCTTCGCAGACAACACGGCAGGCTCTCGGAGCAAATTGCTCCGTGCCACTCTCTTCAACGTCGATAAATATGGGCAATTCAAATTTGTGCCCTTTTATTAGCCGGAGAACATGAGCAAGCTCCGATTTTGCCTGTGCTTCTGTCGTTGCATAGGAGTACAAATAAACACCGTGAGGAATTCCGAGTCTTTCGCACTCCGAGAGGTTTCTTGCCTGCGTGTCGTCCTGCTCGGGAAGATCGTCGCCGTAACCGCAGCGAATTATAGCGCCGTCGATCTTGTCCTTAACAGTGTTCCAGTTAATAGTGCCCTGGTGCTGCGAAACATCTATCACGAATTTTCCGTTAATCATAGTGGATGCTCCTTCCTGTAATTTATTATCATACTGCGGTCTGACAATGGCAATTATGCTGCTGTAATACCTCGTCATTTTGAGAACATAGCCGCCGTTGGTATAATTGTAAGATGCGGTGTTGCCCTCAATTGTTTCATACGTACCGTTGCCGTTGCGAGAAATGATAAGTCCGATATGATCTGCTACGCCGTCACCGTTCCAATCGAAAAGCACGATATCGCCGTACTGACCTTCGCTTGTCGGAACAATAAGATTATTCTTTTTTCCCCACTCATGAACAGTCGGACAGTACGCCGTTTTCTTGCCGTCATAAAACAGATCGGAAGCTCCGCACTCATTGAAGATACACCAGATAAAGGCACAACACCACGGAAAACGATCGCCACTAACGTGCTCACCGTAATAACGGTCATTGAAAATGACTTCGTTAGCACCGCCGTCGTATGTATATAAATACGACAGAGCTTTGTCAATTATCGTCTTTGCCGTCACTGCTTCTTCCTCCTTGCTGTCGTCTTTTTCGATTCTGTTTTTTTCTCGTCTCCGTCTCTGTTTTTTATCTGCTTAAGCACTTTTTTAAGCTGCTCCGGTATCGGCAGTCCGAGGATAGCGGCGTTCTCCAATATTGACAGCCCCTCGTTTGAGAGATAGAAAAAACAGACAGCGGCTCTGAGCACACTGCCTGTTCCGATGACATCTGCATCTACGATATTTGCGATCCCGACAAGTAGAAAAATGAGTACTTTGCGAAACAGGCCCTTGAAACCTACCTCGCTTGAAAGCTCACGATTCAAAATTGCGCACATAACACCCGTGATGTAGTCGATAACGACAAACGCCAAAAGTGCGTAAAGCAAACCGTCACAGCCGCCTAAAAACCAGCCTACAAAGCCGCCGATCGCCGCAAAAGAAATCTGATTCATTGTCCATAACTCTTTCATTGTTTCTCCTCCTAAGATTTACATTCAAGGCAGAAATGACTGCCGCTGATAAACTCCTGGTTGTCGAGCTTTATCTTTCCGAATCTGCCCGACTCCGATTGTATCTTTTTGAATAAATGCTCCGCTGTAAGCTGCTGTGAATACGACGAAGCATTGTACATCACTGTCTGATTTGCATCATTGCCAAGCATCTGAAAATGACCTCTCTGCATCTCAAAGACGTTGTGTTTTTCGGTGGAAAAATAGATCCAGTCACGATAATCGGTGCTGTCTGTTTCGTTACCGGCTTTCATCGTGTACACAAAGCCATTTACAGCCTTGCCGTTTTCATCATTGAAAGTAGTCACATAGTTTTGAAACGTTGAGTCGCTTGCTACATTCGTGGCATTTGAAAAGTGCGATAACGTTGTAAACATCACACCGTAAGCGGTTTTTGCAATGTTGTACGAGATATACGGAGCGTTGTTCGTTCCGCCGTCAATATCGATCGTGTTGGGCGAACATGTAAAGAAAACTCTTACGCCTGCTTTAGTATCGTTGACAACTTTTATATATCGTTTTTTGGTTGAATCAAGGTAGAACCTCGTATGTGCAGGCTCTTTTACAGTGCCGTCATCATTCTTTTCTTCCTTTACTTCCTCTTTCAGAATCCCTTTTATGTCCTTCAAAGCGTCCGTAAGATCGGCAAGAAATTGTGCATAGCTTGCAGACACAGACAGCCCCGATCTGCGAATTATCTTGTTGAGTTCCATGCGTTAATCCTCCTTCTCGGCTTTGCCGGTTATCGTTGTTACACCTGCATTAGTTGCGGCAGTGTTTGACGTACCGGAAACAGCCGTTGTTTTTTTACCTGAAATACCCGTCACTGCAGAACCGTTTATCGAAGCACTCTTTTCATCGGGAACGTTATCGGGGTGATACCATGCTTGCAGAACAAGAGCGCCGTCAACGTACTTTTCTCGCTCAAACGGTATTATACGCCAGAATGAATCGGCAGAACCGCCCCTTGTGAGCTTGTAATCAACGTCCTCCATAAGGAGCTGACCGTTCCACCAGACAAGCAGGCGTTCGCCGTAATTGATGTTAAGCTCGTCCTCTGAAATACCGTAGCCGTACAGTTCGCCCGGAAAGTGCTCCCACTCTTTGATCGGATTACAGGTGTAACCGAACAGCGATTGACCGAAATTTGTAAAGTTCCGTATCTGATCAGCGCCGCCAAGATTCGCTGTACCGCTATGCAGCTTTTCCATAAACTCATTGAAAGCGTCATCGTACTGAGCGAAAAGATTTGTCGTGTTTATCTGATCGATCAAGCCCGTTACGAATCCGCAGACTTCGGTATTAGCACGCTCATCAAAAATGTTTGACTGCCGTATTTCCTCTGCGTTGGCTTTGATACGAACGTACCCGAGCGACAGCTCCCACACTCCGTTTCTGACCCTTTCGAGAGGCTTTTTGTATGCATTTTCTGCGGCTTCACCTTTCTTAACTTCGATCGTGATAGCTCTTACGTCATCGGACGGGTCAAGACGTAAAACTATCCTGTCAACTCTGTTGTACTGCACGTCCGACTTGTCCAGTGTGATTGTATATTCGCTGTCAAGCCGCAGCCATTTGCAGTTAATGAACGCCCAGCCGGGAGTTATCTTGACTTTCATACCCCCGGCGGCTTGTATCTGCATAGCCTTTGCCGGCGTCGCAAATACACCGTTTGAGATCAGTTTAAGAAAATAGTTGCTGATATCATCGGCATCATATTTGCGGTCGCCGTTTATGCTGTTGAAAAATCCACTTCGCATTATCTCACCTCATCTCCGTTATATCTATCGGTGGTACTTCTATCGGGATATCGCTCAGTGTTACCCACTCGGATAAAGTAGGCACGATCTTGTATCCGCTTTCGTCCTCCACTTCCGTCACTTCTATTATCGTTGCTTCTGCACGGATACCGTACTCGTTTTCTATGAGTACAGTATCACCCAACTCATAATCAGCATGATATTTATACATACCGTTATCGATGATCTCACCGCTGTATTGTATGACAGGCCGAAGCTCTCTGCACTTTTCTTTGCCCTTGCCTTGAAGAGCCGCAAAGTAAAACGTATCGCTCTGCGGATGATCACTGTTAGATGAACAATTCCGCTCATCAAGCCAGTATTCCCGCCTGTCAAGACCGCTGAGTATTGTATTAAAAAACTCTTCCGATTCATACGCAATTATTACTCTGTCCTTGCCCTCACCCTCTCCTGCTGTATAGATAAAATTGTGATAATCTGTATAGTCAAACGTAAATTCGGACTTGCTAAGATTACCGAACTGAGGGCTGAAAATAACGGTATCGGTCTTGTCATGACCTCGGTACAGCGAGAAGTAAAAGTCATTCGGAGAGTTATCTATCGTCAGTCTGAATCCGCAGTCGTAAGTAGTACACAACTCCGAAAAAACGAAAAGCAACGTGTCGCCTGTTATCTGCTTTTCCAATCGATCGTTAAACGCAGAAAGGTCATTCACGTGAAGTTCGGGGATTATGCGGTCTTCGTCTGTATCTGACGACGAAGTGCAGCACATAGACAACAGCTTCATGATTCCCTCACCAAGCGTTCCGTCAAGCTCTGTCTGCTTGTTTACGACTCTGCGATCAAAAATGCTTTCAAGAGAGCGCCCGGATAAAATGAGATGATCGCCCTCTTCTTCGTCTGTCGTGAGCTTGAATTTTTCAAGCACCATCAGCGTTTCGGAATCATCACGGGAGAAAATAACATCTCCCTGAAAAAGCGCTACAAGCTCTTTTGATGCAGGAATATAGATCTCAAACTCGCCGCATTCACGATATCGTGACACCCATATAACAGAGGCCGCATAGTCGATAGCAGCAGTTTTCTGATAATATCGTCCCTGCTTTTTCCAAACATAAATTAACATCAGACACCTCCGTAAAGCGGCGTATATTCTACCTTTGCGCTCAATCCGTCATAATGCCCTTCACTTATCGAAAAGGACAGTTTGTTTATTCCCTGTTCAAGATGGATCCAACTGCTGTCGTTTTTGAGAAACGGTAGCAGGTTCATTTTCTCACCGTCATAGCGGTACAGAATAATGCGCAGATCTCCGAAATTAGTATTTATATAAAGCTCATCGCCCTCACAAAATCCTGCGTGCTTTAAGTCCATGTATTCGTGCGTGACCTCGTTGGTAATACGCAGAAAGTTTGTGTATTCATAAAAGTGGAAACTAAAAATACAGCCGCACTCAACATCACCGATGTTATCAAGAACACAAAGAGGTCTGTCGTAAATGTTCCCGAAAGGTATCGGTCTATTTATCGAGAACGGAAATTCAAACAAGGGCTGCACTTTGCGAATCTCACCTTTAATCGCTGAAACGCCTTCAAAATACGTACCGGGGCAGATTATCGACACCTGAACTTCTTCCTGATAAACAAAAATATCGGCTTCGAGCGTTTCGACATAGCCCCTTATCTTCACATCTCTGTTCTGATTTTTGTAAAATAACGTACACTCTTTTTTGAGAGGAAAGACCGAGTACAAACGCTGTCGGTTAACTTCAATTTCGCCCCTCAGCCCGATAGTAATCACTATGTTTCTCTGCTGTAAACGGGATGAATTGTAATATGAACCGTCATGAATGCCGCCGACAGATGTGTTTATCGTAGTCGGCGGCGGTGTAAGTCCGGATATTGATTTGATATAGTACCTGTCGTAGTTGTGGGTAAGCTCGTAGATCTCATTTTTATAGTTCTTAACTTTAAGCGTAAAAATGAGAATCACCTACCTCTTTACCCCCGAAAGTAGATTCTTGCTTTGACGATAAATATCAAAGCGTGAAAGAGACTTCGGAGAATTGTTCGTTTGATTGAAATTGTACGTTACATTGCTGTTGTTTGTCGTCGTATTTGATACGGCTGCCGCCATTGAACCGCCTCCGATCAGTGCAGCCGTGGCGGTCGGTGTGATGATCATATCAGATGACACATGACTTATAGCTTCTTGAATAAGTCCTCTGCTGCGCTCTATTCCCTGCGCCATACCCTGCATAAAATCCGGCATCCACTTTTGATAATCGGTAAGCGGTCCTTTGTCGGGAACGGAAAAGTGCAGATATTCACGGATAGTGTTTGCAACATTTATAACTCCATCGGCGAGGTCTTGAAGATTATCATGAAGACCGTTTATGATGTTTTGGATCATATCAGAACCCCACGATCTTGCTTGAAAGATCAGATCATGAACGTACTCAACAGCACTTCTGAACCCGTTTATAATGCTCTCTTTTATACCGTTTATCGTGTTTGTGATTCCATTTTTTATGTTATTCCAGACGGTAAACAAAGCCATTCCGATGTTTTTAATAGCCTTGACTACGCCTGTTTTTATGCTGTTCCACAGAGTCGGACTGATGATAAAATCACGTATTGAAATGAAGATAGTTTTTACACCATTCCAAGCCTGCTCCCAATTACCGTTAAATATACCGATAAATATATCGAGCAATCCTAAGATAACATCAAGCACAACCGACAAGGCATCGGCTATCAGCTGAAATGTTCCTTCAAATATCGGTGCGAGGAAGTTACAGAATGCGCTCCAGACATTTTGCAGCACCTCGACTATTTCCGTGAAATCAATACCCAAAGAACCGAGTCTTTCTTTTACAGCTTCTGCAAATGTTTTTACTTTTTCTGCGATACTGTCCCAGATAGCTGTGATCTTATTTCTGAATTCATTGTTCGTTTTCCAGAGATGCACAAATGCGGCAACAAGTACACCGATCGCCGCAACAGCGATCAGAACCGGTGCGGAGATACCGCTGATCGCAGCACCTGCGTTTGAAAACACACCCGACAGCTTTGTTATAACAGCCGGAAATCCTTTGATAAATCCGTGCAGCTTTTTGAAGTTTACTATAGCACTGCCGACCATACCAATAAGGGAACCTATAACTATGAGCAACGGTCCTATTGAAGCAACTAAAAGGGCAATTATAGAAATCAAACCTCTTGTTTTCGGCGTCATTTTATTGAGCTTATCAACTACTCCCTGCAGCCACGAAACGAGCTTCTTTATCTTCGGAAGAAGAACTTCCCCAAAAGAAATAGCCAGCTCTTGAAGCTGACTTTTTAAGATCGTAAGCTGACCCGACAGGTTATCCTGCATCGTGTTAGCCATTTTTTGTGTTATTCCGTCGCAGTTATTGATCGCGCTGGTGAGCTTTGCGTAATCCTTGTCACTCGTTTTGAGAATAGCGAGCACACCCGCAGATGCCTGTGCGCCGAATATCTGTGAAACCGCGGCAGTCTTTTCCGCGTCGGATAAACCGTTCAGATTCTTACGCAGGAATTCTATCGTTTCAGAAAACGATTTCAGACTGCCGTCCTCGTTCTGAATAGCTTTGTTGTAGGTGTAGACAGTGGTTACTTCGCCCTTTTTGAGAGCGTCAAGTTTTTTCTCGGCTATTGCTAACTCCTGCTGTTTTATACTGTAAGTGTTGAGCGCCGCCTCTGCCTGTGCGGAATCTTCTCCATACTTCGCAACAGCGGTATTGTATGAAAGCTGTGCTTTTTCGGCGGCGTTGCTCGCCTTTTGCACTTTAAGCATCTGCTCGTCAATCTTCTGCTGATCGAATGTATCAATAGTTTCGGAAGCATAGAATCCGAGTTTCTGCATCTGACCCGTTGCCTTTTTTGACGGAGCGACAAGGCTGTTTATCGTCTTTCTCAGCACAGTGCCAGCTTGTGAGCTTTTGATACCGTTATTCGCAAGAACGCCGATCGCGGTTGCTGTATCTTCAACGGAATAACCCAACGCGCCCGCAACGGGAGCAACATACTTGAACGTCTCACCCATCATGCCGACATTGGTATTTGCGTTAGAAGAAGCCGCAGCAAGTACGTCGGCAAAGTGAGAACTGTCCTCGGCTTCAAGCCCGAAAGCAGTAAGCGCGTCAGTGACGATATCAGAAGTAGTCGCTAATTCTTCACCACTTGCGGCGGCAAGGTTCATAATGCCGTCCAAGCCTTCAAGCATTTGCTGCGGCGACCAGCCCGCCATCGCCATATACGTCAGCCCATCAGCCGCTTCGCTGGCGGAGAATTTTGTTTTCGACCCCATTTCACGTGCCTTGGTGGTGAGCGCTTCGAGGTCGTCACCCGTTGCCCCGGAGATAGCCGCTACCTTTGACATTGATGCTTCAAAATCGGCAGACGTTTTTACTGCGGCAGTTCCTACGGCAGTTACCGCAAGTGTGACAGGCAGCATTTTCTGACCTGCGGTTTTCATGTTGGCTCCGACCGTTTTCATCTTTTCCCCCGTGGCGGCGATTGAATCGATAGCGGTCGATGTTTGTAGAGCTTGTGTTTGCAGACTTTCAAGATCACGCTCGGTTTCGATTATTTCTCTTTGCAGCGCGTCATACTGCTGTGGGCTAATCGGGTGTCCGAATTCGTCGGTGACGGTTTTAGCGTCCTGTCTTAATGCAGTAAGATCGGCAGATGTTTCTTCAATTTTACGCTGTAAGGTCTGATATGCGGTAGTGTCGATCTTCCCCGCTTTCTCCATTTCGGCACTTTTCTCTTTCAGCTTTTTCAGCTTATCTGTGGTTTCCTCGATTTTCTTTTTGATTGGATCATACTTTGCTTTCCATGCATCGTACTTGTCTTTAGTCTTTGCGGCTTCTTCGCTTGCTTTTTTGAGCGTGGCGAGCTTGTCTTTTGTATCACTGACAGCCTGTTTCAGCAATCGCTGCTTTTGGGCGAGCAGTTCTGTGTTTGTGGGGTCAAGGCGTAATAACCGCTCTACGTCTTTAAGCTGTGATTGTGTGTTTCTGATGTTGCCGTTGACCTGCTTTAAGGCAGTCTGGAGCTTTGTGGTGTCACCATTAATGGCGACTGTGATACCCTTGATTCTGTTTCCTATGCTGCTCACCTCCTCAGTTAAAAAATGGGTACAAAAAATGCTCGGCATATAATCCGAGCATTAGAGTATTCTATTTCAATTTGGTATTTCCAAAGATTACTCAACCTGTTCTTCAGCTATTGATCTCTTTTCCTTCTTTTCTGATATAAACCATAAGACAAGAGATGCTACAAGCCAAATGCCGCGATAAACATTTGTCGATACGCTTCCCGGAAAAACGTCAAATAATGCGTTCCAATCATAAACCGCACCAATCGCGTCAATGAAAGTATGATACAACGCGCAGGCGATCACACTTTTTGTCGCTTTATATATAGCAGCTAAAGCGAAAGCCCATATAAAGATCGTTATCCCGAATCCGATAACGCTGTCTCCGTAATGGTTTGATGTCGGATCAATAAACACAGGGAAATGCCAGACAAACCAGATCGCGGCGGTAAGAAAAACAGAAAACGGAAACGGCATTTTTTCATCCAATTCCGGCTGTAATAACCCGCGCCACCCGGTCTCTTCGGCTATACCGACAAACGGTATCATTATCAGAAAACCTATCGGGAACATATACCAAGGCGATCCGTTTGGTGTTCCGAACAGTATTGCGTAAACCAAAGCAAGCATACAAAACCCGCCTGTGATCAAGGTGGTTTTCAATTTATGTTCCGTGTGAAAAATGTTACGGAACATCTGCTTGATACCGATTTTTTCTATGAACAGAGAAATGATCAGAACTGCCACAAAAGGTGTCGGAGTTGAAAATAACAGTCCTATAGCTGCATATAGAAAATATCCTGCTGTCATTATCCCTGTTTCTTTGTATTCGATCGAATATGGAAGCAGCAATACATTAAGGGTGATATAGCAAAAGGCAGACAGCAAAGTAATCAGGAGCAGATACCACCATAATCTGCTTGAATGCCCTTTGTTCGGTTCTGATTCTATTGCGTTCTTCATAAACAGTTCTCCAAACTGCGATGGATATATATATAAGCGCCTCGCTTTTAAGTGACTATTTGAAAACTTAATCAACTGTCTTTTGAGCAACGATCTTGTTCACCGCATGACAATGCTTTATCCCATTTTCATGTTCATCGTGGAATTTATAGCTATCGAACATCAGAGTCTGCCAATCCCTATAGTGCTCTTTAATTTCCCCCTCTTTAAAAACGCCGATCATGACATCTTTCAAATCAGGCGGAATAGGTTCTTCATCTGTAAATAATGCGATAATATGATAACCATTATTATTCGTCCATTTTTTCAGAAGTTCAATTATAGATGATTGCTTTGTCTTTTCTACAAACTGCAAAACGCCATGAACAATGATCAAATCATACTTATACTTGAAATCAAAATCCAAAATATCACACACGAACGTATTTACATTCAGACTGTTAATTCCCTTTAAGTAATCAAGTTTCGTGATAGCATTCTCCGATATATCAAATGCATCTACTTGGAATCCAATATTTGCTAAGTATAAAGAATGTCTGCCATCACCACAGCCAACATCTAAAATCCTTGCACCTTTCTTTAAATGCGGTACAATATCTTCAACTTCTTTACTCGGTTTCCCAAAGGTAGATTTTTCTCTGTCTAAATACTCGCTTTCCCAAAACGGTTTCATAACACTTCTCCAAAACTTTAAATGATCAATGAAATCACATTTCATTGTAATTGATTATAGCATAGGTACCATAAAAAGACAAGAAAAATATAATAGTTTAACTACCAGCGGTCAAAATCCTCTTGAGTCGCTAATGTTGCATAACCATCATAATCATCATTTGCCCTTTCAATAGCGATTTCCGTTACCATACCGATAGTCAGCAGATCAAGTTCATCAAGCGATAACCCGATCTGCAAACATCGGAGCAGAAAAAGCGGTGTCGTCATTTCTCGCTCAGTCGGACGAAGTTTTTTTTAGACTCGATTTCCACCTCTGTATTTAACCCCCAAAGCTCAATGAGCTGCGGAAGTATCTGATAAATAGAAAATGTTGAGAACTCGTCAAGCCACTCTTCGGGGCTGTCAGGGATAGACGGATCTGCATGCTTTGCCATAATGTAGGCGATATTCTCGAAAAGCTCCAGCGAGAACGAATCAAGGTGGGAATCGTCCTCGTCATTCTCGCCGATGCTCTTTTCAAGCAAGCGCAGGTCCTTGTAAATATCACGTCTGAACTTAATACGATAGATTCTCGGAATAGCGGCAGATGCTTTGAATACAACGGGCTTGCCATCGATCTCGATAGTTGTTTTAAGCATTCATATCACCCCCATTACTTATTCTGCTGTGCCGGAATAGTTTCTAATGCTGTCACAGGCAGATACACACTCTTGAACCAGTTATCGTAAACAGTCTGAGGTGTG
>CACZYP010000037.1:52959-65301 GCA_902785425.1 uncultured Ruminococcus sp. | reverse complement strand
ATACAATAAAAAGAGCGAAGCGATTTTCCACTATTATTCATTCTTCAGTTTTAAGTTTTCAGTCTTAAGTTGTTGACATTCGGGGGACAGGGGGACAGGGTGGACAGGTGTTTTCTAAACTTTTATTTTTTTTATAAAGTTGTATACAACTATAAAAATTTTATGTTTTTACTATAATAGCCTGTCACCCTGTCCCCAGACCCTAAAAGCATAGGTTTCATGCGGTTTTTAAGGGGACAGGCTTCCCGAAACGACCTGTCCCCGGGTGTCCCCTCTATATGATCGGGAGCAAAGCGAGATCACTCTTCTATTACTTCAAGCTCTTTTTCGTCAATAACTCGCATCTCTTTTCGGTTGAAGATGTCGTAGATAGCCGGAACTATGAACAGCGTCATGATCGTTGCATAGAGCAGACCGCCTATGCAGACAAGAGCTATCGGGCGCATCATTGCACTTGAAGCGTCCTGATTGAACGCCATAACGGACAAACCGAGGATAGTTGTGAGCGCTGTCATGAAGATCGGGCGAAGTCGTGTCACTCCGGCTTCTATCAGTGCATCTCTCTTCGGCATTCCGTCCGCTCGAAGCTGGTTTACGTAGTCTACAAGCACGATACCGTTGTTTACTATGATACCCGCCATCATAATAAAGCCGATAATTGCGATTACGCTCATATCAAGACCCGATATAAGAAGCGCTATAAAGCCGCCCGTAAACGCAAGCGGGATAGTGAACATGATAATAAACGGCGAAAGCAGCGACTGGAACTGTGCAACCATTATCATATAGATGAATACAACGGCAAGTGCGAGCATCTTTCCAAGCTCGATAACTGCGTCCATCGTAGTTTCGTAAGAACCTGTAAGCTCATATGTAACGTTGTCGGGCAGCTTCATCTTGTCAAGCTTAGCTTTGGCGGCTCTTGCAACGTTTGTTGTGTTGTAGCCGTCTTTTACGTCTGCCGTAACGTTAAGGTAGCGGCGCTGTTCAAGTCGTGTGATCGTGTTAAGGCTGTCCGCCTTTGAGATAGAAGCTATATCGGTAAGCTTTACGGATACCTCTTTGCCCTGCATATCGGTCGTTTTGATGATATGCTCTCTGAGATCTTTCTCGGTAAGCTCCTGACTCTTTGATTCGATGACCTCTACCGTTATGTTTTCCTTGTCTGTTTCAAGGTTTGTAGCTGTCTGTGTGCTGCTCATAAATGTAGAGATATCCATGAACACCTGAGCTACCGTAAGCCCGTGCTTTGTAGCTTTCTCTTTATCTACGCTGATACGAAGCTCCTGTGTCGTTTCGTTGATGCCGTCGGATGTATTCTCCGAACCCTCAACGCCCTCTACAACTGCAGCGATCTCCTTTGAATACTTCTGCAGATCGTCCATATCGTTGCAGAATACATTTATAGAGATACCGCTGCCGAACATCATATCCATCATGTTGCCCATGCCCGATGCGTCAACAACTACCTCGCAGTCAAGACCCTCGCATTTTTCAGCGATATCGTCGCATATCTCTCCTATGGAACGTTTAAGCTCGCTCTCGTCTTTGAGGATAACGTAAACGGAAACGTTCTGACTGTCTGAGCCGCCTCCGCCCATGCCGCCTATCGACACGCTTGAAAGTACATTAGAGCCGACTATCGCACCGACAGTATCGACCTCTTCAACTTCACGAACTCTTTCGGAAAGCTCGTCTGTCGTCTTTGAAGCCGTTTTGAAATCTGTCTCTTCGGGCATCGTAACGGTAAGAGATATCTGTGTGCTCTGCATCTCGGGGATAAACGAGAAGCCTCTTGCTATGGAGAAATATCCCGTAACAATAAGCAAAACGACAGATGCAATAATGGTTATTGCCTTATGATCGAGAGTAAATGCAGAGAAACGGCGATATATCCTTATAAAGCGTGACTCCCCGTTTTTCTCCTTTGCTTTCTTTTCTTTTTTGAGCATACTCTGCGACATGGCAGGAACGAGCGTTACGGCAACTATAAGGCTTGCAAGGAGCGAATAGCCTATCGTGAGCGCCATATCCTGGAAGAGCGTTCTTGTGATGCCTTCGGTAAATACGATAGGCAGGAACACGCATACAGTTGTCGCAGTTGAAGCTATGATAGCGCCTGTTACCTGAACTGCACCGGACACCGCCGCCTGAACGGGCGTTGCACCGTTGTTTCTCAGACGATAAATATTCTCGATAACGACAACGGAGTTGTCAACGAGCATACCTACGCCGACCGCCAAGCCCGAAAGCGAGATAAGGTTCAGCGATATGCCCGAAAAATACATAAGCACTATAGCGAAAATAACAGATATCGGGATAGAGCATGCTATGATAAACGTCGGGCGGATATCACGCAGGAAGATAAGCAGGATAATTACCGCAAACAGTGCGCCCCATAAAAGATTGCTGATAACGGAATCTACGATCAGGTGGATATAATCGCCCTGATCCATCAGCGTTGTGAAGTGGAGATCGGGGTACTGC
Source organism: uncultured Ruminococcus sp. (assembly GCA_902785425.1). Taxonomy (GTDB): domain Bacteria; phylum Bacillota; class Clostridia; order Oscillospirales; family Acutalibacteraceae; genus RUG592. The sequence goes on along the minus strand of CACZYP010000037.1, from coordinate 62,814 downwards.
TTCGTAAGGTCTTTGAGTGCCTTGCCGATATTATCGGAGACCTCAGCCGTAGCTGCATCGGACTGCATCGTAAATGAAACGATAACGCCGTTTTCGCCGTTGAGCTTTGCGTATATCTCGCCGCTGTTATCGGTCGTTTTGATATCGGCAACGTCTGTAAGATAGATCGGCTCTACACCGTCAATGCCGAGATCGAAAAGCATGAGCTTTGAAAGATCTTCGCTGCTTGAAAACTTGTCGCCCACACGAACGAGAAGATCCTCCTCGCCGCCCGTCAGGTAGCCTGCCGGCATTGAAAAATTCTGAGCCGTAAGCACCTGCGAGATCATTTCTTTTGTGACCGTATCTTTGATATCGGCTTTTTCAAGAGCCTCTTTCTTTGTGTCGTTGAGCTGCTTTACCGATTCGTCAAGCTGAGTTTTCGACTGTTCAAGCTGAGTGATCGTTGAATTTACCGTTGATTCTGTGAGCTTGAGATCGGTAGAAGCGCTGTTTATCTGATATTCTGCGTTTGCCTTCTGTGTACCAAGCTCCTTTTTTGCGTCCTTGATAGTAACGGAGCCTTCGTCGAGCATCTTGATAGTCTCGTTGAGCGTTGCGATACCCTCGTCTATCTGAACCACACCGTCTTCAAGCGCCGCAACGTCTGTATCTATCGTTTCAAACGATGTTCCGAGCTGTGCAAGACCCTCGTCAAGCGTAGCTATGGTGTTGTTTGCAAGCTCCAGCGCTTCGTAAGTTGCGTAAACGGAAGCTTCAAGCAGTATCGGAGTAAGACCCTTTGCGTATATCTTCGCCTCTGTCTCAACGAGAGACGACATCGTTTCGATGTATTCGGGATCGCTCGTTATCGTGTTCATGCGCTCAGTGCGCTGACCCTCGTCAATTGAAGGATCGGCGTTTATCGCATCAAGAGCCGCTTGGTAGCCGTCGCTTTTTTCTTTAAGCTCCTTATAGCTGTTGTTAAGAGAGCTCAGTTCGTTGTACTCGTTTTCAAGCGACGCTTTTCTCGACATGACCTCATCTACCGCTTTTTGAAGCTCTTTCATAAGCGGCAGCATTTGCAGAAGCTGCGTTTTCTGATCCGTCAGTTCCTTTATCGTATCAAGAAGAGTGAGCTTAGTTTCAAGAAGCTCCTTTTCTTTTGCAGAAAGCTCCGCCTCGGCGCCTGCAAGCTGTTCTGCCGCCTCTGCACGCTGAGCTTCAAGCTCCGCCTTGCCCGATTCAAGCTGCTCTTTGCCATCGTTTGCCTGCTTAATGCCGTCGTCAAGCTGTTTTTTGGCATTGTCGAGTGTTTCTTCGGCGTCCTTGAACTGGTCTGAAACAACGTCACGTATCTTTTTGTTGACCTTATCTATCTTGCTTTCGGACAATACGACTTCGAGCGTAGTGTCAACAATACCGCCGACAGAGATAGAAGCCACGCCGTCGATACCTTCAAGCTTGTTTTCAAGCGTGGAAGTCGTAAACTCAGATATCTCGTAAATATCGCTGTTCTCACGGCTTATCGCAACTATCGCAACAGGGAGCATGTTCGGGTTTATTTTCATCGTGTAGGGTGTTCCTACCTTATCGTCCCATGCTCCCGAAAGCTGCGTGAGCTTACTGTTGATATCAACTGTAACTGAATCCATGTTTGCATCTTCGGCAAACTCGACCGTGACCATCGAATAGTTTTCCGATGAGCTTGACGTTACCGAATTCACATTATCAAGCGCCGCCATCGCCTGTTCAAGAGGCCTTGTAACGGTAGTTTCTACCTCCTCCGGGCTTGCACCGATATATGTAGTTATGATGATAACATACGGAAACTCCATGCTCGGAAAAAGGCTCGGCGTCATTTCCGTATACGACACAACACCGAGGACGATCACAAGCACCACGGCAACAAGTACTGTAAGCGGTTTTTTTACACTGTATTTTGTAAACAAGCTTTATCCCTCCAACTATAAAGATCGTTAAAATATCACAAATATCAACATATCAAAGCTATTATTAATTGTGATACACAACAAAATTCCGTGAATTTCTCCTAATTCTCTACAGTGATTATACATTAGCGGCAATGCAAAAAAGTTAAGTATTTGTTAACATTGGCAGTAAAAAAACATATAACAAAAGAGGACGATGTTATACAAATCGCCCTCTTTGTTGACTGCAATACAAAAGCAATTGACAATTGATAATTGACAATGGACAATTACGGAACCCGGCTTCGCCGAGTTGGATTATATTAGTTCTCATAAATCTACACATTATCCGCTGCCGAAAGATAACTATTAAATCAGAATAAACTAATATAAAACCAAGCGGCGCAGCCGCTTCCACAATTGTCAATTATCCATTGTCAATTGTCAATTGTCAATTATCATAGCTCCTTTTTCTCATGAAAATACGAAAACACCGCCCTTGCTGCATTTTTTGTCATTCCGGGGGCGTTTTCAAGCTCTTCAAGCTCGGCTTCTTTGATGTTCTTTATCGAACCGAAATGCTTGAGCAGATTTTTCGCTCTCGTTGTGCCTATACCCTCGATGTCCGTCAAAGAACTCTTAAACGCAGCAGAGCTTCTGCGCTGATGATGGTAGCCGATCGCAAAACGGTGGACTTCGTCCTGTATCTCCGTTACGAACTTGAATGCCGAGCGGATAGATTTAAGCTCGATCTCCCCCACTCCGTCCGTTATCGCACGGGTGCGGTGCTTGTCGTCCTTGACCATGCCGAAAAGCGGAACGTTTATGTTCATAGCCGCAAGTACAGGGCGAACCGCCGATATCTGACCCTTGCCGCCGTCAAGAAGTATCAGATCGGGAAGTCTGCCGAAGCCCTCGCCCGTATCTTTCAGCTTTTCGTACTCTTCAAAGCGCCTTGTCAGCACCTCGTTCATTGAGGCGAAATCGTCCTGTCCTTCAAACGACTTTATCTTGAATTTTCTGTACGCCGATTTAAGCGGCTTTCCGCCCTCAAACACTACCATACCCGCAACATTTTCCGTACCTGCAAGGTTTGATATATCGTAAGACTCGATATACATAGGTATCTTATCAAGTCCGAGCAGTTCGCCAAGCTCTTTCAAAACAGCGTACTGCCTGCCCTGACTGTTCTTTCTTTGCGCCAATACCTCGGCGGCGTTGCTTCGGCACATATTCACAAGCGCAAGCCTTTCGCCACGCTGCGGCATGAATATCTCCGCTTTTTTTCCTGATCTTTCCGACAAAAAGCGTTCAAGCGCTTCCTTATCCTCCGGTTCTCTGTCAACTGTCACACAGGGCGGTATCTTGTCGGCAGTTGAGTAATACTGCACGATAAACTCGGAAAAAGCCGTATCCTCATCGCCTATATCCTTAAAGACGAAAGTTTCCCTGTCGTAAAGCTTGCCCTCATCAAAGCGGAACACCTGAAAGCAGCCGTCAGCGCCGTCGGTAAACAATGAGATAACGTCCTGCTCTCTTACTTTAGCGGCAACGACCTTTTGTTTGTCGCTCATGCGCTTAACGGCTGTTATCCTGTCACGAAGCTTTGCGGCACGCTCAAATTCAAGGTTCTCCGCCGCCTCGTTCATTTCACGTTCAAGCTCCTTTACTGAGATGGACGTACCCTTTTTCAAAAATGCGGCTGCCTCTGCTATCGTTTCGTTATATTCCTTTTCGGAGATTTTTCCACGGCACAGACCGCAGCACTGCTTGATGTGAAAATTAAGGCACGGTCTGCCCTTGCCGAAATCGTCGGGGAATTTTCTGCCGCACGTAGGCAGGCGAAAGATCTTCACAGCCTGATCGACTGCATTTTTCACATAGTAGGAGCTTGTGTACGGGCCGATAAATTCGCCGGAATCATCGGGTTTCTTCGCTTCCGTGATACGGGGATACGGCTCTTTTGATATTTTTATGTAGCTGTAGCCTTTATCGTCCTTTAAAAGAATATTGTAACGTGGCTTATGCTGCTTTATAAGGCTTGCTTCAAGAACGAGCGCTTCAAACTCGCTGTCGGTGATGATATACTCGAAGTAATCGACATTATCGACCATACGGCGCACCTTTTCGGTATGGTTGTTCTGCGAACCGAAATACTGGCTCACCCTGTTTTTGAGCGCCTTTGCTTTTCCTATATATATGATCTCATGCTTTGAATTGTGCATGATATAAACGCCCGGCTCAAGCGGCAGCTTCATAGCTTTCTCACGAAGCTCTTTCATTTTCGGGTTCATACCGATCACCCCCCTATTATAATGGAAAATTGAAAATGGAAAGTGGAAAATTGCGGTAAGGCTCTCTATTTTATAATTGACAATTGACAATGGAAAATTGACAATTGCGGAACTCGCCTTTCGGCGAGTTGATCTGTATTAGTCCTCGAAAGAGCATACTTTAATTCGCTGCCATAAGATAACTATTTCTCCGAATAACTAATACAAAAACAAGCACGCAGTGCTTCCTTCATTCCACACTCCACTTTCCACTTTCCACATTAAAAAACAGGAGCGAAGCGACTCCGAAATTGTCCATTGTCAATTGTCAACTGTCAATTTTCAAAGAATTGCTCGTCGCCGATCTCTGCTTCAATATCACCGCATGTTGCGTCGGCAAGCTGCTTCTGAAACTCGCCCACCGCATCGCTCGGTATATGGAACTTTATGTGTGCGTCTGTGTCGAATGTTGTGTCGTCTATAACACCGCCGCATGACGGCACAAGTGCGCTGAGCTTGCCGTAACGTCCGTAGTCACAGGTAAGCGTACATTCGGTGCAGAGCGTCATTGTAACGGGCTGAGCCGCCTTCAAAGCGATAGACGCACTGTGAGAGTACGCTCTGACCAATCCGCCCGTGCCGAGCAGCACGCCGCCGAAATATCTCGTCACAACAACGACAACATCAATGATCTCCGACTTTTTTATAACGTCAAGCACAGGAACGCCTGCCGTACCCTGCGGCTCGCCGTCATCGCTTGCACGCATGATATTATTCTCCGAAAGAACATAGGCAAATACATTATGCCTTGCGTCCCAGTGCTTTGAACGTATCTCGGCAATAAAAGCGTCTGCCTCCTCCTGCGTTTTTACAGGCTTGCAGTAACCGATAAATCTCGAACGCTTCTCAACAAACTCGTCCGAAGCAAACTGCTTAACGGTGATGTAGCTGCTCTTCATAACTTTATCTCCCATATCTATATATAACAAAACGCCCGTCAAAAGAATCTCTCTTGACGGGTATCTTAGTATCTGCTAAATAATAAGCTTTACAATTATTACTTAAGGCCGTAACGCTTGTTAAACTTATCAACACGACCGCCTGCATCAACAAGCTTCTGCTTACCTGTGAAGAACGGATGGCATTTGGAGCAAATTTCAACACGGATATTCTCTTTTGTTGAACCTGTCTCAATTACGTTACCGCAAACGCAAGTAATTGTGGTCTGCTCATACTTGGGATGTACATTCTGCTTCATTCTGACATTCACCTCTTTCAGCAATTCGGACTAACGTTAAGATTATAACATCTTTTCAATAAAAAATCAAGTCTTTTTGAAAGATTGAAAAAAATTTTTATTTCGGTGCTGTAAAAAACAAAGCACACGAATAGTATCATACAATTATTAAACGGCGCAGCCGCTTTATTAAATGTGGAATGTGGAAAGTGGAATGGCGAATTGCGGAAATCGCCTACGGCGAGTTTGATTATATTAATCATCGTAAATCTATACGTTATTCGCTGTAGAGAAATAACTATTAAAAACACTAATATAAAATCAAGCACGCAGTGCTTCCTTCATTCCACACTCCACTTTCCACATTCCACATTAAGAAACAGGAGCGAAGCGACTACAAAATTTTCCATTTGATACTCATCTTGCCATGCTGTAATCGTAGTATTCCTCAAGGCACATGCCAAAACGACGCATTTTCTGAGCGTTCTCCGTTCCGACAAAGCGATACACTGTAAGGTCGGCTTCGATACCCGTTATTTCTTCCTTATCCTCGGTGTAGCGGTTGATAAAGCCGTAGTTTATGCCGTTGCGGAAAAGCCACGAATACATATTGCTCGTTTCAAAATCGGAGCTTTCCATATCGCTCACTTTGATAAGCATTCCTGTCCGATACTCGTTCTCTTTTGCAGGCGGAAATATCGCAGCCGCCTTGCCTTCTGCTTCGGCAGCTGTTGCACCCTCGTCCTGAAATTTCAGGCACAGCGAATGGAAATGCGTTTCGCACTCTCTGTGCGTCATGTAGCCCATAACAGGCTCTATGCGAATGCCGTCCTTTGCCGCCGCTTCTACCATCTTGTCGAGGCTGTCTTTCATAATGGCATTCACTTTGATCTTTTCATTATAAGTATAAAGCTTCGGCTCGACCTTTTCGCTTACAGGATAAAACTCGCTGCAATACTTCAAAAGCTCCTCCTCATCATCTGATGAAAAGATCTGATAATAAGCCCCGTCGCTGTCGGACGATTCGGCAACGCTCGGCGGCGGATTTTCTGCTTCCTTGCGGAAATTATACGCAAAAAGCACCGCTGTACCGACTATAAACACCAGCATCACAAATACTACAAATATACGAAGAGCCATAAGCCCGGCCGTTCGCTCCTGCCGATCGATACCGTCATAGCTTCGGTTGACCTTGCCGAGATCCTTCTTTTTCATATACGTCACTCCGTTTGCACCACACAATCTTTGTAATATTATTGTAGCTCATTTGTAACGTTTTTGCAATTGTTATTTTACATAATATCGACAGAATATTTTGGCAATAAATCGGTCATCGATCCTGCGGATCTCGGAACGAGCGCATATATGAGTACACTATCTCGCTTGATGATATTTATTGACCTCATACCGGTCAATAAAAAACCGCTTCTGCGTATTGTTGCACATTTTAAATTGCAAAATCCACAAAAATCTATATTTTTCGGAGTTTTTCCGAGTTTTGCGAACAAAAACTCAAAAACCTTTGACTAATCAAGATAAGCTATGATATAATGTATTGGAAAGCGTATGCTTTCATGAGTTAAACAAAAAAATAAACAAGAAGCATTATTGGGTGAAAGAATATGGATATTTTTTCGATTTTTACCTTGTGCGGAGGACTTGCGTTCTTCCTGTTCGGTATGAACCAGCTTTCAAGCGGACTTGAAAAGATGGCAGGCGGCCGTCTTGAATCTCTGCTGAAAAAGGCAACCTCTAATCCGTTTCTCGGAATGCTGCTCGGAACTGCGATAACGGTTGCTATCCAGTCGTCGTCAGCAGTTACCGTCATGCTTGTCGGACTTGTAAACTCCGGTATTATGGACTTAAGTCAGACCGTTACGGTCATCATGGGCTCGAACATCGGTAAAACAGTAATGGCATGGATCACGAGTCTTTCCGGAATCCAGAGCGACAACATTTTCCTGCGCCTGTGCAAGCCTGAAGCATTCTCACCTGTTCTGGCACTTATCGGCATTATCCTTATAATGGCAGCCAAGTCAGACAAAAAGAAGAGCATCGGCACAATTCTTGTAAGCTTTGCCATTCTCATGTACGGCATGATAATGATGTCAAGCTCCATGGCGCCTCTTGCCGAAAACGAAAAGTTCAAGCACATTCTTACAATGTTCTCGAACCCGATACTCGGCGTCGTTGTCGGTGCGATATTCACGGCGATCATTCAGAGCTCAGCCGCTTCCGTCGGTATTCTTCAGGCGCTTGCTTCAAGCGGCAACATTACCTACGGCATGGCTATCCCGATCATCATGGGACAAAACATCGGTACATGTATCACGGCAGTGCTTTCAAGTATCGGAGTAAATAAGGACGCAAAACGAGTTTCCGTTATCCACGTTTCGTTTAACCTTATCGGTACGCTGTTCTACCTTACGCTCTACTCACTCTGTGATCTTATTATCGGTCTTCCTATAACGGATCATGTTATCGGCGCACAGGGTATCGCTGTTGTACACAGCATATTCAACATTGCAACACTCATTCTTCTCTATCCGTTCAGCAAGCAGCTTGAAAAACTTGCATATCTTGTTATCAAGGACGAAGAGGAAGAAGAAGATACAGTATACAGCTTCATCGACGTTCGTCTTTTGTCCACTCCTTCCGTTGCTATCAGAGAGTGCAACTCGAAATGTAAGGAGATGTCCAACATCGCAAAGGACACTACGATCTCGTCAATGGCGCTTGTAAAGAACTATGATAAAAAAGTCAGCAAAGAGATAGAGGAAAGCGAAGACATGCTCGACCTTTATGAAGACAAGCTCGGCACGTATCTTGTTCAGCTTTCAGGTAAAGCTCTTTCTGCTGCCGACAACGCCAGCGTATCACGTCAGCTTCATACTATAGGCGACTTTGAGCGTATCGGCGACCACGCCATAAACATTCTTGAAGCTGCTCAGGAGATCCACAAAAAGGAGCTTCAGTTCTCCGAAATGGCAAAGAAAGAGCTTGACGTTCTGTTCGGCGCACTCGGCGAGATACTCACGCTCACGACTGACGCTTACTGCCAGAACAACGTTGAAACGGCACGTATGATCGAGCCTCTCGAAGAGGTGATCGACGACCTCAGCCTTGAGATAAAAACGGCGCACATTCAGCGCCTCAAGCACGGCGAATGTTCCATCGAGCTTGGATTCGTACTTTCCGATCTGCTCACAGACTGCGAACGTATCTCCGACCACTGCTCCAACGTAGCAATTGCTATCATAGAAACAAGCCAGTACACATACGACGCTCATGAATACCTCAACTCCGTAAAGCGAACGGGCAACAAGGAATTTGAGGACGAGTATGAAAGCTACAAGCAGAAATACAAGATCGAAGCATAAACCGCAAACAAGCCATAGCATTTTCGGCAGCACTGCCGGAGCTGCTATGGCATTAATTATATTCTTTATCAGAATGACAAAGTAAAAAAGCACTGTTTTTCACACTCTACCAACGGTTGAATACTCCCCATTCAACCATAGGTTCGTGTTTTTTTGAGTACCGCAATGGTACAATGTAGTTGAAAGGAAGCAAACGTATGGATCAAATAAAAATCGGACGATTCATAGCAGCAAAAAGAAAAGAGCATAAACTGACACAAGTACAGCTTGCCGAAAAACTCGGTATCACCGACCGTGCGGTATCAAAATGGGAAACAGGCAAATCGCTGCCCGACGCATCGATCATGCTCGACTTGTGTGAACAGCTCGAAATAACAGTTAACGATCTATTATGCGGGGAGGTAGTATCTATGGAGAGATACAATGAAAAGATCGAAAAGAACCTTATTGAGATGGTAACTTTAAAAGAAGAGGCAGACAAAAGAATGCTGTCGCTTGAATGGGTGATCGGAGCACTTTCATTAGCTTTCTTGTTTTCGATGATCCTGATCGCCGGTCTGATCGAGATGGCAGATGCGATACGCATTCTGATCATCTGCATAGGATTTGTACAGTTTATCATCGCTATGATATTTGCACTGAAAATCGAACAGACAGCAGGCTATTACGCATGCGCAAAATGCGGACACAGATACGTTCCGACATACGGCAGCGTAATTATGGCCATGCACGCCGGCACTACACGCTACATGAAATGCCCCTGCTGCGGCAAGAAGTCATGGCAGAAGAAAGTCATCAGCAAAGAATAAAAGTAAAATCCCGAAAGCGGATAAACCTCGCTTTCGGGACATTTTTTTCAATTATCATTTTCAGAACAGTCTGAATCAATTGACAATTGACAATGGATAATTGACAATTGCGGAGTCGCTTCGCTCCTGTTTTTGTATTGGTATGTGTTAAGGAACCACTGAATAAATCACGTCCTGCGGACTGAGCACCCATCTTGCTTGCACCCCAAGGGCACTTGTAACACATGCCGATCGGTCTGCGCCTTA
>CACZYP010000037.1:0-52916 GCA_902785425.1 uncultured Ruminococcus sp. | reverse complement strand
CATCATAAATCAAAGTGTGTAACGCATATCTGTCTGCGGACACTGTCCGCAAATCTGACTGCGCAATATGGGCACTCGATTTAATCAGTGCTTCCTTAATAGTTTTCTCACAGCAGCAAGTAAAGTATGATTTTGTTAGAACTAATATTATCAACTCGCCGCAGGCGAGTTTCGCAATTTTCCATTTTCCATTTTCAATTTTCAATTTTCAATTAAACAGAAAGAGGACAGCCTCCGCTGTCCTTCTTTCTGTTTATGTCACTCGTTTCCTCTGAGATAACGCTTAAGCCAAGCTTCTGCAATATCTATAGAGCGGAACAAACCTTCTTTTTCTGCTGTTTTGACTATTCTCTTTCTTTTACTTACGTTCGGATCGGTAGAGATCACCTGGATCTGTACCGTTTCGGGCAATTCAAGCTCGCCCTCCTGCTTTGTGCTGCGAATCGTCATACATACGATGTACTTATCTGCGGGATCACCGTAATAGATCTTGTCACCGTTTCTGACGAGCGGCTTATTCTTGTAAATGAGACCCTTTTCCTGAGGCATCATTGTTCCTCCTTTTTAGTTAAATCAAAGGGCAGCCGCAAGGGTCGCCCTTCGTTTGTTGTTAGTTTACATCAAGAAATGATTTTACGAGCATCTCAAGAAGATCGTCTCTGTCGATCTTTCTGATCATGTTCCTTGCATTTTTATGTGTCGTAATGTAAGAGGGATCCTCAGATACGATATAGCCGACTATCTGATTTACGGGATTGTATCCCTTTTCTTTAAGTGCATCGTATATCTGCTTTAACTGTGCTTTGATCCCCTCTTCGCTGTCCGAAAGCGAAAATACTCTTGTTCTGTCGTCTGCCATCAAATACCATCCTTTCATTAACCCCGCTCTGCGGTCATTTTCTCATACCGAGAAGCCAAAACAAAACATTGAAAGCATTAAAATTCTCTAATGCTATAATCAATTATACTTCATAGACATGAAAATTACAACCGCATTTTATTAAATATTTTTAAACATCGGCTTTGACCGAGCGTGTGAACGATCGATCATACCTTGCTCTTCTTATACTGGTAAAGCGCATTTCTCGCCCATTCTCTGTTAACTGCACGGAAACTTCTGTCGTTTTCGTCTTCCTTAACAGCTTTTGCAACAGCAGCGCTCTTGTCGTAGATCTCAAGGCGTGTTGTCTGAACGAACTGCTCGTGGTTTTCGCCTACAAAGAAAGTAAAGCCGATCCTGTCTTCGCTTACGCTGTACTTTGAAAGATAGCCGCCTGTTACTGTGTCACCTGTGCGCTTCTGAACTATATCCTTAAGCGCCGCCTTAACTACCTCTATAACTCTGTCATCAAGGCCCGACTCAAATATGTGGATCTTCTCTTTAAGCTCGTTGTAGTCGCCCACAAGTCTTCTGCGAATGCCTGCAAGGTCGCCGTACTCCTTTTCAAGAGCTTCGTCTGTTACCTTGTCTCTGTCAACATCGGGAACGAAGTAGACCATGAACTTGTTGTTGATATCGTTGTAAAGAAGCGGATAGCGAAGCTCTGCTTCATGGCCGCATGACGGGCATGTAAAATGAAGCATCTCTCCGCTGAGGAGCTGCTCTCTGAAATTGCGGTCTGTAGTTACATTGACGGTCTTAAATACTTTGACCTCACTTTTAGCGCCGCACTGAGGGCAGGCTACCGAAGTTGTACCTGTAGTGGACATAAATATAACACTCCCAATAAAAATATTAAGATAAATAACACGTTGGAGATGATCTCCTGATCCATATGACTTATTATAACATAAAACACACCTATTTGTACATAGTTTTAAAAAAATTAATCCTTTTTATATTGACCTTAGAGGATTTTTTAGTTAATATATTAGTATAGAGATTTATATCCAGAGTTTTTTTACTAAAAACAAATCAAATGCAAAGGAGTTTTTTATTATGAGTATTTACAAGGATATCAAAAAGGCATTCGCTTCAACGATCGATGTTCTTGCCGATAAGACTTCAACACAGGCGCAGAAGAGCCGCCTTGTTACAGTCATGAAGAACGAAGAGAAGATCGCCAATCAGGCGTACATCGCTCTCGGCAAATATCTCTACGCTTCCATGAGAGAAGGTCTGCCCGAGGACGTTGAGCAGCTTTGCAGCGTTATCGACGCTTCCAAAGAGCGTATGACTCGAGCTCAGGATATTTACCGTGAGGTGATCCGTCAGGACGAGGTCAACACAGAGATCGGCAAAACAGAGCTTAAGGAGAATTTCCGTAAGGTCAAGGAGCCTATCGTTTCCGGCGCTGTAAACAAGGCAGCTAAGGCTTCCATTCTTGCAAAGGATACAGCTGCAAAGGCAGAGGAGCTTAAAGTTGCGGCAGCAGAAAAAGCCGAGGAAGTAAAAACCAAGATCCGCCGTGAAAAGGAAGAGCTTGAAGAAAAAGCTGAGGCTGCACTCGAAACAGTCGAGGAAATTATCGACACAGAAACAGAGACAACCGCTATCGACGCCGAAAATATCGAGTCCGCTGTTATGGAGGACACTCAGGCAGCACCCGAACAGGAGCCGGAAGTTCCCGTACAGGCTGATGAAGAAGCTATGCCTATGCCCGTTGAAATGATCTCCGAAGAAGATTTTGAAGAAGACGAGCCTGAAATAAAGCCTATCGAAAAGAGAGATCCGATCTCCAAGGCACGCAAGCTCAAGGACATCATGACTAAGAAAGACGAAGAGTAAAGGAGATCAGCATATGCCTTTTATTGACTGCAAGATGAATGTTGACATTACAAAAGAGCAGGAAACAGAGCTTAAAGACGAATTCGGAAAGGCGATCGAGCTTATTCCGGGCAAGAGCGAAAACTGGCTCATGGTCAACATTCAGCCTAAATGTGCGCTTTATTTCAGAGGCAGCAACGAAAAGCCCACTGCGATGATAAGCGTCACAGTTTACGGCAAAGCAAATCCGAACGCATACGATGCACTCACGGCACGTTTCCACACCATACTTACAAATGTCGCAGGCATTGAGGAAATGTATGTAAGCTACAGTGAGACAAGCAACTTCGGATATAACCGCAGCAATTTCTAAGCACATATTGTTTTCAACATTCTACACCGTATCATGTTGAAAACTCAGCACAAAAAGCGGCGAGAGTTTATGCTTTCGCCGCTTTTATTTGTCAATATACTGTACTTTTACACGAAAAACCGCCCCGCTTTGAGCGGGGCGGAATTGTTATCACGTAAATTATGATCAGTGTGCAGACTCTGCAACTACGCCGTACATACCGAACATCGGCATTACGATGGAAACTGCAACTACACCTACGATACCTGCTACGATAATTGTCATTGCAGGTGTCATAGCGTCTGTAAGTCTCTTTGTTGCTTCATCGGCTTCTTCCTGATAAAGGTCAGCCATCTTGTGCATTGAGTCGGAGAACATACCGGACTCCTCACCTACACGAACCATCGCAACGAGGATCGTGTCGAATACTGCGTAATGGCTCATGGAAACGTTGATCGGTGTACCGATCTTAACATCCTCGATAACCTGATTCAAACAGTCCTTCATGAAGATGTTCGATACAACGTCACGGGAGAGTTCGAGAGATTTAAGGATAGATACGCCTGCGTCTGTAAGGGATGCCATGATATTACAGAAACGAGCGATATATGTAGTTCTGATAACGTCGCCGATGATCGGAATCTTGAAGAGGAACTCTGCAAGCCACATTGCAAAAGCGTCGTTGTACTTGAGGAGCGATCTGAAACCAACTACGATGCCTACAACGATAAGAGCAACCAGCCACCACCAGTCGAGCATGAAGTCGGAGAACGCCATGACCATTTTGGAAATTGCGGGAAGATCGGATCCGAACGATGTAAATACGTTTGCAAACGACGGAAGTACGAACATGGACATTACGATGATCATTACAAGAGTAAGTCCCATAAGGAATATAGGGTACATCATCGCACTCTTGATCTTACCCGAAAGAGTAAGCTCTTTGTGAAGGATCTCTGCTGCATTTTCAAATGCCATATCAAGACGACCGTTTGCTTCACCGGCAGCTACAAGGCTTACTACTACAGGAGGGAAGCACTTGAATGAACCCATCGACTGAGAAAGCGGAATACCGTTGTAAAGCTCCGAGCTGATGATCGTAAGGATCTTTCTCATGTCTTTATCGGCTTCGGTGTCAAGAAGCACTTCCATCGACATTGACATTGAAATACCTGATTTCATCATGATAGCCATCTGGTTGATGGTAGCAAGAACTTTTTTCTTGGGAATATCCTTTTCATGAGGATCGGTAACGCCGAACTCTCTTTCCCAGATAGGCACATTAGACTGATCGCCGCCTGCCGCAGGGTCTTTATATTCGGATATTTCGAGCGCCGTCATACCTCGTTCGGCGAGGATACGCTTTACCTCGTCACGGCTTTCGGCATTGACTTCACTTCTGTACTTTTTGTTTTTACCGTCAACGGCAAGATAAGAATATTTCACTTTTTGTCACCTCATCTGCGATTGTTGTTCATATAAGACGGTACCTGGCCGGGCTGACCGGGCTGACCGGGTGTTGCTTCCTTTGTACCTACATCGAAGCTGTACTCACGAGCTGTCTGAGCATTGATGAAGCCTCTGTCAAAGAGCATCTGGATACTCTTGTTTCTCGTGATCATGCCCGAGCCCTTGCTTGTTTCGATTACCTGCTCGATCATAGCGATCTTATTCTCACGAATAAGGTTTGAAATAGCACTGTTTACGAACATGATCTCGAATGCACCGATACGTCCGGGAACGTCCGATCTCGGAAGAAGTCTCTGCGATACAACGCACTTAAGCGATGTAGAGATCTGACCGAGAGCCTGACGCTGCTGAGCCGCAGGATACATATCTACAAGACGGTCGATAGTTTTTGCCGCACCCTCTGTGTGAAGTGTCGAGAATACAAGGTGTCCTGTCTCGGCTGCGGAAAGAGCGATGGAAACAGACTCAAAGTCTCGGATCTCACCGATCTGTATAATATCAGGGTCTTCACGAAGAACGGCACGAAGAGCTGTGTGGTACGAGCGGCTGTCAGGGCCGATCTCACGCTGGTTGATAACGCAGCCGATCGGGCGGTGCAGGTACTCAACAGGGTCTTCGATGGTAACTATATTAAGGTTGCGGTTTCTGTTGATCTCGTGGATAAGAGCCGCAAGTGTTGTCGATTTACCGGAACCTGTAGGACCTGTTACAAGAACAAGACCCTCTCGAAGCTCCAATATCTTTCCTATAGAAGCAGGAAGATTCAGCTGGTCAAGCTCAGGCGTTGTTTCATTGATAACTCGCATTACAAGCGATGCACCGTTACGTGTTCTGAAAGCATTGATTCTGAAACGGCTCACGCCTTCGATCGTTGCCGCACCATCGACGTCGCAGGTTTCCATGAATGTATCAAAACGTTCTTTATTCAATACCTGGCTTATCATGTAGGTAACATCTTCATCGGTAAGCGGTTCGCCTTCCCAGTATCTCATCGTACCGTGCAGACGGTACGCAGGACAGTTGCCCGATGACATATGGATATCCGAGCAGCCTGCCTCAACAGCCTCTCTTACCATTGAAAGAAAATCCATTAATATTTCCTCCATTCGAGGCAGCCTGCACACCCGGGCAGACTGCCGAATTAATTTATATATTTATCACAAGCTGCACAAGTGTTCCGAGGCAGCATTTGTTTTGAAATAATTACATCATGTCTTCGCTTGCTGCTTCAAGCATGGTTTCAAGCGAGATAATGCCGCTGATAACGTTCATTCTGAGGTTCTCTCTCATTGAGATCATACCCTCTTCAACGGCGATGGCGTGGATATCCTCTGTCGCTTTATCCTGCTGGATAGCTCTTCTGATAGCAGGAGATACCATAAGAACTTCGTGAACGGCAAGACGTCCCTTATGACCGGACTTGTTGCAGCGCTCACAGCCGCCCTCGGGCGCTCTGTAAAGCTTGATCTCAAGCGAATCATCGTCGATGCCGAGAAGATGAAGCTCGTGAGGTCCTGCGATGTACGGCTCCTTGCAGTTTACGCAAAGACGTCGAACAAGTCGCTGTGCGATAACTCCGATAATTGTCGAGGATACCATGAACGGCTCAACGCCCATATCGACAAGTCGGATGATAGAAGATGCAGCGTTGTAGGTATGGAGCGTAGAAAGCACCAAGTGACCTGTAACAGCGGCGGAAGCGGCGATCTCGGCTGTTTCTTTGTCTCGGATCTCACCGATCATGATGATATCGGGGTCCTGACGAAGAATTGAACGAAGTGCGCTTGCGAATGTAAGACCTGCCTTAGCGTTGATATCTACCTGGTTGATTCCGGGGATGATCATCTCGACAGGGTTCTCAACGGTGATGATGTTGATATCTTCTCTCATTACACCCTTAAGACCGGTGTAAAGAGTTGTTGATTTACCTGAACCTGTAGCGCCCGTTACGAGGATGATGCCTCTGTTCGAGCTGAGAAGCTTATCGTATTTTTCAAGGTTCTCGGGAAGGAAGCCGATAGCGTGCTTGTCCATCTTAAGGCCGAGTGCAGTTGTGATTCTGGCGCAGACCTTCTCGCCGAATACGACGGGAAGGATCGAGATACGCATATCTACTTCGGTGTTTCCTACACGGTAGTTGATACGGCCGTCCTGAGGGATACGTTTCTCGGCGATGTTCATGCCGCCGATAAACTTGATTCGAGACGTTACGGAAGGAGCGAGCTGCGAGCTTGTTTCCATGTACTTCTGGAGCTTACCGTCGATACGGAAACGGATAAGCAGAACTTCTTCCATCGGCTCGATGTGAATATCGGAAGTCTTGAGACGAACGGCTTCTTCGATCATGTTGTTTACGAAGCGGATGATCGGCTGATCATCTGCTGCAGCCTTAGCGGCATCGATCTCTTCTTCTTTGCCTGCCTGGCTTACCTGGCTCGAAATAAACTCTCGTGCCTCGTCCATAGCTCTCTTTGAAGCGTAAAGCGCCTGATGAGCTTTCTGGATCTGCGACGGTGCAGCAATAACGGTCTGGAGCTGCATCTTCGTAGTTGTCTGGATCTTATTGAGGCCCTTATAGTCGAGCGGATCGGCTACAGCTACCGTAAGAGTTTTGTCAATTACCTCAAGCGGAATTACCATGCACTGCTCGGAAAGCTCTGCCGAAATGATGTTTGATAATTCATCCTTAAGTTCGATCTCATCAAGATCTACGTAAGGTATCGAAAACTGCTTTGAAAGTGCGAAACAAATCTTATCTTCTTCGCACATCTTTTCCTTATTGAGGATCTCACCAAGGCGAAGACCGCTCTGCTTCTGCATACTGAGCGCCTGGTCAAGCTGATCGGGAGTAATGGCACCCATGTTGATCAGGATCTGACCCATTTTCAAGCTGCTTGCTCTCATAGAAAATAATCTCCTTTTCAATTTATAGTTATGTCATAATATGTTTCCGGTTCACAAAGTCCGTGAAGAACAGCTGCGATATCGCCGTTCCCGGACCCTTGTACGCATTTATACGTTCGCTCTGCGAGCGAATATGTAAATACGAACAATAATCTCTTGTCGGCAGCGCAAAGCAAACGCCCTGCGCTGCACGATCAAATTTTTTTGTTTTATGGAAGCATTTCCATGTCGAGCACGCTTCTGTAAAGATCAAACAAAGCCCTGATCCAAGGCAAAGCTATGATCGTTACCGCACCGCCCATACAAAGATACGGTGCCATCGGAAGATATTTTCCTTCCTCTATCTTTCCGCTGCCTGCAAATATCAGTATCAGGAAATGTATGGCAGCAAGAAAAGACGATATGATGATAAGCGCTATGATATACTTCCAGCCGAACATCAGTCCCATAGCTGCAAGAAGCTTGATATCTCCGAAACCAAAGCCCTCTTTTTTCAGTACAAGCGTACTGAAAATATCAAGAATGATAAGGCAGCCTCCGCCTGCAAGCGCACCAAGAAGCGGATCGTACCAATGCTTTATGAATACCTGCTGTGTTAAAATGTCTGCAACAGCGATAACAGCTGCGATAACTGCAACAGCAACAGTAAACTGATCGGGAATGATCGTATACTTTGCGTCAGCCGCCGCAACAAGAGCCAGTGCAAAACACATAATGACCTCGAACGCCAAAAGAACCGTGATGCCGTTCGTCAGAACGATCGCCGCAAGCGCCGTTCCGAGGAATGCTCCGAGCAGTGCGCCGTTTTTCTTCACATCGTATCTCTTTCCGCTAAGAAGCTCGGGCGACGGTTCTTCATCATAATCGCACAGCCACGGTGCAGGTATTTTATTGAGTATCGTACAGCCCAGCAGCCCTCCGGAAAAACCGAGAGCTGCGAGCAGTACAGCGATCAGGATCTTAAATAACATTGTCATTGTATTATCCGGAAAGCAATAAATTACTTGCTTGAATCTGTAGCGGTGTCGGTGTCAGAAGCAACAACTGCCACCTTCTCATTCTGATTGAAGTAGTACAGATAAAAATCTATAGTGTTTTCAAACATCTCTTTATCTACTACATTACCGTCGGAATCCGTAACCTCAACAGGTTTTGATTCATACTTCTGAACATAGTAATGTCCGATAGAATCCTCTTCAATAAATTTAAGCAAGCTCAGAAGCGTCTCACGGTCACAGCGGCCTGTAAGTTTGATCTTGTTGAAATAGAGAGGATTTCCGTCGGCAGTAACCAAACCGCTCGGATCGGGTGTAGCGCTTTCGACTTTGATATTAAGGTCGATGATATCTCCTCTGGCATCGATAGCACGAGTAAGATCCTTAATCGTAGTCTTAGCATCTACAAACATATCTTCCTGATACTTATCCCACTGAGCCTGAAGATCGTTGATCTCGGCTTCGATCGACGCCTGATTCTTGATAGAGTTGTCGTAATACTCTATTGTATCAAGAGCTTCCTTATGAGCCTCGTCCATTGCAGGCTTTTTATTCTTATAAGGCATGTATACTGTCGGAACGAATGCAGCGATTGCAACTATAACAACAACCGCCGCAACAAGTGCTCCGGGTACTTTTTTTGCATTTTCAGTCTTCGCCATATTCTTAATCCTCCATCGTTGACGCGATCATCTCGTCATAGTTTGTTCCATGACTGATATCTGTGTGATGACCGTCAAACTCTTCCTCTGTCTCTGTTTCCTCTTCGGGAACGCCAAGAATATTCATCGTCTGCTTTACTTCGTAATAGCTATTGACCTCAGTCTCGTTTTTCTTGCCGCCCTTGACAGCTTCTTTAATATTCTTTGCTTCAATACTTCTTTCATCATTGACCTCAAAGAAACCATTTGCAGAGATCTGATCGTAAAGAATATTGTAATCTTCTTTCTCTTTTACAAGGAAAACGTTCTCAACAACGCTGGTATCGCTGTTAATTGAATATTTTGAAACTCTGACAACCTGCTGAGTATCAGTAATCTGTGTAAATATCTCTGATAAAATATCAACGACACGAGCAGCAGGCTCGGGAATCGATTCCATATCTCTCGAAACATTCGCCATCTTGCTGCGAAGCGTTGCCTGATCTTCAAGCAAGCCCTTGATCTCATCATACTTAACATCATTGAGACGAGCCTGATCCTGCTGAGCACGGACTTCAAGGCCGTAGGATCTCAATCCGATAAATACCATAACGCCGATCGCCAGGATAGCGAATACCATTGCGCCGATGTTGCCGAGGCTTGTAAGAGCGCCGCTGAAGTCTACGCTCTTGCTGCCCGTTATGGCTGCAAGGTTATTCTCGCTCTGAGCACCGGAATTAACAAGGTAAGAGTATGTATAGAAGCATGCTGTCTTGTAGCCTGCTTCGTCTGTTTCCTTAGTGATGATCGGAACGTTTGTGAGCGATGTGAAAGCGTCGGAGATAAGATTGATCTCGTCTGCCTGGATATTCATCATTCTTACGTGCTTGAGTACGCCGGGGATATATGCGCCGAAGTCGGATACATATACCTGATCAAGCTCGATACGCAGGCTAAGAAGAACCATTCGCAGGCTTCTTACGATGTCGTTGGAGAAGCTTTCAAAGATCTGACGCATCTCACGGCCTGCCTGTCTTGAATTACACTTCTCGGAAATACCTACGCCGTACTTTCTGATAACTTCAAATGCCTCTTCAAGAGTACAGTTCTGGTCGCTTGCAAATACGTTTGTGATGTCGCCCAGCGGAAGCGGGAACGAGTGAACGTAGACCGGAACACCCTTCTGCATTACGAGAAGTCTTGCAGAACAGAAATCGGCGCTGATGAGAGCTACCGACTTGTCGTAGCTGTTGATGCCCTGCTTTGCGATCTTTACCATGCTGACTGTAGGCGGAATGAGCTTGTAAAGCGTAAGAGACTGCTCTCTGAACGCAGATTTAAGCTCTTCTACGTAAGATTTCGGCATGATGTAAACGTTTGCTCCGAGCTGAGCCGACTCATCTTCCTTAGCTGCGGGGCCTGCGCCGTATTCGCAGTTGATAAGCGAATAGTTTGCGATATCGTCTGTGATAAGGCCTTTTGCTTCGTTCTCGGCGAAGATCTTAAGATACTTTTCCTTTGCGGGAGTATGCTGATACTCCTGGCTGATAAGCTGATCGCTCTCGGCACAGAGGATAACGTCTTTGATGTCGATCTTTGCGTTTCGCATCGACATTTTTACTACCTCTGCAAGATCTCTCGGGAAGTTCCATGCCTGACCTCTGAGGCTCTCCGGCAGGAATACAACGAGAGGTTCCTTGAACGTAACCTCATAATCAGGCTTCTTTGCATCACGGTCTTTACCGCTGCTGATAAACGCTTTTCCGGACTCAGCAGGCGTGATAGATACATAATACTTAGACACCTGAACAATTACATATTTCATCTTGTGACTGCACCACCCTAATAAATAATTTCGGACGAACTTAACTAAAAAGTACGCTCGACCGCACTATGATACAATACAATTATACAATATATATACCTTTATTTTCAATGCAAATAAATGTACAAATTATACATGAATTTCTGTGCAATATTGCTTTATTTTTCAATATTTAATTGACTTGACAGTGTTATTTTGTTGTAATTTCACATTTTATTTGTTTTTTTAGGAATTATTGCAACTCGATAATTATTTCAGAGAATTTATTCAACACCGGTTTCCGATCCTGCGGACAACTCCATAAGATCACAGCAGGTTTTCCTCATCACCTAAAAAAACTATGTTTTATCAAACGGTGTGTTCGATATGCTTTCCGACAAGCGATCTTTTATCTGTAAGCCCGACGGAATAACGAAGCACAGAAAGTGCATCGATCGAATCGATCACATCATCATCTATAACATCAGCCGCAAGCAGTGCCAAACCTTTGAACTCTTCAAGATGAACGGAAGCTCTGAGAATACGAACAGCGTCGCCCGATGTGATCGCCGTATCAAAATCGACATCGCCCATCAGGAGCGTTACTTTCTTTTCACTGCCGTCTTCCCCTTGCTGATCTTCGGGGTCTTTCGGTGTATCATCTGTACCATCCGGCACATCAGAAGTGTTTTTGCCGTTGTTTCCGTCGCCGCCCTGATCGTCGGTATTTACGGGCGTGGTGCCATCGGGCTGATCGGAGGTATTGCTTCCGTTGCCGTTGCCATCATCGTTTCCGTTTCCGTTGCCGCTCTGATCATCCGTATTTACGGGAGTATCATCGCTGTCGGTCGGTTTATCTGAGGTGTTGTTATCGCTGTCCCAATTATCTCCGTTTTCTCCGTTATTGCCGTTATCGTTACTGCTGTCGGAATCGACAACAACATCGGAACCGCCGCCGAATATATCCGAACCGCTTTCGGGATCCCATGCGTCGGGGTCCGAATCCTCCGGAACACGGTCAAGCAGCAAGTAATTGATCTTATAGTAACGGGCATACTGAGCCGCCGTAGAACCTTCGTAGCAGCATATCACAACAGACGGGCAGTTCTCAAAAACATCTTTCTCCATAGAAATGCCCGAATCGGGTATATACGTCTTGCCGAGAGAAGTACATCCGCTGAATGCCGAATCGTAGATCTTTTTTACCGATTCCGGCATGTCTATATTCAGAAGAGAAGAACAGCCCGCAAAAGCGCCCTCTTCTATAACTCTGATCGTGTCGGGTATGCTCACAGCTCTGAGAGATGAGCAGTTTTCAAAAACATGCTTACCTATCGTGCTTATCGATCTCGGGATATCAAGCACAAAAGCGCCGGAACAATCCTTGAAAGCATAGTCTTCGATCGTTTTTACAGACTCAGGTATAGCAATGCTCTTAAGCGATGAGCAGCCTTTGAAAGCGTAGCTGCCGATAGTCTCAACAGCCTCGGGAATATTAATCTTAACAAGTGACGAGCAGTCTTCAAAAGCACAGCTGCCTATGCTTTTTATGCTTTCGGGAAGTGTTACCGTTCTCAATGAGGGACAGTAACCAAACAGGCATCTGCTTACAGAATCAAGTGCGCCGGGGATCCTGAAACTCGTAAGCGACTTACAGCCGTGAAATGCGTATTCACCCATTTCTTTGAGAGTGTCGGGAACATCAGCATTTTCAAGAGAAGAACAGAATTCAAACGCACCGTTTCCGAGCTTTTCCGTTGAATCGGGCAAAACCACTTTTTTCAGATGAAGACAGCTCTCAAAAGCATAGTCACCGATTTCTTTTACAGAATTTCCGAAATTGACATCTTCGAGCGACTTGCACCAGAAGAAAGCCGAATCGCCGATAGTCTCAACTGAATCGGGAATATTTATGCTCTCAAGGCCGTAACAGAGCTTGAAAGCCGAACTTCCGATAGAAGTGACCGTGTCGGGGATCGTCACGCTTGTAATATTCTCGCAGCGCTCGAAAGCAGAATCACCGATAGAAGCAACCTTTTCGGGAATAACAACATCTGTTCCCTTGCCCTTATATTTGATGAGAATGTTATTGCCTGCAATAACAAACACGCTCGGATATTTTCTAAGCCACAAAGTACCTTCAAAAGCATTGCTTCCTATCGTATTGACAGAATCCGGGATCGTAACATCAAGCAGTGAAGAGCAGCCGCTGAAAGCGTCGCTGCCGATAGAATTCACCGAAGAAGGGATATCTGCGGTGCAGATAAACGCACAGTCGCAAAAGGCTTTATCCCCTATCGAGACCACCTTTTTCCCATCAAGCTCCGACGGAATGATAACGTTTGTTTCACCGCCTGTATATGCCGTGATCTCAACCGTACCGTCGTCAAGCTCAACATACTCATATGCGCCGCTGTTTTGTCCTGCTTCAGCAACAGAAACAGAAGCTGCGTCCGCTTCTATCGACGCTCCTAAAGAGCAGAAGATCATTGAGCATACCATAACAACAGCTAAAAGCCTTCTTATATTCATAAAAATCAACAACCTTTCCGTATATTCGTCGTAACCCACATAACGACAAATGGCATATTTCAGGAAAATTATAACATTTTTGTAACAATAAAGTCAATACAGTTACAATAAAAAGATCGAACCTGTGTGGAAAAATAATCGCTCATCTTCTGTGCATTATTAACGAATTTCTATCGGAATCGTATCGATCAAATAAAAAAAGCCGCCTGATCAGTTGGCTAAGGGAAGAATTAATCCGATGTGCGGCTGTAAAGCTGTTATTCAAAATAAAGCTGCAACGGTACTGCCTGCGGCCGCTTGGCCGCTTGATCAGTTGGTTACGAAAATAATAAACCTGACATGCGGCTGTAAAGGTGTTATTCAAAATAAAGCGGCAGCGGTACTGCCTGCGGCCGCTTGGCCGCCTGATATTATTCATTTTTAAGTCTTAAGTTTTCAGTTTTCAGTAAAAATCGATCCCCCCGATTTTCATCGGAGGGATCTGATCAATCATTTTTTATTACTCTTGAATTTGATGGTGATCTCTGCTCTCTGTCCTGCCTTTGTATTTGTGGGAAGGCTTACGGAGAATCTGAGAACGTTCAGAGCGTCATCTGCGTTAACTGTTTCATCGGTGTTAACGTCTGCTGCAGCTTCTGCCTCTTCATCCTGGAATTCGGCAAGATCAACAGATACTCTGAGTACTGTAAGAGCATCGCCGGAGTTTACGTCATCATCCTTGTTAACGTCACCGTAGAGGATAGTAACCTTTTGGTTTGTTGAATCCGTATCGGAACCAATATGAAGCTCGGAATCCGAAGAGTCGGAATCGTTGCCGCCGTGTCCGATATCGGAGCTGTCGTTTTCGCTGTCAGAATCGTTGTCACCAATAACATACTGGTTTTCATCGGAAACTGCGTGAGCGTAAACCATAGTTGTATCGGATGTATCGAAATCCTTAAGGTTTACATCGTAGAATTCCTCAACGAGGTAGCTGAGAACATTGTCGGAGCTGGAGATATCCTTGTTTGCTGCGAACTTGATGAGAACAATGTCTGTCTCCTTGGTAAGATCAGTACCCTTTGCATCAAACATTGTGCTCCAGCGTACAGCACCGGAGGTAGCTGTATCGATCTCAAAGTGACCCATTTCCTTCTCGTAGCCGAGATATGTGAGTGCGCTCTTATCATATGTGAGCTGCTCAACGATACCGAGAGCCTTGGAAGCGTCGATCGCCTTACACTCTGCGATAACGTAGTTGCCTGCCTTAGCTGTTACGGGAACCTTACCCTCGCCTCGCTTTGCAACAGTTGCCGATGCGCTTACTGTAGAATCAGCATCGAATGCGTTGTCGTTGTTGTCGTAGAAATCTACTACCTTGTAAGCAAGAGCGCTGTCGGATGCTTTGATATCCTTAAGAGCAACGAAGCTCATAACTGCGATCTCGGACTTAGCAGAGAGATTTGCTCCGCCCTTCTTGCTGAGGTCGAAAAGAATGTTCCATGCAACTCTGCCGTTGTACTTTGCTGCGCTGATAACGCCTACAGGGCTTGCAGCGTCGCTGTTGTACTTGAGGAGAGATTTGTCGTAATCGAGAACTGCCTGAATACCTGCGGCATTCTTAGCGTTCTTTGCGTCGAAGGTAACAACTACTCTGTCGCCCTTCTTTGCAACGAGGTCGATCTTCTTATCGGCTGTAACATCCTCGTGGCCGATATCTGTATCCTCGCCTGCCTTTACGGAAACAGAAGCCTTGATAACGGAATAGTCAAGATCGTTGCCATTAGCGTCGTAGATCTCTCTGATCGTGTTTGTACCGATCTTTCCGTCAATCTTAGACTTTGCTGTAAATCTGAATGCAGCGATATCAGCCTTGGAGCCTGCCTCTGTATTGACGCAGTTCCATCTGATGATACCTGTGGACTGATTAACTTCTACAATTACACTCTTGTTCTTGTCGCAGCCTGCGTAATCAAGAAGGTCTGCATCGTAAACGAATGTGTTGGAAACGCCTTCGATCTTGGAAAGATCTGCATTGAACTTAACAAAAACAGTATCGCCCTTGTTAGCCTTTGCGTTTACAGTCATTTCCTTAGCGCCTTCGATATCTATATCTGTCTGAGAATCTGTATCGCTCTGAATGTCTGTATCGCCGGGAGAAGCTGCTTTGATATCGATATACTGACTTGCAGAAATAGAATTGAAGTCGTAATCGTAAACATCGCTGACAGCTGTTGCACCGAAGTAGCCGTTAAGGTCCTTAAGAGCCTTGAACTTGATCTCCACCATAGGAGTATCCTTAGTGATATTTACGCCCTTTGTGCCGTCGCCGAGATTTGCATTCCACTTGATCTCGTCGTCAGCCTTCTTGTTCACCTGAACACCGCTGTACAAAGATTTTGCACTGATGTACTCAACGTAGCCGGGCTCGAATTTAACGTTAGCGGAAACGCCGAACAGATTGTTTGCAGCTGAAAGACCGAGCTTAACTGTTACAGTCTCGCCTGCCTTTGCCTTAGTTGTAAGCGGAAGTACCTGCCAGCCGATATCAAATTCTGTGTCTGTGTTGGAATCGCTGTCTGCGATGGTCTCGGATTCTGTGTCATTATCGGAAACCACGTCGGAAGCTGTATCGGCCTCGGACTCTGTGTCTGAATCCGGTGTCGGAGGAGTGATCTCGCCGTTACCGATCGAAGCAAGAGGTGCTGTGATAACGTCGGCGTCATCCTTCTCTGCGGATGTACTCGGGTCTGTAGAATAGCTGCCTGTTGCATTATCGAGCATAGTAAGATCGAAAGGTACACAGTCAAGTCCCGATTCGCCTCTCGAAGCGATCACCATTGCTCCGA
The DNA here is from genome assembly GCA_902785425.1 of uncultured Ruminococcus sp. Classification (GTDB taxonomy): domain Bacteria; phylum Bacillota; class Clostridia; order Oscillospirales; family Acutalibacteraceae; genus RUG592. Next base: position 36,683 of record CACZYP010000037.1, on the reverse strand, counting down.
TACCGTTTTCTGTAAGCTGAGATTTGGAAATACCGAGAGCCGAGAACGGGATCTTTGCCTCATAGAATGAGTCAAATGTAGTATCGTGAGTTCCCTCGGAGCCTTTATATGTTTTGTAGTCTACCCAGTCTGCATTATTGTCGCAAACATCGCTCGGATCACTTGAGCTGTTAAGACCCCAGATGTGATCGTTGATGTTTGTTGTTGCCATTTTGTACTCAACGCCTGTTTCAGCGAAAGTCTTGCAGCTGTTTTTATTTGTGTAATCAACAGCACCCGATGAATCGGCAGCCTTGAAGAATCCGGGAGTACCGAGTCCGGGCTTACCGCTCATATAAAGGAGTGTATCAACATGAGTTTGGTAAGAAATATCTGCACCCCAGATGCCCTTGCCGTCGGTAGTTTTACCTGTCATGGCAGTAGCATTCGGATTTGTGCTCAGTGCGATGATAAGCGGTACATCGAGAACTCGTCCGCCGTCGCTGAGAGGACCGTCGCCCGATCTTGCCCATGTATCTGTAGTATTGACCATCTGCCAGCCGATGTAAAGATTTGAATCATCCCATGCAGCATAAAGTGCATAAGTATCCAAAACGCAGTTTTCATGTCCGCCTTTCCAATGGTTAGCGACATCCCACGCTGCGCCCTGAGCAACTTTCATTGATTCGTTCCAATCGCTTGCGTCACCGTCAATGGTTATTTTTGCTTCTTTACCTACACCCGAACCGTTGGTCGAGTAATACTTTGACAAACTTCCGGCTCCGGAACCTGCTGCCTCAACGTCAGCTGCAAATGCCGTAAATGCAGATGTTGAAAGCAGAGCAGCGATCAGCATTGCACTCAGAAGCCTATGGTGTCGTTTTGCCATAATAAATTACCTCCAATCAAAATTTGCGGAATAGTTCGATTTGCCCTTATCCCAACCTTATACATTATATAGTATAAACCCTCGAAAAAAAATTAACAAGTCTTTTTCTGCACTTACATAATATTTGTAAGAGTTGTTAAATCGTGCTTTGCTTTTTTGTACAGATTACCGTTCGATATCAAAAAACCACTACAAAGCTTTAACACAACCGTCACATTGAAATTTTCGTCAGAAACGATGCCGAAAATCCGGCTCCGTGCATCAAAAAAACTCACCCGAAAGCTCCCCGCTGCAAACATTACAAAACCGGGTTGAAACAAGACAATGCTTACATAACATTTCCGCTTTTTATCTATATTATATCCTTTATACATATTAAAAGCAATACACTTCAGAAAGACTTCACATAAACAACAGGAAAAAATTAGAAAGTGAAACAAAGCTGTGCTATCAGACAGTCATAAAGCTTTATCTCCCCGATCTTTTCCGAAAAAGCTTACGGAATAAACGGATCTTCTCGGTAATGCCATCCCTTGAAAAGCCGGACGCTTCACTCTGATTTTCTGATCAAAAGGCTGATACTTTTCATTATATATGGATACTTATCATAGATGATAGAATGAGAATACCGTTATTGTGATATTAAACAAGAAAAGCAAAAGAGTTTTTTAAAAATGCCGTGAGAGATCACGGGAGTATTCAAGAGAATAAAAGAGATTACGAAAGATTATGTTTTATAAATTAAAAAACTGCGAAAAAATCATTGACTTTCATATTATGTTGTGATATTATATTTAAGCATCAGGCGCAAAGAGAGCGCCGTTATTTCAATACTTTTTCGGGAGGAACAAGAATATGTCAACTTTTATGGCTAAAAAAGGCGAAGTTGAGCGCAAGTGGTACGTTATCGATGCTGCAGGCAAGCCGCTCGGCCGTGTAGCCGCTCAGGCAGCAGTTCTGCTCAGAGGCAAGCACAAGCCCACATTCACACCGCACGTTGACTGCGGCGATCACGTTATAATCATCAACTGTGAAAAAGCTCTGCTCACAGGCAACAAGCTCACACAGAAGAAGTGGCAGCGCCACACAGGTTACGTAGGTCACCTCAAGGAGACACGCTACGACACACTTATGGCAACAAAGCCGACAAAGGCAATGGAGCTTGCAGTTAAGGGCATGGTTCCCCACAACTCCATCGGCAGAGACGCTCTTCTCAGACTCCGTCTCTTCGCAGGCGCAGAGCACACACACGCAGCACAGAAGCCCGAAGCTTTTGAACTGTAAGGAAGGAGGACTAAACAATGTACGATAATTCAAATTACTTCTACGGCACAGGCAGAAGAAAGAGCTCGGTTGCAAGAGTAAGAATTTACAAGGGCACCGGCAAGATCACAATCAACGACAGAGACATCGACGATTACTTCGGTCTCGAAACTCTTAAGGTTATTGTAAGACAGCCTCTTAACCTTACGGACACAGCAGACAAGTTCGACATCGTTTGCAGAGTTGCAGGCGGCGGCGTAACAGGTCAGGCAGGTGCAATCCGTCACGGTATTTCAAGAGCACTTCTCCAGTACGACTCCGAGAACCTCAGAGGCGCACTCAAGAAGGCAGGCTTCCTCACAAGAGACCCGAGAATGAAGGAAAGAAAGAAGTACGGCCTCAAAGCAGCTCGTCGTGCTCCGCAGTTCTCGAAGAGATAATTTTACCGCAAGGTACAATATCACAAATCCACCCCACAGGGCTTTCCTGTGGGGTTTTTGCGGTTTGTATGACATTGTGGAAACGGCTGAAAAATATATTGCAGCACCCGTACAGCACCCATACAGCACCCAAATGATTTAGAGAAAATGAGACGTCGATCGGCGCCTCATTTTCGTTATATGTCGATATCGTGCTCGTGCTCTTTCATCGGCTCGTCCGGCACGTATTCCAGCAGATCGCCGACCTCGCAGCCTAAATAGTCGCAGATACGCGCAAGAACGGGCAGATCGACCCGCGAAATTTTGTTGTTGCAGTAGCTGTTTAACTGCGTGGCGCTCACACCGCAGTTTTTGATTATGCTGTATTTGCTGATGTTATGTGCCTTGCGGTAGTCCTCCAGCGTGATGATGATCTGTCCCATATTCGACGAACCTCTCTATATTGCAAAGTATATTTTAATTTTAGTGCTTAGTCGAATAATGTGAAAGTTAAAAGAAATATCAGCTGTAACTATTGACAGCTAAGATTCTGTTGTGCTATACTCACTATGTTAGATTTGTGTGTTGATCATGATCGTTTAATACCTTCAACTGATCTCACTTACTTTTAATAATATTTTTGGAGGAATCATTATGGATATCGAACAAAGAAAAACGACAAAGATACGAGGCATAGTTGCAATAGTTTTTGGGGTTATCAGCATTATTCTTTACATAGCGATAATCGTGGATCATTTTATGTCCGGCAGTAACGCTTTGGCGAAAACGGCAAACGAAGCCTTTTTGCAAGGAATACTCGTGGCGCTCATAGTAGGTGGAATTATTCCCGGTTTTTCGCACATTGACATTATTTTCGATAAGCTAAAGGTTCTTCTTTTTATCCCCGTTGTGGGCTGGATGGCATTTTTGCTGCTCGTACTTCTTATTCCGACCTTCGGCGGTTGGCTGTTTATGCTGGTCGATCTTATAAAGTATCTGATTATGAAAAAGAACGACAAAAAAGCAAGTGTCCAAGCAGCTCCACAGTCTACACAAACCACGGATGTTCAGTAACAAGACGAGGAGGCAAAAACTAATGAAAAAACAGATTATATCTATTGCTCTTGCAGCAGTAACAGTAAGTGTTGTTTTGACTGCTTGCGGACGAAGATCATTTGATGTAACAAAGACAATGGAGGTCAAGTTTAAGGGCAGCGACGGTTACGGCAAGTGTGAGCTTGAAAACGAGTATGGCTGGATAAGCGACGTGCAGGATTACTACAGCAAGGCGAAAAGTGTTACAAACGAGCAGATCGAGCAGGTCGAATACGCTCTTGAAATGGTTGTCGATTACGATATCGAGCCGAACGAGAAACTTTCAAACGGCGATACGGTCACTATCACACCGAAGATAGACAGCATGACGGAGGAATATGCGTTTGATCTTGTCGGAGAGCCTGTCACCGTGACAGTGGAGGGGCTTGATAAGGTTGAGGAGTTTGACCCGTTCGATGGCGTAAAGGTAACCTTTGACGGCGTTGCTCCTAACGGAACAGTTACGATTTCATCGGAGCAGGACGATATTTCATTCAGCGCAGATAAAAGTGCGGGGCTTTCAAACGGAGATAAAGTGACGGTTACTGCCGAACCGAGATCCGGCATGAGCGATTATGCTTCAGAGCATGGCAAGGTGTTTTCCAAAACGGAAAATGAATATACGGTCGATGGTCTTGCAAGCTATGCGGCTAAGCTCGACGATATCCCCGACGAAACAAAGGATAAAATGAAAAGTCAGGCAAACGACAGCATTTTGGCATCTGTGGCAACATGGGCTGAGGGCAACTCGCTGAAAAGCTCGGAGTTTTTAGGTTACTTTTTCCTTGCTCCGAAAGAGGGCTTTTCTACATCAAAAAACAATATACTTTACTGCGTTTACAAAAACACCGCAACCGTTACAGGTGTTAAGGAGGGTGCAGACAGCAAAACTCCTGTGGAAAAAGGTGAAGAAACGTATTACACCTACTGCCGTTTTGACGACATTATGATACTGCCCGACGGAACGTGTTCTGTAAATCTCAGCGGAGTTCAGATGCCAGAGCGCTACAGTTATTCTGTGAAGAGCAAGTACGGAAAATACTCATGGGGCTCCGTGAATTTTTATACATACACCGGTTATGCTGATCTTGACAGTATGTTCAACGACTGTGTTACAAAGAACATCGCAGAGTACACCTACGAAAAAACTGTCGAGCAATAAAATTAATTTATTTCAAGCCGAGCACCGTTTCACGGCGTTCGGCTTAATCTTCAATATGATTTTACAGAGGAGGAAAATACTATGACCCGAAAAACAAATAGAGCAGTGGCATTTATCATGACTGCGGTGCTTGCGGTAACGATGACAGCGTGCGGAGGCTCAGCCAAAAATGAGGATAAACCTCTTCCTGAATATCCTAATGAAACGACTTCAGATATTACTTCAAGCACTGTAGAAAGTAATCAAAATGACAGCACAGAGAGCTCTGCTGAGTCGTTACAAACCGAGAGTAAAATTGAACCAACGTACAAAGGCGGAAAACATTTATATGAGAGCTTTACGATAAGTATCACTGACGGAGACAAAAGAGGAAGATACAGTTATTCGATCTATCAGGAAGAATACAATGCGGAGTACGAAGAAGTTCCGAATGATATTATAGAGTATTCGGAGTATTTAGGTGCTCCTTTTACACCACTTAACGAGCAGTACAGCGGTATTTTTGCAGATGAATTTGGCTTTTCGGGAAAAGGCTACGGTTTGCCCAAAGAGGGCACGACAAAAATGTTTATTGACAGAGATGAAAGCGGAAAGATCGACTCGATAGTGTTTACTGATTTTGATTCAAGCGATGCGCTTGCACTTGGTAGTATGGCGGGTAATCTGAATCTTGGAAAAGATATGCCGGTTCCCGAACTTGCAACTGCCTGGAAAATGCCGAGTAAGTACAAATTTGTCGAAGATGATAAATTTACGTTCAACATTTATATTGATGATTATGTTGCGGTATACTTCTATTGTAAATGCAACGAGGAAGATAGTGAAGAAGAATGGGTCGTTTCCGAGGCCATGATAACGACAAATACAGAAACCGACAGCAAAGCAATTTCTTATAATTCTACCGACAGCGATACAAAAGAGAAACCGACAGACAGCAATGCATCTGCGCTCAAAAAAACAGTCGAGGGTGATGAACACCTTTATGAATACCTTTGGGTAAACGGTCAACGCTATTCCATCTGCGATTTTAAGCTTGATGAATTTGAAAGCAAGATCGGAGACAGTATGCCTTATGTTGTTTATGACGAAAACTTGAAGTATGACGGTTATTTCTCAGATAAGGGCAATTTCACAAGAGGTTACTGGACAAATGGAAAAGGTTCTACAAAACTGTTCTTGGAAGTAAACGGCGATACAGGTATGATAAGCTTTGGAGACGGAGCTTCTGTTTCAATGATCGGCGTAAGAGATATTGAACTTAATGAAGATGTTACTGACTATTCGTTTACTTATGTTATCGGCGAAGGTAGTTGGGAACAGACGGAAGACGGAAACATAAGAACGTATGTAGATAATTATGCAACGGCAACTGTTCTTATTGATGCTGAAGGTCAGAACGAACCGGTCAAAGAATTGATGGTTGTCGGAAACTGATTTTACAAATTTCTACAGGATAAAACTGATAGGTGTATCAAGATATACTTATAAGCCAAGAAAAACGGAGGAAATAACCAAAATGAAAAAACAAATTATTTCAGTGACCCTCGCAGCGTTGATGCTTGCAGCAGCACCGATCTCGGCGGAAGCGTACAATGTGCCCGGTGAAAGCGGCGCCGTATTGGAGAGCTATGCGTCTGAAGCAGACGATGCTTTTGACTGCGAGGTCCTCAGCGACGGAACTGTCAAGATCAAAAAGTACTGCGGCACGGCAGCAAGTATCGAGGTGCCGTCAACTGTCAACGGCGCTCCCGTTACCGTTATCGGAAACAACTCGTTTCAGGAGTGCAAGGAGCTTGTGAGCGTCACGCTTCCCGATACGGTCATCGAGATCGGTACTTGTGCATTTCACTCCTGTGATTTACTCGAAAATGTTAAAATGCCGGCTCACGTCAAAACAATCGAAGACATGGCTTTCAGCGCTTGCCCGAAGCTCAAAACGCTGAGCTTTGGTGATTCTCTCGAATTTATCGGAAATCAGGCTTTTGCAGGCGATAAATCGCTCGGCAAAATCATTCTGCCCGATACCGTAAAGACGATCGAGGCTAACGCATTTTTAAAATGCTCAGCTGCAAGCGAGCTTAAGCTTGGAAATTCCGTAAAGAAAATAGGGCAGTCCGCGTTTGAGGGCTGCGATGGTATAAAATCGGTAGTTCTTCCCGACAGCCTGACCGAATTGGCAGGGCACACGTTCAGAAACTGCGATTCACTCGCAAGCGTGACGATCGGCAAGGGACTCGAAACGATACCGACCTATTCGTTTGCCGAGAATCCGAGCCTTACGGAAGTAAAAATGCCAAACACCATAAAGACGATCGGTCAGGCAGCTTTCAGAAGCTGTACATCGCTTAGATCAATTACGCTGCCAACTTCTCTTGAAATGATAGACAACGAAGCGTTTATGGCAACCTCTGCTCTGGAAAGCATTGAAATACCGAGAAAAACGACTAAGATCGGAAGCAACGCCTTTATTGATTCCGGTGTTAAGAGCGTAATAATACGCGGAAACCTTGAAGCCGTTCCGAACAGCTGCTTTGCAAAGTGTAAGCAGCTTGAAACGGTTGAGATCACAGGAGCGGTAAAGGCTCTTGAATACGAAGCGTTCGGATCATGCGATTCGCTGAAGAGCATAACACTTCCCGATTCCGTGGAGAAGATCAACGACTACGCTTTCAGCAACAGCAAGGATGTTGTTATAAAATGCTACCCCGACTCCTATGCCGAGAAGTACGCAAAAGAGAAGAATATCGCGTATGAGCTTCTCGAGCGTCCCAAGGGCAAATACGGAGACGTAGACGGCGACGGTGAGATAACGTCGAACGATGCTCTTGCTATCCTGCGTACCAGCGTAGGTCTCGGAGAACTTACAGCCGATCAGAAGAACCTTGCCGATGTAGACCTCGACGGTCAGATCACGTCGAACGACGCTCTTGAGGTACTTCGATACAGCGTCGGTCTTGCGTCGGCGGACAGCATGGTAAACACCCCGCTTGTGTGATATACAGAATATAAGAATATGGCGTCCGGATCATAACAAGTGATCCGGACGCCGGTTTTTTAAATCTTGTTTATAGCCTCGATCAGCTCACGGATATCAAGGTGAGTATATACATTTTCGGCTGTAGTCTTTCCCGTGTGACCTAATATTCGAGTTATCTTTGCAGGGTATATCTCAGCTCCATAAAGCAAAGTCGAACAGGTATGGCGTGTTTCATGAATGTCACGCTTACCGAATTCAAGAGTTTCCATTAATGGCAGCCAATATGTATCCTTATACGCTGTGTAGCCTTTGCTGCCGTTAAAGCAGCGTCCGTCCATTGAAAGGAGGTACTCCGAATCAGGTTTGCCATAGAAATACTTCCAGAAAGCGTAGGTTTTTTCAGCGATCGGAACTTTACGTATCCCGTTTTCGGTTTTAGATGCGATTATATCTATGTATCGTTCTTCAATATGGCAGTTTTCCTTTTTTAGGTTTGTAAACTCACTTATACGAAGCCCCGAGTAAATTAGCATCAAAACACTTTTGGCCACGTCGGTACTGTCAAGAGCTTTTATCTTTGAGATTTCATCAGAGGTAAACGCTCTTCTGTTTTTCTTGTTCGGATTCCTGTTTTTGTACCTTTGAATATCTACAGCCTCGGAGTAGTCTCTATCGGTAAGCTTGCGAGGTACGGCATAGCTGTAGAGCTGTGACAAAAGCACTTTCAATTTGCGTAGTGTAGGATAGTTACAATCGGCACGATCAACGATATACTGTAAATCATCGACCCCGATGTCTTTGAACGGCTTGTTGTAAAGAGCCGCACAGCGCTTATATGCGGCTGTGTAGCCCTTTACGTTTGAGTCACTTACTGTCGGATACTTCTGTTCGCTCCATCTTTCATATACATCCTTAAATGTAGCTCGTCCACCGGTGATATCATACGGATTTGCGTTATAGTTAGCAAGTGCAACGGTTGCTTCGTCCATTGTGCGGTAATAACCGAGAATTTTTCTTAACTGTTTTCCGGTATTATCCCAACCTGTTGTGACACAGACCTTGTAACGGTTGCGGCGATTATCTTTCACTTTCGTAATCGATCCCGTCCCGTTCTTCCTTCTCATCATCTTTGGCATGGTATTTCTCCTTGACATCGGTATTTGTCTGAATAAGGTTACAATGATTATCAAGTTTTGTGTTGTTAAGGTAAGCTCGCACCTCATCAAGCCAGTTTATTAAATCATCTTCTGTTTTTATAGAAGGATCATAATTAGTGTCAGTTTCATCGGGGCGGATTTGGTTTCTAACTACTTTTTTATAGTAGTCCAACTTGTTCATAAAAGCCTTTTTTTCAGCTTTTAACCTATTCAAGGTTTCTTCTGAATCGTATTTTGTTGAAATGTGATTCTCAGCACGAGCTATTCTTTGATAATAAATATTGTTAATCTTTTCACTGAGTTCATTAATCCCATCTTTACGCCATGCGATTTTTCTGTTTATAGCACGTTTTTTAGCAAGTTCAGGTTTACTACAATCCGAACAGTAACTGCAGTTTCGACGATTGGAAACAAACGATTTACCGCACTCGGAACAAGTGCAATACTTTGGGAATTTTGAAGTTCCAAACATCAACTCCTCTAAATCTAATGCAAAAAATGCTTCATAATCTTTTACAGAATAAACCTCATATTCGATACCGTTGAATATTCTATTTTCCGGATACTTATGGATTATAGCTTTATAATCTCTTGTGATCAAGCTATCTTCATTTGATAAATATTTTTCTACATAACTTGGAAATTCTTTTGTCATTTTAGTTGCATAATAAGCGAGATCCTTTAGCTTATTATAATACGGATAGAACTTTTTCTGATCTATATAATTCATAATTCGATTTTTTCCATTGCGTTTAGCTTCTTCACATGAAGATAGAAGTTCGCGGATTGAATCTTTTAAGCAGTTGACCCTTTGAGTGAACACCCGTACAACTATGTCAGATTCATTTGAAATGAATTCATAGTTATCTTCAACAGATATGCTTCTGCAATGCAGGCAATTATTGACTATCGAATTCAACACATTGGCAACTTCCTGTCCAAACAAGATTTTATTTTCAGATATGTGATTTTGGGCATTATCCACCTGTTCAGAAATGCAGAAATGATGATTTGGGGCATTTAGGGATTTACATACCCAAAGATCGTTCATCATATCATCAGTATTATTCATAAAACATCACTCCTGTCACAGAAAATAAAAAAATAAAATTAGTTTCCTGTTCTGTTTCTCTATGGTATTTATCTTGTTGTATAGTAATAATAGATACAAAAAAAATATTAATTTTTAGTTTAGAAAGGAAGTATGATAATGCAAAATTCATTTATCAAGGAATACGCAAAGCTCAACGGAATTTATCTTTGGCGTGTTGCCGAGGCTATGGGAATGCATGACAGCAATTTTAGTAAGCTGTTAAGGTATCCTCTGCCAAAGAAAAAAGAAGATGAGATTTGCAGGATCATCGATGAGTTAGCTGCTTTAGACCGAGAAAGGAGATGCGAAAATGAAGAATTTTGATTTTGGAGGAGGAATCGGAAGTATTCCTGTTAATGAAGCGGCTCGTATCATGGGGAAATCACCTCAATTTATAAGAATAGGGCTGCAGAGAGGATTGCTGCCGTTTGGCATAGCGTTTAAGACAGACGAGCGAAATGAGCAGTACGATTATTACATCTCGCCTAAGAAGTTTTCAGAGTATACGGGTTATGATTTTCGTAATGATAATTATGAAAACTCTATAATTAGTGATAATAACTTAACTGAAGTTAATGAAAGAGAGGATGAAGAGTATGAAAGATAACAGTTTTATTAACCCAAATCTTCAGTCTTTTAGTATTGGAGATAATGTATCTACAGATGGTAAATTACCTAACAATAATGAAATACAACAGATTTTGAGCGGTACCGATTCAACAGGCATCCATATGCTGATATTATTATGTAATAATAAATTTGCAAACAGTAACACACTTGTCGGAGAATCTAATGAAGATCTGCATAATACCCAAAACATAGCTGTTCAGAATACTTCTGATGACGTAGACTCTATAGCTAATAACAAAAAGAAGGAAAAGCCTTATTTTACAGCTACGGAAATTGCTTCCGGATATGGTTGGTCAGCTCAAAGGCTGAACAGTTATCTTGAATTTAAACAGATTCAGAAGAGAGACGGCAAGAAATGGAAACCTCTTGAAAAGTACATATCAGAAGGGTTTGTATTTCAAATACATTGGTTTAGATGTACAAGTTACAGATGGACAGAAAAAGGTAAACGCTTTATTGAAGATCAGCTTAAGGCTGATGGAGTTGTGAAAGTGAGTGATAACAGTGAGTGAGCTTTTATATAATTGCTCTATTGAGTCAGGCTGCAATATTTATTCTGGTGATCGAGCAAGGATCGATTTTGAAATGAATTATAATAATGTAGAATACTTAATCAGAAATCCCAATAAACTGAAAAGAATTATCCCTGATGCAACTATTAGTGAAGAAGACCCCCGTTCGTATCATTACAACCGTAAATGCATCAAGAAGTATCATGATAAAGATGGAAAACAGTATGCATCACTTGAATTAAATTTGTTTAATAACAGCAAAAACGGTTGTAAATGTTATGCAGTATTTAATCCGAATAGATGTTTTCATTCGGAAGAATTCATGAAGGATCTTTATAAAATTCTGAGTTTAGCAGATTCATATACGATACACATAATCGACGTTGCGGTTGATATGCCCATTGAAAAATATTTTGTTAATTTAATGAAAGATAGACGCAGTAAATTGGAATACATTGCATCGAAAGATAACACTACAGAATATCTTGGGAAAAATCGCAATAAGGTAGGTCATGTAAAATTATACGACAAGCAGAAAGAAAGCAAGCTCACTTATTCGCTTACTCGCTGTGAAATAACATTAGGCAATCCTCTTAAAGATGGTTGGATTCAGAAAGTTTCACTCTCTTTGCCAAAGGTCATTATCAGATCGAATGAGTGCATTGAGGTAAATTTGGACTCGTCATTAAACGATACAGAAAAAGTATTAGTTGAGACTCTTAGAGATAATTATGAAAAGGTCAAATACTTTCAGAAATTAGGTTACAAGATGAAGAAAAAGCTTGCACCTTATGTATTTACAGATGATAAAGAATTTGAATTTGATCTTCAGGCAATTGCCGATGTTGCAGATAAAGCAGTAAAAGCAATCAGCTTTGATTTTGCCACAATAAGAAATGATTACTTTATTAACAAAAACCCGATAAACTTATGCTAATATGAATAGACTGCGGACTAACAGGCGCTGATTTAATTGGCGCCTGTTGCAATATATACAGTTCTCACCCTGCCTTCAAGAATCTCTCGGACGATACCAAGATTGAACCCTCTCTTTCCCTCGCAGAGCACATCGCTGTCAAGACGGTTCTCGACCCATTCAAAATGTAAAAAAAGATCAGATATGCTACAGTTAAGGTCTATATGCTTCATAGTATCTTCTTTTGCGGTGAATTCGTCGTCAACTATAAGCTCGGGACCGCAGTGATCGTATTCGCAGGATATATAATCTGTCAGCAGCCACAGCCCTTTAAGGCCGGTCAGTCCGTTTTCGGCGATCGTTTTGAATTTTTCCGTTGTTTTCGGTGTGTTGACATGGGGAATATAGTTGTCGATCTCCTCGGGCGTTATCCAAGGAGCGTTTTTTAGCGCACTGATAACGGCTGCTGTAACGGCAGGTTTCGCTTTGGCTATCATTCTCTGTATGTCAGCCCAGAGTTTATCTTCTGCCGCTTCGAGTTCTTCTTCGGAAAGCTCTGTGAAGTTGTCACGAAGGTGCAATGCTTCATCATGTTTCTTGAAGATCTCCTCTGATAACCTGATGCCTTCGGTAATGATGTTTTCGTTCATAGTAAATACCTCCTTGTTGATGCGGGCTATCCGCGCAAAGTGTGCGGATAGCCCGCATCAATTTATAACAGCTTCTCCTGTTCGTAGTCAACCTGCTCTGCCGTTTCGGAGAAGACGGGCTTTTTGCCGCGTTCAAACACCCAGCAGTAACCTACGGGCATATAAAGAACCTGATCGAGCGGTTTGTTGCATCGAATGCTTACCGCCCTTGCCGTTTCAATGTCGTTGCCGCCCATGTAGATATATGTATCGCAGTTAGAAAGGATCGTTTTGTCGGTGCCCTCCTTGCCCTTTGCAAGCTGTGACTCCGATTGGAGAATGAGCGAAACGGAGATCGCGCGGGAGCGGATAGTGGAAATTATTGTGTCAAGGTTATCGATAACGGTAGTTGCGCCGTAGTCGTCGAGGAAGAAGCGAACGGGTATCGGCAAGCGGCTGTTTTTGCATCTGTCCGCATAACCGCACAGAGCGAATATCGCCTGAGAGATAAAGAGATTCACCAACCTGTCCATTGATCGGTCGCAGTCGCTCTGAATGATGAATAATGCGAATTTTTCGTTGGCAAGCCTTTCAAAGTCAATATCATTGTCCGACATCATCGCTGATATTTCCTCTGTTGTGTAGTTCGAGAATTTTGTCGCAACGCACGTTCTGACCGTGCCGAACGTTCTCTCGGGAGCTGAATCAACATTGAAAAACTGCTCGCAAGCCCAACTGTTCGGATTTCTTCCTTTCAGCTCATTAAAACGATCCCGCAGCTTTGAGCAGTTTTCGTCATGCTTTCTCATGCCGTTTTCAAACGTCGTTCTGGTGAAGCGTTCGCCCTCATGCAGCAGCGAGATAAGGCTGTGAAAATTAATAGGCTCATATCCCGTTTCAAGCATATAGCCGACAAGTGCGTTTATCAGCATGACCGTGTTCTGATCCCAGAACGGGTCAATGCTATGTTGCCCTTCGGTATAGTCATACGTCAGCGCATTTGATATCCGCATGATATCCTGCGTCGTCTTTGCCTGCGCAAGAGGGTTCCACCGCACGGATCGCTCGGGTTGCCGAAAATCCATCACAAGAACGTGGTAACCCTCCTCCTCCAGAAAACGCCCGTGCTTTTTCACGAGGCTTCCCTTCGGGTCGGAAATAATCATGCTGCCCGCAGCCTGCCTGATGTTTGGATCGACATATCTCGTCGTTTTGCCGCAGCCGCTTGTTCCCATGACGATAACGTTGTTGTTGAGCTGTGTAACGAAATCGTCGAGCTGCCTTCGTGAGCTTTTTGAGAAGATAAAATCAGAGTCGTTGAAAAGCTGCGTTTCAAAATCAGGCCTGATGTAAAACGGAGTTTCAAACTTTTCGTCGGGACTGTAAATGCTGTCGAAATAATAGTTGTTCGTATTCATTTGTATTCCTCCTCATATCTCACATACAGTGTGACAAATAAGAAAGAGGTGTTTGCAGCTGTACTATCATTTAAGGAAGCGCTGATTAAATCGAGTGACCATATTGCGCAGTCAGATTACTGACGTATTTCAAGGTTTTTGAGTTCAATTTGACCAAAAGATGCAAGCAAGATGGGTGCTCAGTCCGCAGGACGTGATTTATTCAGTGGTTCCTTAACTTATCCATGTGAACAACTGCGAAACATCATCACAGATTTGTCAACACATATATGCAAATGATTAATAAATTGTGCCTATGGCGTCGCAGATGCCGAATTCAACGGCTTCTTCTGCTGACATAAAGTTGTCAAAGGCAGTTGCTTTGTTGATCTCTTCGAGCGTTCTGCCTGTGTGCTTGGCAAGTATCTCGTTGAGCTTCTGTTTAACATCGAGTATCGTTTTAGCCTTCTGCTCTATTGAGGTCGCCGAACCACCGAATCCATTTGTAATAAGCGGCTCGTGGATCATTACCTTAGAGTGCGGAAGGATAAAGCGTCTGCCTTTCCTGCCGCCTGCCAAGAGGATAGCGCCCATGCTTGCGGCAATACCGACGCAGATGATCGTAATCTCGTATGGGTAGCTTTGAATGAGATCATAGATTGCAAGCCCTGCGTTGACTTCTCCGCCGTCGGTATTTAAGATGATCGTGACGTTCAGGCCCTCTCTTGCAGCATAATCAAGATAGGCAGCCATTGCAAGCTCCGAATCGACATTGACTGGACCGGTAAGATAGAATCTTCCTTGTCCTGCGAGAATAGCCGATATATCAAAATCGTGCCCTCCTGCGGAGTTCTCTACGTGTGTCTTGAATGACGGGATCATGTTGATTCACCTCTTTTCGTTTATTGCTGTTGTTGATGCTGTGATTGTATTATACCTCACTCGGAAAAATTATGCTTGGTTTCTGATACCAAGCGTTTGGTATAAAAAACAAAACCGCCGCTGAGTCGTTGTCGGCTCAGCGGCGGCTATATAGCTGTTATTTTTCTTCGCTTTTCTCTTCTGCATTTTTACTCTTTGCACTTTGGAATACATTCGCATAATCTTCTAATGCATAACTCTGATCTCCTATTATGATATAATTATTAACAATATCATAATCCATATCGCTTGAAGGAAAGTCGTGTCCCTGCGACCACATCAGGCGGCATGTGTTTTCGTATGAAAGCTCCAATCCCAGGCTCAGTTTCAAAACATTCATTCTTATGCTCAGGAAAGAACTTGTTTGATTGTATCGTTTTCTTAAATAATTGAAAATTCTCGACACTTCTGTAGCGCTGCTGATATAGATCAGAACTGCGAAATCAATATTTGTAGTGTTCTTGGGTCGTACTACAAGCTGTGAATAAATATGATCTTCAAATGTCAGATCATCAGCGGAATGAGTATTATTGTATTTCTGCTTGTCTGCTTCATATCTTTGTCTGAACTGTTGAGTTTCCGTTAGGGTATACTCTGTAAGTTTATCAACAACGGCTTTTTTTATGCTTCCAAGTTCGGAGTTCTGTTCCAAAAACTGTTCACCGCCGTTTATCTTCGGTAAAAGATCATACAATCTTTTTAGACAGTCGTTACATTCAAGCAGAGCTTGATATTCATCCTCTTTTTCGTATTCAATGATCGTAACATACTTTACGGAACTGTCGGGATTTTCTGCGAGATACTTTTCGACAGCTTCTTCTGCGGCTACTTTTGCTCTTCTATGCGAAAAACCCTTAGCACCTGCTCCAAGCAAAGCAAAATTAACGCTTTCCAGACCTTTTTCATTTGCAAGCGCAAGTGCGGAAAGATAGCATTGCTTTAGAGTATGTGTGGTACTTGTCGGGTGGTTTTTCTGATAAACCGGGCAGACGGCGTGAATAAGCCACTTGTATCCGCTAAGACCGCAGCTTTCGGTAATGCAGGCTTTCCCGCTTTTGATAGTACCGAAAGCTTTTCTTTTTTCAAGCAGTTGATCTTTGCCGGCTTTTTCATATATGAACGCATCCAAGCTGCCGCCTATGATCGGCTCTTTATTCGCTGAAAACACAAGTGCGTCAGCTTTCATTTCAAAAACATTGCCTTTTACAAAGTCTATATTCATACCGATAACCCCTTTAATTCTCGTTTGTATTTATAAAACGTATTATTTGCCAGCCCTAACAGCTTCATGCAGTCCTTATCGGAAAGCGTTCCTTCAAAATCTCTGCTGTATTTGATTATAAGCGGCTTGACCGCTTTGCTCTTTTTCGTTTCGTGCGTAGTGCCTTTGACGGTTCCGATCTGTTTGCCGTTCAAACGGGCGGTCTCTATTCCCTCACGAGTACGTTGCCGAAGGTCGTCAACCTCTTTTTCCGACTGCTCGAATGCCTTGTAAATATCCTGCTCGACCTTATTCATCATAAACTTGTTGACAGCGCTCATGATGGCGTTGACAAGTTCATCAGCGGCATCGTCGCCCGATGAGAACGATTGAGTCACAATACCGTTAAGCGCTTCCTTATACGCCTGAGTGTCAATGTGCCGCTCCTTCAGAAAGACAAGACAAATTTGTCTCTCGAACAGCTCTTTGTACAGCCCGAAGCCCTCCGAGGCATTTCTGCTCATTCTGCTGACGCTGTCGAATACAACGGTATCGTGTTTCTTCAGCCTTTTGCAAAGCTTGTTCCATTCCGGACGGTTCAGAGAAGTGCCCGTATACGCTTCCTCGATTATTACGGCGTTGGGGTATTCATTTTTGATATTTCTTATCTGTCTTTCGATAGACTGCTTGCGTGTGCTTATTCTACAGTAGCCGTAAACCATGTGTAATTCTCCTTCAACATTTAGTAAGTGTATCAAGATATACTTAGCGTTTTTTGAAATGATTTTCATATTAAGAATAACGAACCTTATAATTGATATAACTATTATAGCTCGAATAAGGTCAATAGTCAAGAGATTTGATAGAGTTTTTGGATAGGTTATTTTTGATAGAGTTGGAGTGTAGATGTACGCAATCAGGAAAGCGGCGATAAAGCGACGATAAAGCGCTGATAAAGCGTCGATAAATTATCGTCGATAAAAAGATCTACCATGAAAGCGTGAAAGAGGAGCGTCAGGCGAAGATGAGCAGGGTGAACCGGCGGCTGATAAATTATGGTTTGCCGAGTGAGGAGTTGTATGAGTTGGGGGAGTAGTTTAAGAGGGAGATAAAGGCTCTGGCTGATGAGTTGGTTGATAGATTTGGGCGGAGAGTCTAAACTTTGAATCTGGTGTGATCGAAGTTGCAGCTTAGCGAAAAATAGATGAAAAGCTCAGATTATGTATTGATTTATTAAGATTAGTACGCTATAATTAGAATATGTGTAGCCTGAAAGGAATGGTCAAGATGAGATTGACAATAAATGATCTGATAGATGAAGCTGCTTCATTTAGCGAATGGTTTTCGACACAAAACCATGTAGAACTGATAGGTGTTACCGATGGCAAGGCGGTTGGTACATATGTTGAACACGCATTTCAGAACTATCTTAACGAAAGATATGAAATGTCTGTTGGCAGTTCAGCTCTCGGAATTGATCTTCCATCAGTGAACACTGATATAAAAACTACAAGCATTGTTCAGCCGCAAAGCAGCTGTCCGTTTAAATCTGCAAGACAGAAAATATTCGGCTTGGGTTATAACCTGCTTGTATTTGTTTACCACAAGGAAGATACTGCAAATGAATGTCGTTTGACCATGACACACTGTACTTTTATTGAAGCGGATAGAACAGCAGATTATACTCTTACTCGCCTAATTCGTCAAAGTCTTGATATAGGCGCTAACAAAGAAGATATAATAGCTTTGCTGACTGATAAAAACGTACCTGGTGATGAAATAACCTATAATGATCTCGCTAATGAGATATTTGACAATCCTCCGAATCAGGGCTATCTTACTATCAGTAACGCTCTTCAATGGAGACTGCAATACAAGAGAGTTATTTCTCTTGACAATCAGATTCAAGGAGTTGTTAATTTTGTTTGGCAATAAAAAAGAATTTGGTGATTATCAAACTCCTATTGAGTTCTGCGAAAGAGTATGTGCATATCTTGATGCGCAGGGTTTGAGCAACAATATTGACGCAATCATTGAGCCAACTTGTGGACTTGGCAATTTTATAGTTTCTGCCTATGAGAATTTCCATCTACCTTCAATCGGCATAGACATTAATAGCTCTTATATTAAAATAGCACATGAAAGATTGCCGTTAGGTACTTTTATTAATGATAATATTTTTGATGTTTCTGTTCCAGATATATGCCGATATAAAAATGTGCTTGTTATTGGAAACCCACCTTGGGCAACTAACTCTGATCTTGACTATAATTTACCACACAAAACAAATTTTAAAGAACTTAAAGGAATTGAAGCATTGACCGGTTCTTCAAATTTTGATATATGCGAGTATGTGATACTGCAAATGCTCAATGCGTTTAAAGGTACTGATAGTGTAATATGTATGCTTTGCAAAACCTCAGTTGCAAGAAATGTTATTTTGGAAATAGATAGAAATTCTATCCCCTGCAACAATATAGAAATGCTAAATTTTAATAGCCAAAAGGTATTTGGTGTATCTGTTGCTGCGTGTGTCTTAGTAATACAGCTATCTTCTGCAATATATACTACGATTGCTTGTCATGTGAAAGACTTTGATTCATTAGAGGCAGTAGATACACTTACTATCAATAATAATCACCTTGTCTCTTCCAATACAAAGGCCCAAGACTTTGAAGGAACTTGTCAAATGACATGGAGAAGCGGAGTAAAACACGATTGCGGTAAGGTCATGGAATTAGAGTTGGTAAACGGCAACTTTGTAAATAAATACAAGGAAATTGTTGATGTAGAAGACGATCTGGTCTTTCCATTGGTCAAGTCAAGTTTTTTTAAGTCTCCTATTATCAGGGATTTTAAAAAATTTGTTATTGTAACACAACAGAAAGCCAAACAAGACACAAGCTATATCGAGCAGGAATATCCGCACTTATGGTCATATTTGAGTAGACATAGTGAAGATTTCAGCAAGAGGAAAAGCATCATATATAAAAAATCTGGATCGTTTTCAATGTTTGGTGTTGGCGACTATAGCTTTGCACCTTATAAAGTTGGTGTATCTGGTTTCTATAAGAAGCCGCTTTTCAGCCTTTTAACAGCTGATAAGCCTGTTATGACTGATGATACATCCTATTTTCTTTCTTTTGACAACTATGATGATGCTTATACGATAATGCTTCTGCTTAATAGTAAACCGGTACAGGATTATTTGACTTCTATTGCTTTTTTAGACAGTAAGAGACCGTATACGGTTAAATTACTTTCAAGGTTAGATTTAGCAAGATGTTTAAGCAGCGTTACACTTGATAATTTAATAAAAACGGAGGCGATTTTAGGCTTAAAACCACAAATACGCCTTGAACTGTATAACAGATTACTCAAATTACTTAATAACGGAGGTGATTATATATGACAGAAACAAAGACAAGACTTGTATCGTCAAGAGATATTATAGGTATATCAAAAATAGAGGGAAGACAAATCAATATTAAAGGAAGTGAAAAAACACGTATTGCTATTGAAGAAATGTCAAAGTATGGATTGATAACTTTTTCAAGGGAGCAATCTTTCAAGAGCACCAATTACACAATTCATTTTATCAAGCCAGTTGATAAATTAAAACAACTATACAATTTAGGCGATGAAGTATTAATTCTTTGTTGTAACGATAATTTCAGAGAGTTCAAAAGTAGGACAAAAGACTTCTTGGATTTTTTGCTTACTGTTTCTTCAGAGTACAAAAATCGTCTTGATAAGGTTACATGTTTTTTGTTTGATGATTGTGAAGACATTGTGAACAGAGTAAAACAGGATAGAACGGAGAATCCAGATTCGAGACTTATAGTTCCGTTTTCATATTCAGAAATTGATGATGGATTAACGGAAGATTTTTTACAAGCCAGACTGCGAACTTTTCTATACGAACGTGATTTATTCGGAGTAGCAACACCACTACAAAATGATAATATGTTTTTTGGCAAAGACCGAACTGATATAATCTCCGAGTTGTTTGGGAAATATCGTCAAGGTGAACATGGTGGTCTCTTCGGCTTACGAAAAATAGGAAAAACTTCGATATTAAATCTACTACAGCAAAGGGTTGATCAATCTAATGGTGTTGTAAAATACTTCGATTGTACAAAATATCATCATTTGAGATGGTATCAGTTTTTGCGACAAATAATAATAGAGATTTGTGACAAATACCTTAATGATGAAGAAAACAGCACAGCTGTTTCGTTTTTTCCTGATGATTACGATGAAATGACTGCAAATTTATCATTTGAAAAAGATTTGAAGAAACTATACCATTTGCTATCAGATAATAGAATGTTATTTATTTTTGATGAAATCGAGCAAATATCCTATTCGACCTCACCTTCTCAACACTGGAAAAATGAAAATGACTCATTATTCTTTTGGCAAGCAATTCGATCTATCTTTCAGACAGATTGTTATCTTTTCTCGTTTATTATTACTGGCGTAAATCCAAAATGTATTGAAGACAGTAAAATTAATGGAACTGATAATCCAATCTTCAACATTCTTACCCCTATCTTTGTTCCTCTTTTCGAGTATAGCGATGTCAACAATATGGTATCAAACATAGGTCGACATTTAGGATTGTCTTTTGATGAAGAAATATTTGCAAAACTTGTAGATGATTATGGTGGTCATCCTTTTTTAACAAGACAAGTATGTAGTAAGATTAATAATGAATTATTAAGAGAAAAACAGATTCGCCCTTATAATATATCAAAATATACTTATGAAAAGCGTTCAACAGATTATCGCACCCAGATGGAAACAGTTTTTGCGCAGATATTAGGAGTGTTGGCAGATTATTATCCTAATGAATATGAACTGTTAAAAGTATTAGCATTGGACGGCAGCGATCAATTCAAAAGAAAACTTATTTATGGCGATAGTTCAATCTCTCATTTGTTAGGATACTGCCTTGTGAAATGTGTTGATGGTGATTACTATATTAGAATAAAATCCATCGGGGATTACCTTGTTCGCCAAAATCTATATGATATAACAATAACTGATGATGTTAAAAGAAGAGAGCAGATTGTTCGGAGAAGAAGTATCATTGAAAATGAAATGAGAAACCTTATAGCTAATCAACTTAAAATAAAATATGGAAAAAAAGCTCGTGAACAGTTAATTCAGAAAATAAATGGTACAACAACAGATAAAACCCAGGAATCTAAGATTAAGGCAGCACCTGATTTTGCACATGCTATGCAAGAATTATACTTTTCTCAACTTAAGGAATTGATACTTAAGGAGTGGAAGGATTATAATAATATTTTCGTTGATCGTGTAAAATTCGAGCAATTTTTCGAGACAATTAACAAATTCAGGAAAATTGACGCACATTCCAGTTCGATATCAGATGAAGATAATGCGATACTACATATTGCGTTTAAGTTTTTTGAAGATAAGTTATTGGATGATTAAACGGCTGCATCCTCACGCGCAGCCGTCTATCATCAAATATAAGCCATACACTCAAACACGATCTCTCGTGCCATACCGACAAAGCAATTCTCCAATCCCATTTGTTTCTTAACATTCCCATTCTTTACAGCGTTCAAATACGCCTCATCAGTCTGCTTCCAAAGCTCCACCTGCCTGTCAATAGCCGCAGAAACACGCTGTTAGAGATCATCAAGATAGGCAACGATCTTCCCCTCGTTTACGAGTCAACGCAGACGATCAGGGGGTTTTTCGTAAGTATAATTCAAGTGATACCGAATGAAATAGGCGTGAGATGCTTTGTGTTCTTTTGTTTGTGTTAATCCGTCGAAACGAGTGACCGTTGCTTTTGTCGTATCAAGGCACAAGCTGTAGGCAATTGTATTTCATGTGCGTTCATTCACTTTAAACATAAATATCAGAACCTATATGCCCATATCTACAGCACCCGTACAGCACCCAAACGCCCACAACACCGCATTCCAATGCGCAAAAAGTTCTCGAAGAGATAATCTTACCGCTTCGGTACAATATCACAAATTCACCCCACAGGGCTTTCCTGTGGGGTTTTTTGCGGTTTGAACGATTCGAGTATAACACTGAACATATCGCGCGTTTTTTCGGATCGTTTGAAAAAGCCGGTTTGCGTGAATTCGATTATATATGGATTTTTTAGCTTAAGTATGTTATAATCATGATAATGCTTAACTCGACAGGATGTGAGTACAATAAAACTTTTTGAAATAGTCGGCAATGATTTTTTTCGTCCTCTCACCGGAAAATATCAGGGTGTTTTTATAGACTGCCTGGAGATTATATATGAGTCGTACCGCACAGAGCTTTCTTACGGCGTGGACAGAGATATTCTTATAGCGCTTCTTACTGATTACTTTGAGAAGAACGGTTCCGCCGAGATCCAATTTGAAGATGAGCAGGACGTTTTTCGTGATTCCCGCTCGAAAGCCGCCGAGTTTCTGAGAAAGCTGAAAGCTTACGGTTGGGTGGAATATGAGTTTGACAATAACGGAAACGCTAAAATAGTAATGCAGCATTATTCCGTGTCTGTTATGCAGGCATTCGTTTCTGTTTCGGCGCAAAGCGAAATGGAGTACCAGAGCGAGGTCTCGTCTGTGTTTTCGCTGCTCACAAACGAAACGCTGCTCGATCGGCCGTATCCGCAGGTCATTAAGCCTGTGTACGAGAGAACACTCGCTCTGTTTACCGAATTGAAAAAGCTGAATACAGGTATACGAAAGTATATCGACGAGCTGACCGACGGGATGACTGCCGAAGAGATCATGGAGCATTTTTTCTCGTACAACGATGTCATCGCCTCAAAGGCGTATCACCGAATGAAAACAAGTGATAATGTTTCGAGGTTCCGCAATACGATCGAAAGCCGTTTAAAGGATATCCTGAATGATAGAGCGCTGATGGAAAAAGCCGTTGTCGGATATCAGAATATCGAGGGTGAAAACGATAAGGACGAAGCCGCCGGCAAGCTTACGGAAATGATAACAAGCGTGATCGATAATTTCCGCTCGTATGATGAGATCGAAAAAGAGATCAACAGCAAGCACGCAAAATACATCAGAAATGCCGCAAACAGAGCACGGCTGGCGTTTATAAACAGCAATGATCTTGAGGGCAAGCTGTCCGCCGTTTTGAGGAGCCTCGCAGCCGCTTTTGATGCTGAGGAGGAATACAGCTTATACGACGACGTTCCCGACGACTATTGCAGGATATTCAATATGTTTCCGCAGGGGTTTATCAGCGGCGAATCGCTGAAAACTTTGGCGATCTCGAAAAAGATGAACGATGTTGACGAGGTGTTCTCCGCGCCGATAGTCTCTGACGAGGAAATGAGAGAGCGGCGCGAGCTGCTGAAAAAGAAAAACGAACATCGTTTTTCGAGGAAAAACATCAACGCTTACGTCAACTCGCTTCTGGACAGCAAAACGGAAATAAGCGCCTCCGAAATAGAGGTTAACTCAAAGCGCGATATGATAAGGCTTATATTCATCTGCCTTTACGGGCGCGACAAGAGATCGGGATTTATGGTCATTCCCAAAGAGAACACCATCAGCAACAAGGGCTTTACTTTCAAGGATTTTACGCTAAAAAGGAGAGTGAGATAGTATGAATCTTGAAAACATCCTCGGCCCGGTGTCAAAGGATAAATTCAAACAAAACGCAAATAAGCTTTTGAATGAATGTTTCATACTGAAGGACTTAACGGATACAAAAAACTGCTATTACAATATCCTGAAAGAAAAAGAACTATACAGAGCATATTTCGATCTGCTCGGATATGATATCGTTATAAACGAAGAATACGGCGTGATCGCCCTTAATAACATTTACGGGACGGGTCGCATCCGCTTAAGGCTGCTTGACAGTATAATTCTGCTTTATCTTCGGATCATTTATATCGAAGAGCGCAAGAAACTCTCTCAAGCTGACCATGTCATCGTTTATGTGGACGAGCTGTATGAAAGATACCGCAGTATGAAAAACGATCGAATCAAGAAGCAGGATATGCGCTCGGCATTGGCGCTTTTAAAAAAATATCACATCATCTCGAATCTGGATGCCGATATGGGAAACCCCGATACGAGGCTGCGGATATTTCCGTCAGTGATCCTCGCGTTCGATACAAACGAATTGAATCGTGTTTATGAGGAAACAAATGCAAGACTCGAAAAATATATCAACGGCGGTGAAACTAATGCAGACGAAGAAGATCCTGACTAAGCTGCGGCTCATAAACTGGCACTATTTCAGCAACGAAACTATCACCTTTAAAAACATAAATCTTTTCTCCGGAGAAAACGGCGCAGGAAAGTCCACGATACTTGACGCGATCCAGCTTATCCTTACCACAAACAGCGGACGGTTCAATCTCGCCGCAAACACCGACAGCAAACGTAATCTCACAAGCTATGTGCGCGGCAAAACGGGCGAAGAGGGCAACGAGTTTCTGCGAAAAGGCGCTGTTATCTCTTATGTGGCTCTCGAGTTTTTTGAGGAGGCGAAACAAAGATATTTCGTTCTCGGCGTAAAGATCGACTCCCCCGATCAGGAAAGCAAACCTAAGAAAAAGTGGTTCTGTGAAGAGGGCAGGCTCGATCAGCTTTCATTTATCACGGACAACAAGCCGTCTATGGACGATCAGTTCCGCAACAACGGCAGAAAGGTCACGTTCATTCCGCAGACGACCGCTGCAAAAGACAGATTCAAGACTCGTCTGGGACACTTGCAGGGTACTTTCTTTGAGCTATTGCCAAAATCGCTGGCTTTTAAGCCGATGAAAGACGTAAAGAGCTTCGTTTCACAGTTTATACTCCCCGAAAACAACGTCAATATCGAGGCGCTGCGCGAGAATATCAGAAACCTGAAAGAGATACAGCATGTTGTGGAGGAGGTAAAAAGGCAGGTAAAAGCGCTGGAGGATATCCAAAGCACTTACGATGGTATGCTGCATATCGACGAACAGATACTTGTTATAGATATTCTGATAAAGATCGCCGAATACGAGTCTTTCACCGAACGTATCGACGAATCGCTGCGAAAGATCGAGTTTGCCCGTCAGAGCATCGAACGGAATAAAAAGACCGCCGATGCGCTCGAATACGCTGTCTCCGATCTGGACGAGCAATACACCAATGTCAGAGCTGCGCTTCGCTCGGGCGAGACGGCGCTGCTAATCAATTCTCTGAAAAATGAGATTACAGGAAAGAAAAGAGACCGCGATAATCTCCTTTCCGATGTTAAAAAAATGAAGGAGCAGCTCAAAAAAACACGTTCAGCTCTGAGATGCGTTTCGGTATATTCAAAGGTCGATGTGCAAGAACTGACGGCTGTTGAAAACGGCGTGCTCGATGTCGGTCAAAGCATCAGTGTCATATCGGAGCTTAAAAGCTCCTTTGACAAAGCCTTTGAAAAGATCATTGAGGAATTGGGAAAGACTAAGGCGGAGCTTGATGCTGTCAAAAAGGAGCTCGAGCGCCTCTCAAGAGAGATCAGGGATCTCTCCGAACGCAATAAACTGACGTATGACAACAACGTTACGACGCTCAAAGAAGCGATAGAACGCGAATTCTCCGTCAGAGGGATAGCTTCGGGCGTCTACATTCTCGCCGATCTTCTCGAAATATCTGATAAAGAGTGGCAGAACGCCGTGGAAGGATATCTCAACACTCAAAGATTTTACATCATAGTGGAGCCTCAGTATTACGACATTGCAGCGGAGGTCTACGATAGAAACAGATCAAAAATACATACCGCCGCGGTAGTCAACACGGCAAAGCTTGATATAAACTCAGAGCCCGAAGAAGGCAGCCTTGCGAGCGTAGTGGTGAGCGAAAACATATATGCGCATGCCTTTGTGCGCCGCTTGCTCGGAAATGTAATAATGTGCGGCAGCGTATCGGCGCTCAAAGAGCATTCCGCCGCGATAACGAAGGAATGTATGCTTTATCAGGGTAATGCGCTTCGGAAGATAAACCCGAAGATCTACAAAATGCCGTATATCGGCAAGTACGCGCGCGAGCAGCAGCTTAAGCTTAAAGAAGCAGAGAAGCTTAAAGCGTTCGATAAAAAGAAAGAGCTTTCCGAGCGAGAAGAGGCGTATAACACAGATCGAAAAAACATCGAAAGGTGCAATTTCGAAATTCTGAAGGAAGTTATCGGAGCGCCGAGCGATCTCATGCAAACGGAGTCGGAGCTTAAGGAACTTGAATCAAAGCTGAAAAACGCGAAGAATGACCCGTCGTATCTTGAACTCCAGATGGAGGCGGAGAAAATATCGGAGCAGCTCTCGCAAAAGAGAGAAAAACTCGATTCGGTCAAAAAAGACATCAGTCACAACGAATATGAAGAGAAACGATATACGGAAGAAGTGGAGAAGCACAGAAAAGAAGCCGCAATGGTCAAAGCGCGGATAGACGATATGAGCACCGGCAGAGAAGACGCGCTGACGCAGGCACAAAAAAGATTTGACGATCATAAAAAAACAAAATCTGCGGACACGATATTCGCCAATTATCAGCCGAGGAGAAAAACGCTTGAAAATCAAAGGCAGAATGCGGCTATGAATCTGAACAGGCTACAGACCATGTATAAAAACGGCGAGCTCGGCAACGGGGAGAACATGATGCCCGCTTATTTTAAGGAATACGAGGCGCTTTCAAAGCATGACCTGATAAGCTACGAAGAAAAGCTGCGCGTGATAACGAACAACTGTGAAACCGAATTCAGAGAGAGCTTTCTTGCAAAAATGCGCGAGAACATCGAAAAAGCCATCTCACTTTTCAGAGAGCTTAACAAAACGCTTAAGCCCATTTACTACGGAAACGATTCGTACCGCTTCGATTGGACGCCAGACAAAAAGAAAAAGCGGCTGTATGAGATGATAACATCCGACTTCAATCTCGGTGGCTTTAATCTTTTTTCGACACAGTTTGACGAGGAATATCACGATGAGATGAACGAGCTTTTCTCCAAGCTGACCGTCTCTGAAGGAAACGGCGACGACGTTATACGCGAATACACCGATTACCGAAGCTATCTCGATTACGATATCGAAATTGTCTCCAGAGACGGAAAAACGCAGAAGTTCTCAAAAACGTACCGCGAAAAAAGCGGCGGCGAAACGCAGACGCCGTATTATGTTGCGATAGCGGCTTCATTCGTTCAGTTATACAGCAGCGGCGAAACGATCAGGGTCATAATGCTCGACGAGGCGTTCGACAAGATGGACGAAGAGCGCATTGAAAGCATGCTGAAGTTTTTTAAGACTCAGGATCTGCAGATCATTCTTGCCGCTCCGACATCAAGGCTCGAGCTTATAGGAGAGCAGGCGGACAATATCATCATGATCTATACCGACAGCAGCCACAACAGCTTTGCGGAGGAGTTCTCATATGACGAAATATGAAAAAGAGATACTCGGCGAACTGCTCGACAAATACGAGCGAAGCAAAAGCTTTACGGGGACAAGCAAAACAGAGCGCAGCATATCCTTAAAGCTGACAAAGCTGTATTCGAAATACGGCGATGAGGCAGAATACGAGCTGCTGACCGCTGTGAACGGCGCAGTGTCGCAGCTTGAATCGGTGGGGTATGTTTTTGCAAAAAGAAAGAAAAACGGGCTGATAGATACCGTATCGCTCAACACCGCATCGCTTGGTGACGCGTACAAGTCTATTTCCCGAACGCCCAAATCTGAGACAAACGAACGGCTTCTCAGTATCCTTGATACATATTCATCATGCGGCGCGGTACTATCTAAATATTGCGAAGCACAGAAGCAGAGTATCGCACAGAACAAAAAGGTGGAATACTTTGACGGCGATCTTGCGGAATTTGAAGCGGTTCTGAAAGCTGTATCGAAAATATTCGATATTGAAGAAGAAACTTTCATCAGAGATTTTTCCGTAAAGGTGTTCGGCGACTCGAAAGCGTTTGAATCCGTTATGGGCAAGGTGCGGCGTTTGCTTTTTAAATACGGAGATTTTCCCGATGAGGAAAGCGTATTCGAGGATCTGAACATCATCAAAAATCCGGGGCACGTTTTTATAAAGGGCTGCGCTGTGATACAGATAGGAGGACAGACGATCGATCTGTCAAAGCTTGGCGGCGACATCGCCGTATCCTCTTCCCTGCTGCCAAGCATAAACGAGATAAAAGTTACGGGCAGCAGAGTTGTGACGATAGAAAACCTCACAACATTCAATTCGTTTTCGGAGAGCGATACTTTTGCCGTGTATCTCGGAGGGTATCACAACGAGCACAGGCGGAAATTCATCATGCGGATATACGCCGACAACCCGTGTGCGAAATACTGTCATTTTGGAGATATCGACGCGGGCGGGTTTTACATTCTTCTTCACCTCAGAGAAAAAACGGGCGTGCATTTCGAGGCGTACCGCATGGGCATACCCGAGCTTCGCAAATACAGCGCCTACACAAAAAAGCTGACCGACAATGATATCAAGCGGCTCAAAAATCTGCTCACCTGCGAATTTTCCGAAACTGTGAAATATATGCTGGAGCATAACTGCAAGCTGGAGCAGGAGGCAATGGACATTTAACGATAATGCCTTTGAAAACAGATCTGACTTTACCAAGGAGATGACCAAATTGCCCGAACGAACCTATCCCGATCTCCAAAACGGCCTGTACGAACAAGTAATAAACAAATCGCTCGTGGAGGAGCTTTCCGCTATGGACAAGCTCTTTCAGACTGAGCCGATAGACCCTGCGGAGGCGGCAGTTGTGCTCTCCCGATACATAGCCGAAGTCGCACAAAAGGGACTGCAGAATGT
Organism: uncultured Ruminococcus sp.; assembly: GCA_902785425.1. Lineage (GTDB taxonomy): Bacteria > Bacillota > Clostridia > Oscillospirales > Acutalibacteraceae > RUG592. The sequence goes on along the minus strand of CACZYP010000037.1, from coordinate 7,631 downwards.
CAAGGACAGCGGCGGCGACATTTCAACGCAGGTCGCGCTTGCGAACAGGATAATTTCGGCTATCGTCTCTCAAACGAACGAACGGAGATTTAGCGGGCTGTCCGTTGACGAAAGTGCAAGTATTCTGTTGGCTCTGCTTGAAAACAAAAACAGTACCCACGCATTGAATGGAAAGCTTGTTCTCCCTCGTCCCGAAACGTCGATCGCGCAAAGCTCGCTTTTTACGGGCGCACTACACGAGCCGCAGATGTTTACGGAACTGAAAAAGGAGATCGTGTCATGTGACTGCATAGATATGCTCGTGTCGTTCATAAAGTGGAGCGGGCTGCGGCTTATCATGGACGAGCTTCGCGAGTTCACGTCAAACGGCGGTGAGCTGCGCATTATCACGACGTCGTATATGGGCGCTACCGATGTTAAGGCTATCGAAGAACTGCGGCAGCTTCCGAATACGAAGATAAAGGTCAGCTACGACACGAAACGCACACGCCTTCACGCAAAGACGTATGTGTTTTACAGAAACACGGGCTTTACCACAGCTTATGTCGGGTCGTCAAACCTTTCAAACGCAGCGATATCGAGCGGTCTTGAATGGAACGTCAAGGTCACAAAAAAAGACCTTTCGGAAACTATCGACAAAATTTCCGCCACGTTTGAAAGCTACTGGAATTCAACCGAATTTGAGTATTACGACGAGGGGCAGAAGGAGCGGCTCGCAAAGGCGCTAAAAGCCGAGAAATATTCCGGAAGCGGCGATTCGGAATATTACACTATGGATATCCTGCCGTATTCGTATCAGCAGGAGATACTCGACAAGCTCGACGCCGAACGCACCGTGCGGGGATATTACAGAAATCTCGTTGTTGCCGCAACGGGCACCGGAAAGACGGTCGTTTCCGCTTTTGATTACCGCCGTTTTTGTCGGAGAAACGCAGGCAAGAAATGCCGGCTGCTTTTTGTCGCTCACCGTGAGGAGATACTGCGGCAAAGCCTTTACACGTTCCGCGCCGTTCTCAAAGACGCAAATTTCGGCGATCTGTTTGTTGGCAGTTATAAACCCGAAAGCATAGACCATCTTTTTATTTCCATACAGACGTTCAATTCGCAGTCGTTCGACGAAAAGACAAGCCGCGATTTTTACGATTACATCATCGTTGACGAGTTCCACCACGCCGCAGCGCCTGTTTATCAAAGGCTGATTTCGTACTATACTCCGCAGATACTCCTCGGTCTGACTGCAACTCCGGAACGCATGGATGGCAGGAACATTCTCACGTATTTCAGCAACCGTATCGCCGCAGAGATACGTCTCCCCGAGGCGATAGACAGAAAGCTTCTCTGCCCATTCCAGTATTTCGGAGTGACCGACACGATCGATCTCGACAATCTGAAATGGAGCGCCGGCGGCTACGACAAAACGGAACTTTCCAACATCTATACTCTGAGCGGAATGATCGCGAAAAGGCGAGCCGATCTCGTTGTTTCGTCCGTTTTGAAATACGTGACCGATATTGACGATGTAAAGGGGCTGGGCTTCTGCGTGTCGATCGCTCACGCAGAGTTTATGGCGAGCTTTTTCCGTGAGTGCGGTATTCCGTCTGTTTCACTGACGGGTCGTTCACCCGACGAAGAAAGACGGCAGGCGGCGAAAGATCTCGTCTGCGGAAAAGTGCGTTTTATCTTCGCGGTGGATATTTACAATGAGGGCGTCGATATTCCCGAGATCAACACAGTTTTGTTCCTGCGCCCGACGGAATCGCTCACCGTGTTTTTGCAGCAGCTTGGACGAGGTCTTCGTCTGAGCGAGGGCAAGGAGTGTCTGACCGTTCTCGATTTCATCGGACAAGCAAACAAGCGATACAGCTTCGAGAGCAAGTTCGCAGTGCTTCTGTCGAACACATCTCGAAGCGTTGCCCGCGAGATAAAGGATGGCTTCACAGCACTGCCGAAGGGCTGCTACATTCAGCTCGAAAAGAAAGCCGCGAAGTATATTCTCGACAATATCCGCGCGTCTTACGGAAGCGCGGCGGGGCTTGTTTCACGCATTGCGTCGTTTGAAGACGACACGGGGCTGAGCCTTACTCTGGCGAATTTTCTTGATTATTATCACATCGAGGCGAAGGCTGTATATAGATCGGCGCTGTTCTCACGCTTGTGCGTCCGTGCCGGAGTGACGGCGGATTTCGATGAGCCGTTTGAAACGATTTTTCAAAAGGCTATGATAAAGCTTGCAGATATCAATTCACGCAGGTGGATAAGCTTTCTGCTTGATCTTTTGCCGAACATCCAAAATGTGGATCTATCCGAAATGACGGCGCTTGAGAGCCGTATGATCCGGATGTTCTGTCTGACGATCCGCGGCAAAGAGGCAGAGAGTTGGGACGAAGAAAAGATGCGGAACGATCTGCGAAAACTTGGTAAGAACATCGTTTTTATCTCAGAGCTTATCGAGCTTCTTAAATACCGTTACGATCACATTGACTTTATCGATTCTCCGCTTGATATCGGCTTCGACTGCCCGCTTGACCTGCACTGCGTTTACACGAGAGATCAGATATTAGCGGCGCTCGATTTCCAGAAGCCGTCAACCGTTCGCGAGGGTGTGAAATGGCTTCCCGAAAAGGGAGTGGACGTGTTTTTTATCACGCTGAATAAAGCCGACAAGGACTATTCTCCCACAACGATGTACAACGATTACTCGATCAGTGAGAGCCTTTTTCATTGGCAAAGCCAGAGCACAACGTCGGAAACGTCGCCGACAGGGCAGCGGTATATCCATCACAGAGAACGCGGAAGCAGGGTACTGCTCTTTGTGCGTGAGTTCAAATCAGACCGTATAACGGGCGCGGCGCAGTCGTATACTTGTCTCGGCACGGCGAAGTATGTAAGTCACGAGGGCTCGCAGCCGATGAATATAATCTGGCACCTTGACAGTCCGATACCAGCGAAATATTTGAAGAAAACGAACAAACTGGTGGTGGGATAATGATTGAAGTAGTAGCGGCGATGATTTGGAAAGACGATAAATTCTTGATCTGCCAACGCCCCGAAAATAAGGCGCGTGCCCTATTGTGGGAATTCGTCGGCGGCAAGGTAGAGCCGGGCGAAACGAAGCGGCAGGCACTTATACGTGAGTGTAAAGAGGAGCTTGGAATTACAATAAGCGTCGGCGAGGAGCTTATGAAGGTGACGCACGAATATCCCGATATTACGGTAAATATCACGCTGTTTAGTGCGGTAATCGCCCAAGGTGAGCCGACTTTGCTGGAACACAACGATATGCGTTGGATAACGGCAAAGGAGCTTTCGGAATACCGCTTTTGCCCTGCCGATGAGGCGATAGTTAAAATGATTGAGGAGGGGTTTTAACAGCTGAGCGCGTTATTTTTATTGAAAGCAATTGCAAGTATAAAAAGATCCGCTGCATACCTATTCGCAGCACCCGCACAGCACCCAACCGCCCCAAACCCCGCATTAATACACGAAAAAAAGTTATCGAAGAGATAATTTTACCGCTTCGGTACAATATCACAAATCCACCGCACAAAGGCTTTCTTTGTGCGGTTTTGTTTTTTGTACGAGATAATTCCAAAACCCCTGCAAAGAACAGAACACTTCCGCTTAAAATCGATATTGAAGCAAGGTGCGTTATGAATACATTTACGGTCGGCTTTTTCGTCCAATTTGCCTCAAAATCCGACTGCGCAATACGGGCACTCGATATAATCAGCGCTTCTTTAAGAGACAATATACTTCGCCGCTAATACCGCTTATAAATATAAGAAACGGAAAAACTTTTGCTGTCTCCACACACTGCGGAAAATAGCACTTGTATTCATCGTGATAATATGGTAAAATTACAAAGTTGAGCTTTATAGCGAGCGCACATCTTCGGAAGTGCGCTTTTGTTATGTATTATCACCATTCCCACCGGGAGGACACATAATGCTAAGGAAGCACTGCAAGCGATGGCGGATGTAACGCTTACAGACAGTCAGACAGCTTCTATAATGATCCGCAGGATAATAACATCCTGCCCGAAACACATCAACTTATAAGGAGAAGAACATGAGATTAAGGACTCAATTAAAAATTCGTTTTATCGGCGTATTAGTTGTACTTTGGTGTTTGCCGATGATGCTGTTTATCTGCACCAATGGAGGCGTGTTCCTTCAACAGTTCGGCAAAAAGCCTTTGGATTACAGTGAGCTTACATATTCCGAAGTCAGAATGGACAGAGCCGTTCGTGGCAGCTACTGCACAGTTTACGATACCATGGGAAAAACGTATGATGAAAGCAGAATGGTAAGAGAGCTGAACGATAATTACGTATACTGGCTCGTTAACTGCGGTGAAGATTCCGTTATGCTCGTCAGAACGACTCCGGGAGATAATCTTTCTTCACAGCTGTATGATATAGTCAGAACATCATCATACACCGGCTATGTAGATCTCGACGGAGTATTCATCAGAAACGACGCCTCGATAGCCAAGGCATATTACGACTGGGCTAAAGAAGCAAGCGAATACGATAAAACGTGGAACAAACTGATGCTTGCACCGTTCACACTTGACTGCACAAGATCATACGAAAGACGCTTACTGACATTCTATGCAGGCATTGCCATGTTGACAGCACTGATAGCTGCAATCCCTGCCGTTTTCATAATCAGAAAACGCAAAAGCAGAGCCGACGCCGCATTCTATTCAGCGTACAGCAGACCCGGCTATGAAACGTACCAAAGCAATTCAGCAGGCAGTTATCAGCCGCAAAGCCGTCTGGAAGAGGTAAACAACTATAACCCCTACAACACCTACAGACAGCAAAGCGGAAGCTATAACGGCTCATTCCAAACACAAGGCGGACAAGCGTGCTACGATCCGTACTACACTTTCAGATCATCAGACGTCCGCACAAGCAATTCATTTCAGTCTCAGGGCAGACCGTCAGACAGCATGCGTTAAAAGGAGAACTATATGGCTTCATCAAAAGACTATCTGAATTTTATTATAGAACAGCTTTCCGAAGCAGACGATATCACGTATCGTGCTATGATGGGCGAGTATATACTTTACAGCCGAGGCAAGGTTTTCGGCGGCATATACGACGACAGATTTCTTGTAAAGCAGACTAAATCTTCAAATGCCATGATGCCCGACGCACCGAAGGAACTTCCGTATGAGGGAGCAAAAGAAATGCTCCTTGTAGAAAACGTTGACGACAAAGAGTTCCTTTCAGAGCTTGTCAATAGCATGGCAGCAGAACTCCCCGAACCGAAAAAGAAAAAAGCGAAATAACAAAAAGAGCTGTTCAAGGGACAGCTCTTTCTTAATTGAAAATTGAAAATGGAAAATTATGGAACTCGGCTTCGCCGAGTTGATTTATTAATTCTCATAAATCCATGCTTTTATTCGCTACCGTGAGAGAACTATTATGGAAACACTAATAAAAAACAGGAGCGAAGCGACTCCGCAATTTTCCATTTTCAATTTTCCATTTTCAATTTACATCACCAACATACCGTTATCGCTTTTCAGAACTATATAGAGCTGCTCTTCGAGTGCTGTGTCACCGTTGATATAGACGAGAAGCGTTTCATTGCCGGATTCGCACAGAAATTCATACGTCAGCACTTCGTTGTATCCGCCTGTCGGGATAAGCGCCGTTTTTACGGACTTTACCTTTAGTTCGGGGCTGAGTGACATCTGCGCCGTTGCTTCCGATATCTTTGGTGCAGGCAGGTCACGCTTTGTGTGGCTCATCAGGTAGCCGGAAGCACACCAGCCTACTATCTCCCCCGTTTGCATACTGACGCTTACTTTTATCAGGTCGGGGTAGCACACAACGCCGTTTTCGGTGTACGCAAAATTTATCGTGCAGACATTGTCGCTGATCGAATAGTAGCTTTCCGTAAACTCCTCACGGTACAGCTCGATAAGACGCTTCTTCGCTTCGGCAAGTACATCGTCATAAGAAAGAGTAGTCGTATGGTAAGCTTCGCTGCTTCTGTAGATATCTACATATCCGCCCTTCTTTGTCACGGTGATATAATCGCTGTCGGTCGAGAAATTGTACGTCGGCAGATTTCCCTTCGTCTGACCCTCGTAAAAGAGCTTGCTTTTATCTTTTTTAAGAAATGAGGCTGCTATTATCAACGCCTGCTCTTTTGTCACCTCGGGCATCTCTCTCAAAAATGCGGAGCTTCTGTTCGCCACATGATCGGAAAAGGGACCGTCATAGATCATTGTGGGATAATCGGCAAAGCCGTCGTTCATTTCACGGAATCCGCCGTCAAGGGTAAGCGCTGCCGTCTCGTCTGCACTCGGGAGATTTCCTTTTAACGTTATCGGCTCGCCGATATCAACAGAGCCGTCGGAGTACGCCGCCGCCATATCCTCGACGGCAATATCAAGATCGCACGCATAGCGGTACAGCGTTTTGAGCGATTCACGCTCGGCGGACGAAAGAGTATTGTTCTTTGCAAGCTTTGAAAGCGCATAGAAGCTGAAATCGCCCACCTGCGCAAAGAACTTCTGGATATCGTTCGCCTGACCGCTGCTCATAGGAAGCTGCGAAAGCGACGACTTCGCCCCCTCGCTCATCGACATGAGCTTTGCAAAGGACGGCTGCTGTTGCGCCGCCGTGTTGGCAAATATACTTTTTTCGAGAGTGGTTCTGATGTTTGACGTATAGTCGGCAAGATCGTTTAGTGCGAGCTGATAGCCGCCCTCTACTTTGTTTTTATATCGTGAAATAAGCTTATATCCTGCAAAGCCTGCGCCCGACAGCAGCACTGCTGCCGCAACGGCAAACGATGTAATGCGGACGATAACTCTTTTTGAAAACGTTTTATCCATGCGGTCTGCTCCTCTTTGGAATATTATGAATATAGCATTCCGCAAAAATATGGAATTATTCAGGATCGCTCACTTCGTTCGCTCAGTGAAGAGTAAATAGAGAATAGATAAAAGCTGCGGAACAGCAGCTTTTATGTTTTTTAATGTGGAATGTGGTAAGAGCGTGGTAAGATAAAAAAACGCATCTTACAACAGCAAAAACGGCTTGGTTAAGCCAGTATTTGGCTCTCTGTGGTAAGTGGTAAGAGGATTTGTATAAAAGTGTAAAAAAATAAGTATATAATAAATATATATATTTACACGATTATCTCTTACCACTTACCACAAACCCCGAAAAACCGCATGGTTGAGCCATTTATTTGTAGCAAGATAAAAAATCACCTTACCACATCTTACTGCAAAAAAAGGCAGCCGAAAACCGACTGCCGATAAACCGCCATAAAATCAAGAGGAAGCAACTTATCAATTGACAATTGACAGTGGACAATTATGGAACTCGCCTGCGGCGAGGCTTATTTAAATGGAAAATTGAAAATTGAAAATGGAAAATTGCGGAACTCGCCTGCGGCGAGTTGAATTTAAATTGAACCTCATAAAACTACACTTTATTCGCTGTAAAGAAATAAGTATTAAGTTTGAATAAAGTAATATAAATCAAGCACGAAGTGCTTCCGCAATTGACAATTGGGCACCTCTAAAAACCCTACCCTAAAACAGGAAAAAGTGATATAATGGATATAACAAGCAAAGGGAGAGGAAAAAAGATGCAATTT
>CACZYP010000036.1 GCA_902785425.1 uncultured Ruminococcus sp. | reverse complement strand
ACTGACGTATTTCAAGGTTTTTGAGTTCAATTTGACCAAAAGATGCAAGCAAGATGGGTGCTCAGCCCGTAGGGCGTGATTTATTCAGTGGTTCCTTAGGTTACAGCCCTACAAGGCAGGCGGTAAGCTTGCTTTGCAGGGCTTTTTATATTCCGCTCCGGCAAATGCACCGTCAGATCACAGCACCGTGAATTTCCGGAATTGTTCGGGAGTTTGGTGTATTTGGTGTATATTGTGTGAAATTCATCTTTTAGCTTGACAGAATATACATGACCATGTTATAATTGCTACAAGGAATTAGTTTTATGAAATTTTTATATAATTTTTAAAAAGTCGGACAAAATTATGCAGAGACTGTATAAATAAGCAGACGGTATATAGTCTGACCTTTTTATCTCGATCAACACAGAAAAAGAGGTGCATTATGGAAAGAACAGACAAGAAAGTCAGAACAAGTATGCGGAATTTTTTACTGGCACTTGCTCTCTTGCTGACAACAAATATCCTCATGGGTGTGACGCTCATGACGATGTCAAAGAATAACCTGCGTGACCAGATCGAACAGCGAATGCTTGATGTTTCAAAAGCGGCAGCTGCACAGATAGACGGTGATGTGATAAAAAACCTGACCGCCGAGGACAAGGACAAGGAGGATTATATCCGTACAGCTAATATACTTCGTTCTTTTCAGGATAATATAGAACTGGATTATATCTATGGCGTAAATCCCGGTCCGAACGATACATTCACGTTTGCAATTGATCCGGACAGAGTGGATCCTGCTGATTTTGGTGAAGCTATCGTAGTAACAGACGCTCTCAGAACTGCGGCAAAAGGTGTTCCGTCTGTCGATAAAAAACCGCATTCTGACGAATGGGGACGATTTTATTCAGCGTACAGCCCTATATTTGATTCAACGGGTAGTGTCGTGGGGATCATAGGTGTAGACTTCGATGCTGACTGGTACGATGGTGTTCTTGATTCAGGCAAAGAAGTTGCCGTGATCATTACTATGGCAGCTTTGACAATAGGTATTATTCTATCATTTATCATCATGTCACAAAACAGAAAACGTTTTTCGGCTATGCTGCAGCGCTTGTCTGATCTTGATCTTCAAACCAAGCAACTTGATGAGATCATTATGAAAAGCTCGATCAAAAGGCTTGATATGCTGCCCGAATCCGAAAGTACTGTTTTGAAAACGCTTGCAAGCGGTGAATCAGCCATGAAGCGCTCTGTTGATGAATATGAGGCGTTAAATACAAGTATTGAATCAGCCTACAATAAGCTTTCTTCCTACCTGAAATATGTGGAATCGGGTTTGTATACCGACGATACCACCGGCGTACAAAACAAGGCGGCATACAGAAGCAAGATCAAAAAGCTTGACGATCAGATCAAAGCAGGCGGCGCTGACTTTTCAATTGTGTTCTTGGACATAAACGGTATGAAGAGGATCTATACACATCATGGATTTGAAGCCGGAGAAAAGCTGATGTTTCAGTGTGCTCTTATGTTGAAAGAGGTCTTTGGCAAAGAGAATGTTTATCATGTTATGGGTGATGAATTTATTGTTATCATGGAGAAAAAGGACAGATTCGACATGAATAATTATCTTGCGAAGTTTGATGCAGCTTTAAAACAGTATAACGATGAACATGTTCAGGAAAACTATCTCTCTGTTGCAAAAGGTATTGTAATATTCGATCCCGAAAAATTTAAGGATTACCGTCAGGTGTTTATTGAGGTTAAGGAAGCCTGCGACAAGGATAAAGATGCGCATTACAAAAGAAATCAATGATACATTGCGACACGAAGGCGAATCGATGAAGCCGATAAGGATCTTGCAAAACAGTATGAATATCTTTTTTAATGTCTGACACGAACGATAAATACCGCCGCTCAGGCAGCGGCGGTATAAGGTCAAATGAAAACTGTAAAGAGGTTAAGGAGACACTCGGTTTAATCAGTGTCTCCTTAGATTTTTTTAAGATAACTCAGGCGAATACACAATCAAAAAAATATGTTGAAAATGAGAGTGTAATAATGGTATAATGATAGCATACCATTGCAAGGGGGCATACCAAATGAAATACAGTATTGATACATACAGACTGTACCGAAGTGAGTCGGTTTTTTCTCACGCTGTCAGGATCGTTGTGAATATGAAGGAAACGGTAGATATTTCCGTTCTTGATTCCGCTGTAAATGCCGCAATCAAGCGATACCCATATTTTGCGGTGAAGGTCACGGTCGATGAGGACGGCGGATATGTTCTTGAGCCTAATAATGAGCCTGTTTCGGTGATACCCGAAACGAAGCGGGTGCCTAAGCTTGGCGAAGAAAGAGTGAACGGTCATTTGTTGTTTGTGACCTGTAAAGATAAGGAGATCAGCTTTTATATAAGTCATTCCATGTGCGGCGGAAGAGGCTTCCTGCCATGGGTAATGACAAGCGTTTACGAGTATGTTGTTGAGAAGTACGGGGTCACGCCAAATGCGCCGGGAATAAGAAAACCCGATAGTGAACTATTGCCCGGAGAGACCGCAGAACCTACTATGGATAATCTTTCCTCCGATAAGCCGATATTTGAATACAAGAGTAAGGATCCGGCTATACTTTCGCTTGATTATCTGAATGGGCTTGCAAATCCATTCAAACGATCGCCTGATTATTATCTTTACACATTTCCGCAGAAGGAAATTATTAGATTTTCCAAAGAAAACGATATGAGCGTTGCGGCGGTATTTCTCATATTGATGGCAAAAATGCTCGACAAAGTTTTGCCTGAGAAAAACAAGGTCATCGGCGGCGAGATAGCTCATAATCCGACCTCAAATCTCGGACTGAAAAATGCTCACTGTGATCTTCTTAGTCATGTGCATATAGATTATGACAGAGAAGTTTTAAAAAAGGATATGAGTACCCTCGGAACAATGACAAGAGGACAAATGATCCTGCAAACAGATCCTACCGTGAGCAGCGAGGAGCTGCGAAAGCTCTTTTTATCTTATGAGGAGCTTGATAAAATCAAGGGATTGAAGCAAAAGAGAAAATACACGAAAAACAACGATCCATCTACCGGAAAGGACGCAAAGCACGGAACATATATCGTGAATTATTCGGGTCAGATGGATTGGGGAGAGGTCGCCGACTATGTGGAGTCGTATGTGATCGTTGTAGAAGGACATCTTCTTCTCGAAATAACCTCGATGTCTGACAAGATATTTGTGTCGTTTATGCAGCTGCTAAGAGATAAAAAGTATATAAACGCATTCAATGAGGTTTTAGAGGATTTTCAGATCTCCTATAAACTCGAAGGGCCTTTTCCAAAACGCTTGTCAAAGCACTTCCTTCCCGAAGAATAGATCAGTGAGTTCCGGTGCAGGAAATGCCCGAAAACTTACATTCCGCTTTAAGAACGGTGCGCAGATAGAAAAATAATTATTAACAGCCATACAAGGCAGGTCTCAAGCTTGATTACTGTAGGTTTTGACAATGATATTTTTATTGATTATATTGATCATTTTGTTTGTGGATGATTGCTTATTGAAAGTGAAAAGCATTATTTCATATTCCTTTTATTTGTTTTTTATATTGATGCTTGTCGTTAATAGTATTCACTACACCATAATTATTGATGATTTTTTATATGCTGCTGCAATTATAAAATTTATGTATAATTTTTATCATATAAAGAAATTAAAAAAAGAGCATAAATACAAGATGTCAGTTTATCATCATTGTCTGATGGTTGTAGTGTTAGCGTTACTTATTCTTAATCCGTATTTCTGAATATGAATGATATAATAATTTGGAACTCGAATAAATATATATGTAAGCTCAATATAGAAATACCGGGAACAATTAAGGAACCGACGAATCTGCAAAACCCTCACTGCAAGGAAGCTTGTTGTGAGGGTTTTTGCGGTATCAAGCTGATGGAGTAACCATAAGTCAGGTGAACTTACATTCACCATCCTTGCAATACTATACCTGATAGTAATAACGTTATACTAAAAAACAACCGTCCTGCGAAGATTCACTCTCCGCAGGACGGTCTTTCCTTCCAAACCTTACAGCCCTGATCTGTTGATCAATTCAAATAGCAATTACCGCCGTTTACGAAAACAACTGTATCTTCATCTTCCATGTTGCTGAAAACAATTGCCCATGCTGCAAAGCCATCGTATCTGGTTTGCTCTCTCCCAGTATTCCTTGTGGCTTAAATTCTTATTTGTTTCTTCTTCGCTGTCTTCTACAAAGAAACAATCATCGCCAATTACATAAGCAGACTTTACTGCACCTGTATTTTCATTGATTATAGAAACATACCATGCGTCATCGCCGAAATAAACGCTTTCGTCTGCTGTGAGAAGAGTCCAACCATCTTCATTATCGGGAATTACAAGTTCTATAGCGTCATTGCGTGTAGTACCTGCATACTCGCTGAGCCAGTATTCTTTATTAACATTTGCTTCGGACTGATCGTTCTCCGCTGTTTTGGTCTCAACAGCTTTGTTATTCTGAGTTTTTGACTTCTCCGAAATAACAGAGGCGTCACCTGTCTGTACTATATTCATGCTGAGATCTTTGTCAACTGTAATTCTTACAGGAGTATTGCTCCATGTGCCGTAGGTATCCTTTGTCTGAAGCTCGACGTTTGTTATACCGGGCTTTACAGCTTTAAATGTAAATGTGCACATGTTGTGATCGGGATCTGCGTCTCCGGTCACCTTTACATTAAGGCTGTCAGCATAATAGTTCCAGTCAACGCCTTTCATAGGAAGGTTAAATGTGCTGTTTGATGTTTTGTTTGCGATAGTCGCTGCCGTATCATCTTCATCAACAGTAAACTTTATATCGCTGCTTGCTGCTGCATTTCCGTTCTGCACGATGTTCATACGCAGATCACGGTCAACTGTGATCTTGATAGGAGTATTGGTCCATGTACCGTCAGTGCTCTTTGTCTGAAGCGTAATATTTGCCGTGCCCGGTCTGATCGCCGTGAACTTGAAGTTGCATAAGTTGCAGCTGAAATCGATTTCACAATCGACCGTTACGTCAAGGCTGTCACTGAAGTAGTTCCAGTCAACACCTTTCATCGGAAGCGTGAATGTTTTGCCTGATGTTCTTTTTTCAATAATGACTGTGTCAGCATTGGTGTTTACCGATGAAAATGCCGACGCTCCCATGACTGCACCTGTTGAAATAACCGATACAGCGCAAACTGCTGCGATAACTCCTGCGAATACCTTAGTCTTGATCGTTCCTGCTTTTTTCATTTTGATTACCCCTTTTATCTGTCGTTTTTGTTTCTCTCTTGAGTACATCTATATAATAGCAAAAAAAGGAGCTTCTGCATACAGGCAATTCATGCTTGAACTGTAGCTTAATTTACAAAACGTATACGCAGTGTAGCCTAATTTACATTTTACAAGATAATTGTTAATCATTTGAAGAATGATCATTTTAAAAAAGCAAGCCTTTTGATCGGTGATTTCTTAGTTTTTACTGCAAATGCATTATTTATATTGAATCAGAATACATGCCTGACGGTGTGTATACGGTCATAGGTGCAAAGGGTACGTACTGGTGTAAATGCTGACTGTATCTATGTCCCGGAAGACGGCAGTGTTTGCGAATACGGTACTCATTCAATTCTTTTGGAAAAGACGGAATGTATAGCCGTATATATAATGAATACAACACTTCGATAAATTGGAAAGCAGGCGTATAAGATGAAAACAACATAGATATCGCAGTATACATTTGCGGCTTTCAAACAATATATCTAAAATCAAGTTAGCTTTACCTAACATTATGTTTCGATTCACGAAAATACATCAAAAGGCTCAGAATATATTGACCTTTTTACCGAAATGATGTAAAATATTGCATAGTTAGTTAATACTAACAACTTACGGATACTTAATTCCATTTACGAGTTAACACGCAGATGCGGTCGAGCATACATTACCTGCACTGAAACATTTGTTTGCTTATAATGTTTTGCCGGATCACGCTTATTTTGATCTGTGCTTAAAAAGGCTTACGAGATTGGAGATGAAATAAATGTCTGAATACGAAAGAAAGCGCTTTGAAGAGATGCTGGCCTTCCATTCCGCTCCTACGCTGCTTGGCGTAAAGTGCGCAAATCTGTTTGCTGTTCATCAGAATGAATTTTCGGCAGATGATATCGAAGAGTATTTTGGATGCATGGGTGCGCTTAAAGGGCTTTCCGTGCGCTGTTTGTGCCGGTGCAAGAGCAGGGCGCTCGTATATGTATACCAAAAAGAACTGCTTGAAATGTGGCTTCTTAACGAGCGCACGGCGGCTTTTCTTGAGGGATACGGTTATAGCAGAACACTTACGATAAACGAAAAACTTGACATATTGGAGCAGCGCATCTCCTGCGAGAATTTTCCGCACGAATTCGGAGTGTTTCTCGGTTACCCGTTAGATGATGTTCTCGGCTTTATAGAGAACAAGGGAGCGAATTGTCTGTTCTGCGGCTTCTGGAAGGTCTACAGTGATCCGGAGGGAGCGCAGAGGACGTTTAACGATTATGTAAATTGCAGAGATTATCTGTGCAATAATATAAAGCACGGCGTTGATCTTTACAGCGCTGTAGTGAATTTCAGGAGGAATGATTTATGAAAACAGCAGTTATTTATTGGAGTGCAACGGGTAATACCGAGGCTATGGCAAAGGCAGTAGCAGAGGGTGCAGGCGTTGAGCCTGTAGCTGTATCGGACTTTTCGGGCAGCGTTGCGGATTACGATGCGCTTGCTCTCGGCTGCCCTGCAATGGGTGATGAGGTGCTTGAAGAAAGCGAATTTGAGCCGTTCTTTGCATCAGCAGAAAGCGCTCTTTCGGGTAAGAAAGTTCTTCTTTTCGGCTCCTATGGCTGGGGCGATGGTCAGTGGATGCGTGACTGGGAAGAACGCATAAAGGCTGCCGGAGCGGAGCTTATCGGCGGTGAAGGATACATTGTAAACGATGCGCCCTCGGATGATGATGTCGAGAAGCTGACTGCCCTCGGAAAGGTGCTTGCATGATCGCAGGAAGTACACAATGAGGAGAAAACGATGAAGCTGACGGAAACAACGCCCGACACGTTCGGGATAATCAAAAACATCAGCGGCGACGAGCATTTTATCAACCGTATAACGTCGATAGGGATAACTCACGGCGTAAGATTTCAAACAATAAAAAACGACAAGCGAATGCCCGTGCTGGTGTATCTGCGTGAAACGCTTATAGCTCTCAACAGGAATGACGCAGAGAGGATCGAGGTGACTGTGAGATGAACAGGATAGCGTTATTGGGTCAGCCGAATTCAGGCAAATCGACCGTGTATAATGCTCTTACCGGGTCACATCAGCACGTCGGAAACTGGCCGGGAAAAACAGTCGAGAAAAACGACGGTTATTATACTTACAACGGCAAAAAATACGCCGTTACAGATCTTCCCGGAAGCTACGGCCTTACGGGCAACTCCGACGAAGAGATCATTACAGCCGATTATATCAGGCAGGACAACGCCGATCTTGTTTGTGTTCTTGTTGATGCTTCTCAGCTTGAAAGAAGCATGTTCATGCTTGCGGAGTTTGCGGCTCTTAAAAAGCCGTCTGTGCTTTTGCTCAATATGATGGACGTTGCGAAGCAGCAGAATAAACAGATCAATCATAAGGTGCTCGAAAAAAGGCTCGGTATCCCTGTGCTGCCGTTTGTTGCGGCCGATCAAAAGGGATATGATAAACTGAAAAAGCTGTTTTCAAGCGAACTTGAAAAGCCGCACAAGCTTGCAAACGCTCCCGCTTCCTCTGAAAATGGCGTTATGGCGGAGTGTGACGCAAAGTACAGGTGGATATCCGAAACGCTCAAAGACGTAACAAAGACAAGCTCAGAAAAATACGAGATATCGAAGTTCGACAAAGCTGCACTGCATCCTGTCGGCGGCAAGCTGATCGCAATAGGCGTGGTGCTGCTCGCTTTCCTTGCGGCGATGGTGATAATGGCTCCGTTTATGGCGGTCGGTTCGATGCTGCCGGGACTTCTTAATCAGCCGATACACGATCTTCTGACGGGCTGGAATGTCCACTCGTGGCTCGTTTCGATATTCAGCCTTATTTTGCCGAACGTGCTGTATTTTTCGTTGTCAATGGCAGGTTTTGTATTCGGCGTGAATATTGCGTTCGGATTTCTGGAGGAGATAGGTTTTCTTGCAAGGGCTGCATATCAGTTCGACGGTATTCTTTCAAAGCTCGGTCTGCAGGGAAAAGCGATATGTCCTGTGCTGATGGGTTTCGGCTGTACCATAGGCGGTGCTTGCGGCACAAGAGTTATGGATAACTGGGGTCAGAGAATGCTTGCTATGGCGGTCGTGTGGGCGGTCCCGTGCGGTGCGATATGGTCGGTTATCCCTGTGATCTCCGGTATGTTCTTTTCGCCGGCTGAAACGGCGTGTATATGTCTCGGAATACTGCTGTATATGGCGGTAATGATGTTCATCGTGTCAAAGATATTCGGTAAAGTGCTTGCTCCGAAAGAAACACGATCCGGAATGATAATGGAGCTTCCGCCGTATCACAAGGCGCATTGGAAGCACATAATCAAAGAGGCGTTCCTGAAATCGTGGGATATCTTCAAACGTGCTCTTGTCACGGTGACACTTGTTTCGCTTCTGTTCTGGGTGTTCTCATTTAGCAGCAACGGTGATATCACGAAGAGCCTGCTTTACCGTGTGGGAACGTTTATCGAGCCTGTTACCCGCTTCTTCGGTATGGGCTGGCAGACGTTTATGGGATTTCTCAGCTCGGCGTTTGCAAAGGAGGCTGTACTCGGTGTGCTGAATGCGGCATTTGTAGGGCAGAACAGCCTTGTCGATGCAACATTCAATGCGAAAACGGCTGCGGCCGATACGACAATGCTCGGCTCGGTAATGGCACAAACGATATCCAAAGCAGAGGCACTTGCGTTTATATTCGCATGCACATTTAATGTGCCGTGTGTAATGGCGCTCAGCACGACGTACAGAGAGTCACATTCGCTGAAATGGACAGCTCGTGTAGCAGGATTCTATATCGGCGGTGCTTTGCTGCTTTCTTGTGTCGTTTATCATATTGCGGTGCTTTTTATGTGACAGCAGGAGTAAACTATCGGTAAAAAGAGTTATGATTTGCGAGAGTTAGTTTTGTATACCTCGATCGCTTTGCGTAACAGTGGTGTATAACAGCCTCGGATCATATGAAACGTTGAGATCATCGCAGACTCGGAGTTAGTATAACATAACAATATTGACCCGTAAGAGCGATGATCCCGGCAAATAAACAGAAAGGTGTGCTTTGATATATGAAAGCAGAATTAATAAAGGCGGCGGCATTTGCTGCTGCGGTAACGGTGGCGGCGGGGGCGATACCGTTTTCGGCTTCGGCTGAAAATGATACGGTATTCCTTACGATGAACATTCCTTACAGCGATTTTTATGCAGCGGAAGTGACGAGCAACGATGTTTCTATCGACGCTGTTTCTTCGGCAACAGACGCAAAGTGGAAGAAGTTCCCGACAACGTACACAAAAGAAAACACGGAAGGTTCAGGCGGAATGATCTGCGGTGTAGCTTTTCCTGTGGCAGTTGATGCCGACAAGTTAAGCTCCCTCAAAGCGGTCAACGATGAATCGGCGGATTATTATTTCACCGAGCTTTCCGAAACTCCGGCTGTTTACAAAGAGCTTACTGTAAACGGCGACGGCAGCTACAGCTTTTCCGAAACGAAAGGCGAGAAGAACGTCACCGACGGAGACGGTTCTTTGTCAACCTCAACTGCATGGGGCGATTATCTCTATGCGTTCAAGGATGCCGAAGCGATCAAAGGCGATGTGTACGGTATCGTCTTGAAAACAGACGACGGTACTAACTACGGTTTGCGCCATCTTGAAAACATCTGGCTCAGGTCAAATGAGTTCTCTTGGAGTACGGGATTTGTAACGACAGAACCTCACGGAAATACTCTGAGTTACGAGCATTATTCTTCGATCATGGGAAAAACGATCAACGAGATCGAGTATATCACGACAAGCGGCGTATATGATTACAAAGTAAATGAATATGTTCCGATAAAGACAGAGGGCGAGCTTAATGTTTCCGATTCGGATATCACAGCTTCCGATACTGCCGTTACAATTACAGCGCCTCTCCCGGCAGACTATGATGCAAGCTTTGCGGCTGAGAATCTTGAAACTTCCGTAACAGGTCAAAATGACGGTGACAGCTACAGCGGTACGCTCACATTTTCGAATGCATCGGCAGGTTCATATACTCTCACTATGACCGATAAAAGCGGCAAATACGCTCCCAAGAGCGCAAGCTTTGTTCTTTCAACGGATAAGCCTGCCGCTAAGTACGATGCAGCAGAAAAGAAGCTTGTACCCGATAGTGATGAAGCTTCCTTTGCTTCGTTCCTCAAAAATCTTTCAACTGTTTCTGTTGACGGAAATGCTTTCTCTGCGGCAGGTAAGAGGGGCGTAAAGATCATAAGCAGCGAGGACGGAACGATAGACCTTGAAGCTGAGACCCGTGACGGCAAGGTGTTCGACACCGAAGCGAAAGATTCTTTTGAACTCACAGTTTCCGCAAAGGGGTATCCCGATATATCTTTCACGCTTTCTTTAAAAGAAACAGAGGAAGCTTCCGATAATGAAGATGTTTCCTCGGATATTTCGTCCGATACGGATACCGACAGCGCAAAAGACGCATCTTCCGAAAAGGATACAGACTCCGTAAAAGATACCGACTCCGAAAAAGCTTCTTCCGCTGTTTCTTCGGGCAAGAATACCTCCGACACAAGCTCCGGCAAGTCTTCTTCCGACAACAGCAGTAAGAGCAGTTCTTATGTAACTTCACCCAAAACATCGGGCAGAAACAGCATTGTTTTCCCTGCTGTTATCGGAATTTCCTCTCTTGCAGCCGCTTTTTCCTTACGCAAAAGAAAGGCGGACGAGGAATAAAAAATCTATCCTGACCTCCTTGATAATACGGCTGTCTTATAGATAGCCGTATTTTGGCGGGGTCTGTTCGGCGGTGTGATTGTGATGAAAAAAGAATATGTTTGTGCGGCTGCTGCGGCGGCAGTTATTGTTTTGTCTTGTGCGTTAACGGCGTTCAGGTATTTCACCGGCGGCAACGAACGTTATGCTTACGTATACTCCGATTCTGTTCTGATAAAAACGATAGACCTCAATGCGGTCAAAGAACCGTATTCTTTTTTGGTAGAAACGAAGGACGGCGGCAGCAATACAGTAGAAGTATGTCATGGTGAGATCGGCGTTACTCATGCGTCATGCCCCGATGAGATCTGCATCAACACGGGTTTTATCCATTCTTCCTTGCTGCCGATAGTATGCCTGCCGAATAAGCTTGTTATAGAGATCAAAGATTCGCCGTATGAAAGCGAGGGTATTGACGCAGTTGCTCAGTGATGTATTATGAATAAGATCAAAATAAGAAAACTTGTTACGCTATCTCTGCTGTGTGCGCTTTCGCTTATTATTTTCACAGTAGAATCCATGATACCCCCGATAGTTCCGATACAGGGCGTAAAGCTCGGTCTTGCGAATGTTATCACACTGTTTCTTATCCTGACTGCCGACAAAAAATCAGCGGCAGCTGTGCTTTTGGTAAGGATCGTGCTTGCCGCAGTGTTTGCAGGTCAGGCGATATCGTTTCTTTACAGCCTGTGCGGCGGAATGCTTGCATTTTCAGCGATGTGCGCCGCCGAAAAGCTTCTTAATGGAAAGCCTGTGTGGTTTATAAGCTTAGTAGGAGCAGTGTTTCACAATATAGGTCAGATATCGGCAGCCTGTGTGCTGATGACATGGGCGGTGGTATATTATCTGCCTTTTTTGTTGATCTCGGGCTGCATCACAGGCATTCTCACAGGACTTCTCACGAGCTTCACGATAGAAAAAATGGACAAGGCAGGTCTGCTGCAGCCGTTTAAAGATGTATTTAACAAAGAATAATCTTATAATAACTTTGCCAAATATAATAAAGGAATGATATATAAATGCTTTTTCTTTTGTCTTTATTGACAGCCGTTATATTCACATTGTTATGCGGCGATGTATTAAAAAAACACCCGATACCGTTTTATGTCGGTTCGGCGGTGATCTCTGTACTTTTGTCGGTTTTCCCTTTCAAAAATACCGATGGTATCGTTAAAGATTATGCTTTAGGTGCTTTTCAGAAAGGAGCGCTCCCTGCGGCGTTTTTTGTATTGGTGATGTTTGCCGGAGCTTTTCGTGCAGGTTCAAAGGAAGCGAAAAAGCTGATGCCGATAAGAGCCGAGCTTGCAATAATCGCCTCGATACTGACGGTAACGCATCTTGTGATATACGGTCTGAAATACCTTACAAGGCTGTTTTCATCAAAGCTTCACGGAACACAGACAGCGCTTACGGTTTTTGCTCTGATCATGACCGTCTTGCTGATACCGCTTGCGGTAACGTCATTTAAGAAGATACGCAAGTCAATGAATGCGAAAAAATGGAAGGCTCTGCAAAGATCGGCTTATGCTTTCTACGCTTTGCTCTATCTTCATATCCTGCTTGCATATCTTCCTGCGGCATGGAGCGGAAAGGCAAAGAGCATGATAGATGTTGCTGTGTACAGTGCCGTTTTTATTTCGTATGCGGCAATGAGAATATCGAAAGCTCTTGTAAAAAAGTATAAAGAAAACGAAAAAACGATCAATATTTCTTCTGCATCTGTCGGCGCTGCCGCACTTGCTGCGATAACGCTGCTTATTGCCGTTCCGAATATATCGGCAGCTACAGCAAAAGAAAATGTACCCGTCCCGGCTTCGTCTGATGTTTCATCGGCAGCGTCGTCAGAACAAAGCGTATCGTCAAAGCAAAGTACAGCTTCGGCTGCGTCGTATGCTGTTTCCTCGGCTGTTTCATCCGAAAAAACGACGTCTGTATCATCTCAGAAAAGCCCGGCTGTATCGTCATCAAAGGTGATAAGCAGCAGGAAGACAGATGCGGTCTCTTCCGGAAAAACATCGTCAATATCATCGGGAGCAGCAACGCAGGAGGTCAATGAAGAGCCTGTTCAGGATACTTTTGAAGACGATAAAAAGCATGAAGCTTCACCGGCATCTACAGCTCACGGTTCGGATCCTTCGGAAAAAAAGCAGGAAAACGATACGGAAAACGATACAGCTTCCCAGGCTGACGAAGTTGTCTCAGATTTTTCGGAAGAAATGCCAAACGAACCGGAACGCATCTACAATGACGGCGTGTACTCTGCCGAATGCTATGAGGAAGACGACGACGTTCGTGTAAAGCTGACAGTTACAGTCACGATCGAGAACGACAGGATAGTTGACATTGAAGCGCTTTCCGATGAGACAGATCCTTGGTATATAGACCGTGTAAAGAAAGATGTCATACCTGTGATACTCGGCAGAGAACGTGAAGAGCTTGATTCGTTGGAAGATATAGACACTGTAAGCGGCGCAACGCTCAGTTCAAGGGGAGTTATGAGAGCGGTCGCCGATGCGCTAAGGGAAGCGAGGGTAAGCTGAATGAGAAAGATCACAGTGCTTATATGTGCGCTGTCAATGGTTATGCTTTGTTCATGCAATACATCTCCCGACACGCCTCAGGCGGATCATACGGAAGCAGAGCACGAGAAAACGCTGTTTGCTATGGATACGTATATGTCGTTGAAGGCTTACGGTGAAAATGGCGGCAATGTTCTTGAAAAAGCGGCTTTACAGATAACGGAGCTTGAAGATATGCTTTCCGTTACCGAAAGCGGAAGCGAGATATCACAGATAAACAGTGCCGACACAGCAGCTGTCGGTATTTCGGACGATACTACGGAGCTTTTAAAGGCTTCGCTTGCTCTCAATAAGGAAACGAACGGCGCTTTCGACATAACGCTTTACCCTGTTTCACAGGAATGGGGTTTTACAACAAACGATCATCATATCCCGGATGATAAGCGTTTAGAAGAGCTTTTGGCAAACACGGGCTGTGACAAGATACACCTTGATGATGCTGTACAGAAAGCGTCGCTTGATAAGAATGTGAGCATTGATCTCGGCGGCATAGCAAAGGGCTATGCAGGAAAAATTGCTGCCGAAACACTTAAACGAAACAACATAAAAAGTGCGCTTCTAAATATGGGCGGAAATGTTCAGACAGTAGGCGCAAAGCCCGACGGCAGCGCTTGGAAAGTCGGCATTCAAGACCCCGAGGATGAGAGTTTACTTGCCGGCAGTGTTGAGGTCATTGATAAAGCTGTTATAACGTCGGGCGGTTATGAGCGGTTTTTTATCGGGCAGGATGGGAAAAAGTATCATCATATCATCGACCCGAAAACAGGCCGCCCTGCCGAGAACGGGATCATCTCATCTACTGTGATAGGCGATGACGGCGCACTGTGCGATGCGCTTTCCACTTCATTTTACATAATGGGAGTAGACGGCGCTTCAGAATATCTTTCACGGCACCACGAAACAGACGCCGTGCTTATAGGTGACGACAACACACTTTATATAACAAAGGGGATAGAGCAGGCTTTTGAACCTTTGAATAGTTTTACTGATGCAAGGATCGTTGTGATCGGCAAGACAGGATAACGTATTTACAACTTGTAAGAACGCACAGTATTCCCGGACACATAAAGTGATACTCAAAGCTTTGTTAAAGCACCTTGTCGGAGAATCGTATCAGTCGGAGTTGTGTATGATTGTTACCGCAAAAATCCGAAAGAAAGGAAAAGAATAAATACTCTCCTGCTGCGACCACATTCTGATGCTTAAAGACGGAGAAGCAGTTCGGAACTGTCAGCTGACAGCTGATAAAGTGCATGAGCTGGTTGGTTTTTTCAAATCGACCTGTGGCGAGTTGTCGATTTCGGCACGCAGGCAGGAGTTTTCAGGAAATGCGGATTAATGCTCGTATAGTCCATTTTTTACGGAAGACAAAGCACCATGATTCGGTCATTCAAAGCCTGCCTGAATTTTTTACAATATATAAATCTTGAAAAGGAAGTGGAAAACATGGAATTAAAATTCGGAGATGTACAGGAAACGGCGCTTATCCCGCTTGCGATAAAAGCGTCGGAAACGGCAAGGAAAAACGCTCGGATCACAGATCTGAAAGCAAAGGAGATCATTGATACACTTGGCGTTGATGTGAGCAAATACGATCCGTTTCTTTCGCATGAGGGCGTTGTTGCAAGAACGCTCATGTTTCGTGAAAAGCTGAAAGAGCTTATCAAAAAGCACCCAAGCGCTGTGGGTATAAATCTCGGATGCGGATTTGACGATAAGTTCATTCAGGTGGACAACGGGAAGATCACATGGTTCGATGTCGATCTTCCCGATCAGATCAAGGTGAGAAGAAAGGTTTACAGTGACCGCAGCAGATGTGTTATGATTGAGGGAAGTGCTCTTGATGGAAAGTGGACGCATCTTATTCCCAAAAGCGATATGTATCTTGTTGTGATGGAAGGCGTTATGGAGTATTTTTCAAAGGAACAGGTTAAAACGTGCCTTAATATGCTTTGTGATTCGTTTGAACACGGTTATCTTCTTGTAGAGCTTCATTCGCCTTTCCTTGAGAAAAACTCAAAGCACCATGACGCAGTGAAGCATACCAATGCTACGTTCGGCTGGGGAACAAAAACAGGGGAGGAGTATATCCCGCTCGAACCTCGCCTTAAGCTCGTTTCCGAGCAAAGCTATAATGACGAGATGAAGAAATACTCGATACGGGGCAAGATGTTTGCAGTTATAGGAAAGAATCTGAACAATCGTCTTGCGGTATTTAAGTGGTGATATAATGAAAATCAATAAAAACAGATCAACGGTATTTATTTTTATCGGAGCGGTCGGATATCTTATCTGTCTGATCGCAGATATAATACTGAGCGTCCTGCCGAACGGGCTGCTTCTCGGAGAAGCACTGAGTGAATACGAAAAAGCCGTCTATGTGATGAGCGGTACTGCTTCATCGAGATTTGTGCTGTCGGCAGGGGCAGGCACTTTATCAATGGTATTGATCGCACTCGGAATGTACGGAATATACTTGTTCTTATCGGGATCAAATCCAAAAGCGTCATATCTTGTATTGATATCGGGTATAGGCGCTGCCGTTATGGGCGCAGTATATCATATCATCTGCACAACGGCTGCATGGATCTTTATTGAAGGAAAAATGACAAGAGAAGCTTTTGATCTGTATCAAAAATATATATCGGATCATACATTGCTCATGTCGTTAAATGCCGTTTTCTATACTGTTATGGCATTGACTCTTTTTATTCTGACGGTAACGGGAAAAACAAAAATGCCTCGTTGGTTCTGTGTTTTTAATGTGGTACTGATATACTTTATCCTGTCGGCGCTTGGTGTTCCGGGCAGTACAAGTATAGGCGGACTTGTAATGTGCATTGCTCTCGCTGTCTATTCGTTAAAACATGATCGTGAAGCGGAGTGAGAATACTATGATAAAACTAAAGAACCTTTCGGAAGCGCAGCTTGATGAGATCTCACATCAGATAGCCGATTCATTTTACGAACACAGTTACAATAAAAACGACAAAGGCCTTCGTATGTTCATAAGGACTCGTGAAAATATGTTTACATACATGAACGCCATTGTTCGTGCCGCTTACAAAACAGGCTTGCTTTACACTACTTCCGAAAGGCATGAGGGCTATGTCACGCTTTCCGGCGACGGATTCCCAAAGATCGGACTTACAGACGGTCTGAAAATGATCTCGGCAGAAAAGAAAGCTTTAGGCGGATTCATCTGCATGATATATTTTGTAAAAGCGTGCTTTTCCGACGGCGGTATGATAGAGTCACGAATGAAAAAGGATAAGCGGAAATATATCCGTATCGAGATGTTTGTTGTAAGACGTGAATATCAGAAGCAAGGCTATATGAAAAAGATGCTCGATGATGTTTTCCGCACCGCACGGCATAGAGGCGTGCCTGTAATACTTGAAACGGACGATCGAGATAAATGCTCAAGATATGTACATCTCGGAATGAAGCTTGACCGTGTGAGAAATTGCGGAAACGGTTTATATATGTACGATCTTATAAAAGAATAGATCTTTGAAAACATCGTTAAAAGCTTTAATGAATATGTGTAAAAAAAATGGCTTTCTTATGATACAAAGTAAGTGACAACTAAGTAAGACGAATGAAGTTGATGTTTAAAAACAGCTTTTTGGCGTTGCATATCACATAAAAGTCAGCAGATAACGGCAAAATTGAAACAGAAAAAAGTTAAAAGAGGATTGACAAACAAATAAAAATATGATACTATAATCTCGGTTAGTTAAATAAAACTAACTGCGAATAGATCGGCCGCAGGCTCGTTTTAGAAATCCTAAGAGCAATAGGGCATATTTGAATAATCCGGAGCCTGCGAGTCAATAATGAAATATTAATGATAAAACAGCCGGGATACGGCGGAACGGAGAAAGGCCATGAATTATTTGGAGATCGAAAAAGTAGTTGGTCGTGAGATACTCGACTCAAGAGGAAACCCTACTGTTGAAGCAGAGGTAACACTGGCGGACGGTACCGTTGCAAGAGGCACGGCTCCGAGCGGTGCTTCCACAGGTGAGTTTGAGGCACTGGAGCTTCGTGACGGTGACAAAGGAAGATACCTCGGCAAGGGTGTGCAGAAGGCAGTTGAAAACATAAATGATGTGATCGCAAAAACGATCGAGGGTATGGACGCTTCTGATATCTATGCTGTCGATAAGGCTATGATCGACGCTGACGGTACAAAAGATAAATCAAAGCTCGGTGCAAATGCGATCCTTGCAGTTTCCATCGCTTGTGCAAGAGCAGCCTCAGTATCGCTCGATATCCCACTTTACAGATTCCTGGGCGGCATACAGGGAACGAAGCTGCCCGTACCGATGATGAATATTCTCAACGGCGGCGCTCATGCTGACAGTGCGGTAGACACACAGGAATTTATGATAATGCCTGTCGGTGCGCCTTCATTCAAGGAAGGTCTGCGCTGGTGTGCAGAGGTCTTCCATGCTCTCAAAGCGCTGCTCAAGGAAATGGGAGACGTTACAGCGGTAGGCGATGAGGGCGGTTTTGCTCCGAATAATCTCAAGAGCGACGAAGAGGCTATCGAGAAGATACTCGAAGCCGTAAGAAAAGCAGGTTTTGAGCCGGGCAGAGATTTCATGATCGCTATGGACGCCGCTTCTTCCGAGTGGAAGAGCGAAAAGGGCAAGGGCTTCTACAAACAGCCTAAAAGCGGCAGAGAGTTTACTTCCGATGAGCTTATCGCACACTGGGAAGCGCTCGTTGACAAGTACCCGATAATCTCGATCGAGGACGGCCTTGATGAAGAGGACTGGGACGGCTGGGTCAAGATGACAAA
Organism: uncultured Ruminococcus sp.; assembly: GCA_902785425.1. GTDB lineage: Bacteria > Bacillota > Clostridia > Oscillospirales > Acutalibacteraceae > RUG592. Next base: position 8,267 of record CACZYP010000036.1, on the reverse strand, counting down.
GCAGATCGGTCATAAGGTGCAGCTCGTCGGCGATGATCTTTTCGTTACAAATACAGAGAGACTTGCAAAGGGCATACAGCTTGGCGCAGGAAACTCCATACTCATCAAGCTCAATCAGATCGGTTCGGTTTCCGAAACGCTCGAAGCTATCAAAATGGCTCACAAGGCAGGCTACACAGCTATCTCTTCGCACCGTTCGGGTGAAACTGCCGATACGACTATTGCAGATCTCGCCGTTGCTTTGAATACCTGCCAGATAAAAACAGGCGCACCGAGCAGATCGGAAAGAGTTGCAAAGTACAATCAGCTTCTTCGCATTGAAGAACAGCTCGGTTCATCTGCTTGCTACCCCGGAATGGGAGCGTTCAACGTAAAAAAATAAATTCGTATTGTAACAAAAGATTCTTTCCCTGCGTTTTCGCAGATCTGTGTTTATAAAAAAGTGCTCGCACGGACGGGCACTTTTTTTGTGTCAGATTGCTGCGTTCTTGCACGGGTATGAAACGGCAAGGCTCAACAAAATGTTGACAATATAATCGGAGGAGATTTTTTGAATGAACAAGAATAACAAGGGCGCAAAAAGACTTGCGTGTTTGCTGCTTGGATTGCTTCTTGTGCAGTCAACCGCACAGGGCGCACTCCTGACGGCGTATGCAGACAGCACTGATACGGCTATCGTGCAGCAGACAGGCATGAAGATCGGTCTTGAAAGCGTAAAAACGGAGGGCAGCACGGGCAGTTTTGTTACAGCATCTTTTTCAAACGAGCGGGCTGATCTTGTGAAGATAGCCCGTGCAGGTGTATTTATAAACGGTTCAAAGCTGAACTTCAATGAAAATGCTTATCATATCAGCTATGCAAACGTCGGAGACTGCGTCGTAAGCGGACAGACTATATCGTTTTATACGGCGTCTCTTTCGCAGGGCAGCAATACTGTTGCATTTACAAACCCGAGCGGTGAGAATGTTTCGGTAACGCTTTTGATGACAAAGACAGAACCTCAGAATTGGTGGGAGCAGTCAAGCTATAGTGTTGTCCTTATTGATGAAAACATTTCGACTGATACCGATTCACAGACATCGACCGATACTCAGACCGACACAAATACTGACAGCGATACTGACGCTCGGATCGACGAAACGCAGAGCTCCGGCTTGCACGTTCGTATAGTCGGTGGCTTTGACAACAAGATCGTAGGGCAGGCAGACGATGTTGATGCTGTAAGCTCGGCAACAACGGGCGCAGGTTCGTATTATTCATCGGGCAGCACGGCTCATGTTGAATATGCGCTTGTTGATAAAAACACGGCGGTTTCGGATATTCCGGAGGATTCATGGCAAAAGCCCGATTATTTCAAAAACGGCGATATCCTGAAGGTGAATGGTGCTGCATCAAAGATCGTGATCGAGCCTGCTGATTCGGGCTTGACGGGTGAGATCGATCCGTTTTCGGGTGATCTTTTCCTGAGAGGTGTTCCGAAAAAAGCCGGCAATTACAAAGTACATGTATACCTTGATACCGATAAAGGAAGCGCCGTCAGCAATACGGTCGAGTTTAAGGTGTATTCCGGAGAGGAAAAACTTATCGACCAATTAAAGTACGATAACTGTGTGCAGACTGCCGACGGTAAATATATGTTTGACAACGAACCCTGGTATATCACAGAGTTTGGCGGCGAAAACGAAACAGTTACTGTTCCGCAGGATATCAAAGCGTGGTACGGTTCTCATGCGGCGCTCCCGGAGATTAATTACGGCGAGCTTGGCAGAACGATCTCACTTACAAACGGTGAAGAACCGACTCAGACGCTCATTATCCCAAAAAGCTGTGATCTTACAATGGTCAACATGAGGATCCACAGCGGCGTTCGGGTGATCGTTGAAAAGGGTGCAAAGCTCACGCTTCGTCAAAGTACCGCCGAAGGCATCATAGAGGTAAGAGGCGGCACATTCTCAATGGACTATAACGATTACGGCGGCGGTGAGTGGCTTTTCGGCTCGTCTGTAAACGGTCAGATACAAATGAAGGACGGCTCGACTCTTGAAAACGCACATATCGTTTCTCATACGAATTACTCTGCAAGAGACGATGAGAACAGGCGGAATTTTGCTCCTGTCGTAACAACAGAGGGCAGCGTTTCCATAAAGGGCGATGTTTTTATCCTCGGAGATGAAGCGCCTTCCGGTGAGACAGGTCAGCCGGCGATCAGCGTCAGCGGCACGCTCAATGTGCCGAAAGGCTCCGTACTTGCAGTATATGGCGGCGGCAATTCTATGCTCACAGCAAACGGCGGCGCTGCGGTTATTCTGAACAACGGTACGATAACGGGCGAAGGCAGCCTTATTGCGGTCGGCGGCTACGGCATGAATATTACGTCCGATCAAAGCAAAGGCAGCGGCGGCGCTGCTGTAACAGGCAATGGAACGCTCAGCCTCGCAAATGCTTACCTTGAAGGCGGCGCAAGCTTTCAGAATCCTGCAGCTCCTGTAAGCGGCAATATTACGATCTCCGATGCAACGAACAGGAAGCTTGTAAACGGAACATCGGAACAGGGTGAAACGTACTGGAAAGGCACGGGCGATGCTAACGGTATCATTCCCGATACCGAAAAGATACTTGCGCTCATTCCTCGCAATGGCACCGTATCGGCTGAAAAGAATGATCTGACAATACCGGCAAAGCTTGCTTCCGATACTGTTGACGGAACTTATATCGGTACGGGCAAGGGCAGAAACGGAGATATCAAAGTGTCGGTCGTTGTAGCCGATAAAAAGATATCGCAGGTAACGGTGTTGTCGCAAAAGGAAACGAAAAGATACTGGCAGAAAGCGGAAGCTATGCTCGATGGATTTGCCGGAAAAACATCAGCCGATGATGTGGACACAGTTTCGGGGGCAACGCTCAGCTGCAATGGTATAAAAGAAGCTGTTGCAGACGCTTTGTCAAAATCAGAGGGAACTATCCTCGGCTCCGGTACACAGTCCGATCCGTTCGTTATTTCCACTCCTGCGCAGCTTGTGCGCTTTGCCGAAAAAGTAGATGAGGGCGATGAAACGTACACAAAAGCATTCGTCTCACTCGGCGGCGATATAGATCTTAACGGTGTCGAAAGCTGGAATCCGATAGGCGCCGAAGGGAAAGCTTCAAGCAACAAAACAAAGCTGTTTTCGGGCAGCTTTGACGGCAAAGGAAATACTGTCTCCGGCTTGAAAATCACAGGAGAATTCGACGGGGAGGCAAACCTCGGACTTTTCTCAACACTTGGCGGAACTGCAAGAGTCTCCGATGTTGTAATTACGGATGTTGATATAAATGTGAGTGAAACAGGCTCATGGGCAAACGTGCGTGCCGGCGGTATAGCAGGTGATACTCAGAGCGCTTCACCTCGTGCATCGGTAATTGACGGATGCTTTGTAAGCGGAAACATAAAGGTAAATTCCTCGGACGGTCAGGCTTTTGCAGGCGGTATCCTCGGCAGAGCGTTTACAAGGTCTGCTGTTATCAACTGCGCCGCAGATGTCAACGCTTCGGCAGTTTCATCGGGAAGCTGGAACACTGCTTATGCAGGCGTTATTGCAGGTCTTACGGGCAATAATTCCGTTATGGCAAACTGTTCTGCGTTCGGAAGCGCATATGCAGAGAATACATCGGGCAGCAGTGATGCTTATGCAGGCGGACTGACAGGCTCTATGACATCAAAAACATATAATTGCTGTACATCAGCCGATGTTCTTATTAAACAAAAAGCAGGTGTAACTCCCTGTTACGCAGGCGCTGTTTCGGGTCAGCTTCTGACGTCTTACGCTTTTGATCTGTATTATTCTTCAGGTTCGATCGTAAAGTCTGCCGACGATGAAGGCGGCGAGGTTTTCGTATCGAATAAAGCGTGGCCGATTGACGGAGCTTCCGAAAATGTTTCTGCAATAGAGATCTCATCCGAGGAGATAAGCTCCGCCGTGTTTGCTGATACGCTCAGCGGAAATATAAAAGCCGTCAATGATGCTATTGACGACGCTTCGCTCGTTTTGCGTGAATGGAAGCTTGAAAACGGCAGAGCAGTTCCGTTCGGCAGCGTTTGGGTCTCTTACGAGATAGACACATCTATCTTTGCAGGCGGCACCGGTGAGGAGAATGATCCGTATCTTATCGAAACGAGATCGCAGCTTGCAGATTTTGCTTCTTCACTGAGCGATAAGATAGATTACAGCGGTAAATACATAAAGCTTGCCGATGATATTGATCTTACGGGAGAAACTTGGTCGCCGATCGGCGGCAGCTTTTACCGCTTCAACGGAGACTTTGACGGCAGCGGTAAAACGATTAGCGGTTTAACGATAGGCTCTGCCGAAGCGGCTAAGGAGCTTGACGGCAGCAGCGCATATGCAGGTCTTTTCGGCTGGGTAAACGAGAATGCATATATACATGATGTTAAACTTGATAAGCTCTCGATCAATACTCACAGCACAGGCAGCGCTTATATCGGCGGCATAGCAGGACGAATGAGCGGTACCGATACGGAGGGCGATTATCACGGCGCTGTAATAGACAGCTGCACAGTCAACGGCGTTATTTCGCACACCACCGATAAGGGAACGTCTTTTGCAGGCGGTGTCGTCGGGCATATGTTTAAAGGCGCAGTTATAAATTCAATGACCGATGTAACAATGAATGTCCGTGAATTATCCGGAGAGCTTGCAGAGGTCGGCGGAATTGTCGGTATCATCAACAGAGGTATCGCTGCCAACTGCTGTGCTTTCGGAAGTATAACGGGAAGCGCTTACAGAAATACCGAAAACGACATTGAAGGCATGGCGTGCATCGGCAATATAGCTGCCGTAAACGGCGGAACGATCGTAAACTGTTACGGTCAGGGCGATGTAGAAGCTCTTGAATATTCGATAGATACGGGTATCATCGCAGGCTGGATAACGGGTATAGGCAAAGCATACAATTGCTGGTATGATCTTGATGCAAGCATGAAGATCGACGGAAGAACGGTCGATCCCGTTGATCCGTTCGGAGAGGTCGTACCCGGCGGAGTAAGTGATGAATGGGGTTACAGATTCCCCGGTGCGCTTACAGATAATATAAACGGCTATCACAAAGCAACAGACGCAAATCTCGTTGCAGACGGCCTTAATGCTTCGTTTGAAAGCTTTCCGGCAGATATAGCAAGCTTCGGTCTGCCTTTGGATTCACTGAGAAAATGGATAGTCAAAGCCGGCAAAGCTGTTCTCTCCGATGAAAAAGCGGTTGTTGCATACGTTCAGCCCGATATCGAAAAGACAGCCGATATCAATGATGAGCAGAAAATGCCCGACGGTGAATGGTACGGCCGCTCACTCGATAAGAGCACTGTTGTAAAGATCACGGTAGAAAACGCCGAGATAACAGGCACTCAGCTTATAAGCGGTGAAAACGGTACGGAAAGCTTTAATGAGGCGGTTTCAAGAGCACGCTTCAAGGCGCTTTTCGGCGATGATTCTAATTATGCTCCTGCCGATACTTCCGTGTTTAAAGGAAGCGGCACACAGAGCGATCCTTATCTTATCGAAAACGAGGAGCAGCTTCGTTATCTTGCATCTTCCGTAAATGAAGATGTTGATTGGTGCGGAGTATATTTCAGGCAAACAAAAAACATTACCGTTACAGGCGGTGACTGGAAGCCGATAGGACGTGGCATTTTCGGCGATGCAGACGGCGACGGCTTCGGACAGGACGCAGTTGCTCTCTATCCTTTCAAGGGCAGTTATGACGGAAACAATTACACGATCAAAGGCTTGAAAGCAGGCAGCAAGAGCGCACCTGTCAGTGCAAATTATATGGGTCTTTTCGGTGTGGTGCAAGGAAGCTATACAAGCAATGAGATACCCGAAAACGGATACTGTGCGGAGCTTAAAAACATCAGGATAGAAGATGCTGAGTTCTATGCCGAAAACCGCTACAGATGCTATGTCGGCGGTCTTGCAGCTAATGCTCAGGGCGGCTTTATCATTGATAACTGCTCGGTTACAGGCGTTGTCGATTCACGCTCCGAGGAGGACTTTGCGCTTTCGGGCGGTCTTGCCGGAAGCCTTATGTACGGCTGTGTTTCAAATTCATATACAAACACAGATTCTTCGGCGTGGTCGGGCATCAATTACAGCTATGCGGCAGGAATGTCTGCTGTTACAAACCGTGCGACGATCGTAAATTCCTACACACTCGGAGATACACATGCAGGTGCAGATCAGACAAACAGAGCCGAAGCAGGCGGATTTATCGCACTTGACGGCGGTGTTTGCATCAACTGCTATGCAAAGGGCAATGTTGAGACAGTCGGGAAGTACAGCATGTACCTCGGCGGTTTTGTCGGTATGGCTGCAAGCTCTTCCGAGCAGCGTCAGTGCTATTACAATACCGATGCGTCACAAAAGACGGTAGGAAAAGACGCTGCTGAAAAGCGTTACGCAGGCAAGTTCGTTAATGAATCGCCCGAATCTGACGATCAGCCGCAGTCGGGCGCTGTGATGTCATCCGATGCTTTTGCGGATATCCTGAACAGTAACAGAAATAGTATTTCCGAAACGCTTTCTCAGGTAAGAGCCGTGCTCGGCGCAGATGAAAACGGCAGCTCGAAGTACCACAGCGTATATTTTAACGGTGACGAAAGCAAGCTTAATAAATGGGTGCCTGATAACGGTATTGTCGGCTTTGAAAAAACGGCAAATATTGAACTCACTCATCACAAAGCGGCTGCTCCTACCTGCACTAAGGACGGAAACATTGAGTATTACGAGGATGAGTACGGAAATTATTACGCAGATAAATACGGTAAAGAAAAGCTTGATTCGATCTTAGTTCCAAAAACAGGACATTCCTTCAAGGTCTTCCTTAAATGGGTATGGGACGGCTTCAAAAGCGCTGTTGCCTTTTTTGCGTGTGAAAACGATAACAGCCACATTGAAACTTATGATGTTCCCGTGACTGTTAAAAGTGTTATTGATCCCGATTGTACCGAAAAGGGTTACAGAGTCTATACGGCGTCAATAGAAAATGACGGTAAGACTTATTCAAGCGAAAAAGTTGAAACGCTCGATCAGCTCGGTCATAGATGGAGCGAGCCGACATTCAATTGGAGTGATGATCTGATGAGCGCTTCGGCTGTGTTTATCTGTGAAAATGACGGCAGTCATACGGTGACCGTGCCCGCAGAAGTAAAGCTTGTATACAGCAAAGAGCCTGCAAAGGAAACGGACGGGTTGAAGGTCTGCACGGCGGCGGTAAGCTTTGACGGTAAGCAGTATATCGACAGTAAGACTATTATCATTCCGTGCCTTGCAGACAGCGATGTTACGGACAGCGATCAAAGCGATATCAGCTATGATACTGATACAGAATCCGACACAAATACGTCGGAAACCGATACAGATATAACAAGTTCAGATACGGATAAAGCAGAGAGCGATACGGAAGATTCAGCTTCCGACACACAAGCCTCAGATCCGGACAAAACTACGGACAGCGATCAAGGCTCGGAAACGGATGATAGTAAAGATACACCCGATTCACCGGACACACCCGAAAAACCCGAACCTATCGGCAGTCTCGGCGATGTTGACAGAGACGGCGAGATCACAGCAAACGATGCGCTCATGATACTTCGTGCAAGCGTTGGTATGGAGACCTTTACACCGGAACAGACCAGACTTGCCGATGTTGACAACGACGGCGAGATCAGTGCAAATGATGCGCTTGCTGTATTGAGATTCAGCGTAGGATTGAACGTTAATGGAAATATAGGCAAACCGATTGCAGCGTAACACTGTTCAGTGACGGAACAACAAGTACAAAATAGACTTCGGCGGTGCAGACTATGCAAACGTTTGCTTCAACGATGGTCATAACAACTAAGGACAGCCGGAACGGCGCAAATCACACCGAACCGATAGCCGGCGGCACACATGCAATCCCAATCGTCGGCACAAGGGGGAAAGCTACATGGGCCGCAGAGGATCGGGAGATTCCCGAAACGATCAAGGTGCTTGAGATGAAGTGATAATATAAGGTGTCCTCGCCTTCAAAAGTATAGTTTTGATTCTACTTGAATATGAGCTTATATTATGGTATAATCTCAGCAAAATCAGGATGAACCGGAGATGATGAAATGTCTGAGAGTATTTTATCATTAAATAGTCTCTGCTCATCAATCCCCTCATTCAAATCAAGGATAGATTTCTCTCCCTGACATGAAAGGCGGACAATAACCAAAGCAAAAGCTCCCTCGC
>CACZYP010000035.1 GCA_902785425.1 uncultured Ruminococcus sp. | reverse complement strand
TTAAGGAATAAAACAAAGTAAATAGTATTTGCCACTTTATATATTAACCCCTCCGTCACGCCTACGGCGTGCCACCTCCCCTTTCAGGAGAGGCTTTTGGTTTATTAAAAGTTGGCTGGCTCCCCTGAAAGTGTGCGGTCTGCCGGTGGCAGACGTTGCCGCAAGGTAACAGCACCGACCGAGGCGGCAGCCGAGACGCTGGCGACGCAGCCGTCTGAGGGGTTTTTCAGGCAAAGTTTCTTAAGTTGTTGACATTGGGCTTCGCCCCAAACCCTGTATGCGCAGCTTTATCTATAGCCGAAACTTTACTTAATCCGTCCGCCTTTGCTTCGCTCGGCTGCTTTCGAGAAGTATGGCTCACCGATACAGCACTACAAATCAAGCACGAAGTGCTTCCTCAATTTTCCATTTTCAATTTACAAAAACAGGGGACCGCCTAAAGGCAAATCCCCCGAGTTTATCAATAGTTTCCGCTGCTTACTCTTTCAACGGACGTAACGCCGCGAACTGCTCCCAGACGAGAAATAATGTCACGCAGATGCGCCTTATCCCGAACGGTGATGTTGAAGCGGACTATCGCCCTGCCATTGCCGAGCGAACGGGAATACATATTGTGTATGTGTATCTTCATGTTGCCGAGCTGCATTGAAAGATCGGCAAGAAGGCTCGTTCTGTCGTATGCTTTGATCTCGATATCGGTGTTGAAGTAGGTGTCTATGGACTCCGCCCACTTTGCGCTTACCCAGCGTGACGGATCCTCAGCGGTGAGGATATCTTCGGGAACGTTCTTGCATGTGCGCTTATGCACCGAGATACCGTGACCCTTTGTGATGAATGCGATGATCTCATCACCCGGAAGCGGTGTACAGCATTTTGAAAGCTTTATCTCCACGTCGTCCATGCCCTCGATAACTACGCCGCTTTTGGAAACCTTCGGACGTGCCGGCGCTTCGGTGATCGGAACAACGAACTCCTCTTCGGGATTTTCTTCCTTGTTCTTCTCCTCTATGATCTTTGCGTACTCTTCCTTTATGCGGGGCATGAGCTTCCACAGCACTGTGCCGCCGTAGCTTAAAGACGCATAGAAGTTTTCCATATTCGGGATATTCTTCTTTTTGAGGATAGGCTCCATCATAACGGCAAGCTCTTTCTCATCAAGAACGATGCCGTTTCTGCGGCACTCCTTATCAAATTCCTGCTTGCCGAGGATAATGTTCTCCTCACGCTTTTCACGCTTGAACCACTGGCGTATCTTGTTTCTTGCTTCACTCGTTTTAACTATCTTGAGCCAGTCTCTCGACGGGCCTACAGAGCCTTCCTTGCCGGTGAGTATCTCGATGATATCGCCCGTTTTTACAACGTAATCTATCGGCACTATCCTGTAATTAGCCTTTGCGCCGAGCATTCTGTTGCCCACCTCGCTGTGGATAGCGTAGGCAACGTCTATAACGGTCGAACCGGAAGGCAGGTTGATTATCTTGCCCCTCGGAGTGTATACAAACACCTCGTCGGAAGAAAGATCTGTCTTGATGTCCTTGATAAGCCTTGCAGGATCGTGGTTATCCTGCTGATTTTCGAGCATCTTGCGTATCCAGGCAAGCTGTTCGTCCATCGTGCTTTTTGAGTTGAGTCCGAGCTTGTATTTCCAGTGTGCGGCGATACCGTACTCGGCTGTCATATGCATTTCTTTTGTTCGTATCTGAACTTCAAAGGGCACGCCGTCGGTGCCGATCACGGTCGTGTGCAGCGAGCGGTAGTTATTCGGCTTCGGAGTAGAGATATAGTCCTTGAATCTCTGCGGTATCGGCTGGAACATATCGTGAACTATGCCGAGCACCGTGTAGCAGTCTATGACGGAATCAACTATAACTCTTACTGCGTAGATGTCGTATATCTCCTGGAGCGATTTGCCCTGAACGATAAGCTTTTTGTAAATGCCGTGAATGCTTTTAACTCTTCCGCTGACCTTAGCGCCCGGAATGCTCTTTGAAACACGATCCGAAAGCTGATCCATTATCTTCTTTATGAAGCTCTGACCGTCGGCGATATTGTTTTCGATATATGATTCGATCTCCTTGTAGCCTATCGGGTCAAGGTACTGCAGCGAGAGATCTTCCATTTCGTCTTTGATGGCTTTGATACCGAGGCGGTGTGCGATGGGAGCATATACCTCCATCGTTTCAAGAGCGATATCACGGCGCTTCTGCTCACGCATGCAGTCTATGGTGCGCATATTATGGAGACGGTCTGCGAGCTTGATGATTATAACTCTGATATCGTCTGCCATAGCGATAAGCATTTTTCTTACGCTCTCCGCCTGGCGCTCTTCCTTTTCGCTGTAGGCGATCTTGCTGATCTTCGTCACGCCGTCTACAAGGTGAGCTACTTCAACGCCGAAATCCTTTGCCACCTCGTCGAGAGTTACGGGAGTATCTTCAACGACGTCATGAAGCAGAGCTGCAACGACCGAGTCTGTATCCATGCCGAGATCGACGATTATACAGGCAACCGACGTCGGGTGAAGGATATATGGCACACCCGAAACTCTGCGCTGGTCGCCGTGCATTTGCTCGGCAAGACGGTATGCTCTTTTGATCTTTTCAAGATCGTACTCTGTAGAGCTTCTGTCGATCAGTTCGCACAGTTCTTCATAGTCCTGGTAGTACTTTCTGTTAGCAGCCAAATAACAACACCTCTCTGTTTCATAATCAGGGCGCCAAACGTCGCCCGTCGTACTTTCATAATACTGTTTTCACGTTAAAATATAAAGGGGTATTATATATATTATAAGCATTTTTTTGCAAAAATCAACATGTTTTCAACTTTTTTTACCGATTTTATGGCAAAATTAATCTTTTATTAATATACTTCACAGCTTTTATTTGTGTACTTTTAATTATAATTTAAAACCGTCTATATTAAGGAACCACTGAATAAATCACGTCCTGCGGACTGAGCACCCATCTTGCTTGCATCTTATCATAAATCAAAGTGTGTAACGCATATCTGTCTGCGGACACTGTCCGCAAATCTGACTGCGCAATATGGGCACTCGATTTAATCAGTGCTTCCTTAACAAACAGCAGCGCTCACTGTTTTAATGTGGAATGTGGAGTGTGGAGTGTGGAGTGTGGAATTGCGGAAGCACTTCGTGCTTGTTTTTATATTAGTTTTTTTCAGACTTGATAGTTTTCTCACAGAAGTGAATAAAGCATAGATCTATGAAAACTAATACAAATCCAACTCGGCGAACCCGAGTTTATTCATTCCACTTTCCACTTTCCACATTAATAAAAAGGCGAGCGCAGTAAGCCTGACCGCAATTTTCTATTTTCAATTTGAGACGATCCGTTTCAAAACCGGTGCAGACATAAGCTCCACCTTGCCGCTGACGGGCAGCAGCGTTATCCTGAGCGTATCGGCTTTTCTTGCGAGCGTTATCAGGGAAAGCTCTTCCATCGCCTTTAGGCAGAGCATGAGTTTACCGTAGGTGAGCGTATCTCTTCCTATGCGGTGCAGAAGCACTTCCGGCGCAAAGCGGAAGCCGTTGTTTGCCCTGAGCAGCTTATATATGGCGGCGAAATCTTCTCTGTCGGGCGCAAGCTCTTCTTTCGTTTCGCTCGTCACATCGGCGCCGTTGAGATATGCCTCGAATATTCGCCTGCTGCGAAGCATTGATTCGTGGTCGGCGTCTGCAAACATTATCTCTTTTATGAACGACGAAACCGTGCGAGCGTTCATGTAATCGTTGATGCTGAGGTCGGCGGCGATATTTACAACGTCGCCCTTTATGTACGGGAAATCATCGTATGTGTAGCTAAAGCACATGGCGTCCGCCGCAAATGTGTCACGCTTGAAAAGCACCCTGACGTACTGTCCGTTCTTTACGGGCTTCACTTCCGTTATCGTTACCTTTGCATAGCCGAAAACAGGCTTCGGATTGCCCGTTCCGTAAGGTTCGAGCTTTTTGAGCGACTCGATATCCTCAACACGCAGTGTGCCGGGCTTCAGCCAGAGTGACACATCGAGCGTCGGGAAAAACTCGTTTTCAAGAGTATCGGCGTACTCGTTTATCTTATTTCTGAAAAGCTCTATATTATCTGTCGGGAGCGACATTCCTGCCGCCATAGGATGACCGCCGAAGATCGTAAGCAGATCACGGCAGTACGAAACGCCCGTTACCATCGGGAAGCCCTCAACGCTTCTTGCGGAGCCTTTCGCCTTGTCGCCCTCATATGTGATAACTATAGTCGGCTTGCCGTAGATATCCTTTATCCTTGACGCTGCAAGACCTATAACGCCCTGATGCCAGCCCTCGCCGTCGATCACGATTATCTTCCTGTTTCTTATATCGGGGCGGCTGTCGAGCTTTGCTACCGCTTCTTCTATTATCTTCTTCTCGATCGACTTTCTTTCGGCGTTATATTCATTCAGCTCTTTTGCTATCTCTTCCGCTCTGCTGATGCTGTCGGTGGTGAGCAGCTCAACTGCCTTTATCGCAATATCGAGCCTGCCGCCTGCGTTGATACGGGGGCCTATCATAAAGCCTACGTCGCCGGACGTGACCTCTTTCTCGTCTATGCAGGCGTACTTGCGAAGCATTGAAAGACCGAGATTGTTGTCTGTATTTATCCTGCGAAGCCCCTCTTTTACGATCATTCTGTTTTCGCCCGTCAGGCTCACAACGTCGGCTACCGTACCTACTGCGCATATGTCGCTGTAGCGGTCGAGCAGGTCTTCTATATCGAGCGATTCCGACCTCATCTCCATCGCCATGATAAGCTTTAAAACAACGCCTGCACCGCACAGATCCTTGAATTCGCTCATATCGTCGTGACGGTGCGGATCGACAACGGCAACAGCCTCGGGAAGCTCCTCGGGCGGCTCATGGTGATCGGTAACTACGGTATCTATACCGAGCGAAGAAGCATACGCTACCTGCTCCGCTGCAGAAATGCCGTTATCAACGGTGATTATCAGATCGACATTCATTTCACTGAGCTTGTCCACTGCGCCGTTATTAAGACCGTAGCCCTCTTTCTCACGCTCCGGTATGTAATACATGACCTCCGCCCAAAGGCTTTTGAGATACATATACAGCATTGATGTAGATGTAACGCCGTCGGCGTCGTAGTCGCCGTAAATACAGATCTTCTCGCCGCTTTCAACTGCCGAAAGTATTCTTTCAACAGCGATATCCATATCTTCTATCTCGAACGGATCGGAAAAATCCGGTTCCTCGGCAAGGAACTCTTCCATATCCATCTCATCTTCAAAGCCTTTTTTCATCAGGATAGCCGCCATGATAACGGGGATATCGAGCATCTCGGCAAATTCGGGAGCCGCCGATGTATCGCCCTGAAGTGTGCGCCATTTTTTCATTCAGATCTTTCCTTTCTGTGAACGAAAATGCGCCGCATAGCGGCGCTAAGATTGTCAAAAAGTTAAGGAACGCACATCCGGAAGTTTTTGCCCCGCTTTTTTCAAAAAGCGGGCGGTTTCCAAAGGCAGAGCCTTTGGCCGCCGGAGGCATTCTCACGCCCTTTTAGGGGTGAATTTCCGAAACAGTCCGGTGGACTTTTTCGGGAAGAGGGGCATTCTGGCAGAAAATGCCCCTAAATAGTCCATTGCATCAGGTTTTCTCGCCGTGATACGGCAACGAGAGAACTCTATCGACAGACTATGCGCCGCATAGCGGCGCTTTCATCATTGCGAAGAAGCTGACGAGCTTGTTACTTCACTCGCATCTTTTACGGTTATATTGGTCGTGTATGTGCCGTATACCCAGCACGATGTCGGTTTGTTTATGCTGACAGAAACAGGCATTACAGATGTGCCTATCTTTGCATCTGTAAGATCTATCGATGCAGTTATATCGTCCGCCTTCAGATCGATCATCTCAGACTTCGGCCCTATTACCGTTACTTTGAGACTGTTGTATGAAGAGAACTCAACAGCAAGTCCTTCCGGCGTATTGATCGGATCAAGCTGCGAAAGATTAAAGAATCTTGTCACATAATCGGAGAAGTCAAACGAAACGACAGCACTTTCGATATTATTCAGATTTTTTACGCCCTCGGGCATTACAAGATTGTTTGTGATAGGCGCCATTTTGCTGGAGACCGTGCTGAAATCGATCGTGCCTGCGGAAATGCTCGACACGGAATCTATGATATCGGCAGGCGCCGCTATCTCTATCTCATTCGGCTTGACTGTTACAAGCTCCGATGCGTTAAGATTTGCCGGAGCGTTCAGATAGTCGGGCACCAGAGGAACCGTTTTCTTCACAAGCACCGGTATCGTTACATCTACTTCATTCGGCGAGAGCGTAATTGCATCGTCCTCGACAACTTCGCCCGAAGCGTCAAAGAGCTTTACGGGCAGCGAAGTAAAGGTAGATGTTTCCTGAAGCTCATAATCTATATCGGCGCTTACAACTGCCTTTACAGCCTTTGAAACGATCTGCTCGGGACCTGTTACCGTTACGGTCGTCTGCGAGAGCGACGGCGAGCCGATGTAGTATTCAACGGGTGACGTCGCATTTATCTGAGATTCTATCGTAAATTCGGTCGTGATCGTTCTGTCAACGACGACCTTTACCTCGGAAGGATAGACCGATATTATATCGTAGTTGTTTTTTACTCCGAGCTGACGTGCCTGCAGCGTTACGGGGTACGTTCCCGAAGCTACTATATTGCCGAGATTTGCGCCGTACACCTGTATATCGGAAGCGCTGAGCGAGCCTACGGTAACGCTGTTGCCACGCACTCTCACTGTGGCGGTGAAATCGTCTACAGGCTTTCCGTCAATGCTTACTACGGACAGGCTGCTGTCCTGTGCGTCCTCGGAAAGCTCCATTGTTACGGGTATTTCGGTGATCGGGTAGTTGCCCGTTTCGCCTGTGTTCACGGACATTACTGCCCATATGAAAAATGCGATCACGAACGAAAGCGCCAGCATGAACTTATCACTTTCAAACAGCGCACTCGGCTTACGCTTTTTTTCGAACGCTTTTCCCGCAGCGTCCTTTATATCGTTATCGGCAGAGGGATCGGCTGCTGTATCGGAGACATTTGAAGCTGTTTTCTTGTCGGCTTCTTTAGTCTCCTTTTGTTTGGCGCTTTGGGCAGTACCGTTATCCCGAGCCTTCTTTTTATAATTGCTCACTGTCTGTTTTCTCCTTTTTCACGCTCTTTAAGAACGAGAGCTTTTCGGGTGTTTCCACCTCGTCAAGCACGAGTCTGCGGTTAAGCTCTCTTGTGAGCGTATCCCGGTTGAAGTTTCTCTTTATCGTGCCGTTGCGGCAGATGGAAATAGCTCCCGTCTCTTCCGAAACGACTACGACTACCGCATCGGAGACCTCGCTCACGCCAATACCGGCACGGTGACGTGTTCCGAGATTGTCGTCTACATTTTTGTTGTCGTGCGTAAGCGGAAGGATACAGCCTGCCGCAAACACCTTGCCGTCACGAACGATCATAGCGCCGTCATGAAGAGGTGCTTTATTGAAGAACACGTTGCCTATCATCATCACGGAAGGCGTTGCATTTATTATCGTGCCTGTATCGGCGATATCGCCGAGCTTTGTTCTGCGCTCGAATACGATGAGTGCTCCTGTTTTATGCTCGTGAAGCTGCATTATCGAATCAACGTAGATCGAGATATACTGGCTTACAAGCGGAAGCTCGCTGTCTGTGCTTGAACCTATGAGCATACTCATCAGGCGGCGGTACGTATAGTTGCTTCGTCCGAGCTGTTCGAGAAACTTTCGTATTTCGGGCTGGAACACGATAAACAGCACGATGACCGCAAACTCAAAGAAGCGGTTTAAAAGCGCCGTCATCATCGTGAAGTGGAACAGATTTGCGGCGCCGTACAGCACCAGAAGCACAAAAATACCCTTTACAAGCTGCACCGCACGTGTTTCACGAACGAGCTTTGTAAGGTAAAATATTATAATTCCTATCGCCGTTATATCGACAAGATCTTTGAACCGAAATGTCCTCAGAACGGCGAGGAAGTTTTCTATCAGTTGATTAATTGTTTCCATAAAACATCAGATTCTCCGACATTGAAATTCCGTAAGACCTCACAAAAAGGCCTATTTAATATTTTACCACAAAATTCGATATATGCAACCGCTTTTAAGAAGTTTGCACAATATTTTTTTCATACAAAACAGAAAACCCCTATCCAAACAAAAAAAGCAAATCAGGCTCAACCGGGTTTTTAAATGGAAAATTGAAAATGGAAAATGGAAAATTGCGGTCAGCCTCACTTCGTTCAGCTTTTTATTAATGTGGAATGTGGAAAATGGAATGGCGAATGGCGGAACTCGCCTGCGGCGAGGTTTATTTAAATGGAAAATGGAAAATTGAAAATGGAAAATTGCGGAACTCGCCTGCGGCGAGTTGAATTTATATTGATCCTCACAAAGCCATACTATAATTCGCTGCCGAAAAATGTTTTCAAGTCTGAAAACACTAATATAAAATCAAGCACGAAGTGCTTCCGCAATTTTCCATTTTCCATTTTCAATTTTCAATTTGATAAGTTTTCCATTATTGAACGTGCCGCTCTTCGGGCGCATAGAATGTACTATCGAAGAATATTTTATCTTCGATAGAGAGGTGATGAGATTGGAACGTCGAAAAAACGGCTTCGGCATCGCTGCAAAAAGCCTTACCGAAGCGATGAAGATGAAAGATATCTTTGCAAAAAACGGTATCGGAACAACACTTGTCAGAACACCGAACAGCGGCAAGGGCTGCGGCTACAGTCTTTATATAAAAGCACCCGATGTGAAAAAAGCACATGACATCATGCGCAGAAGCGGCTATTCACCGGGCGGTGAGATATGATCTATCTCGATAACGCCGCAACAACATTTCCGAAGCCGCAGAGCGTTCGCCGTGCCGCAGCCAATTCCGTAATGACTATGGCAAACCCCGGCCGTTCGGGTCACAGGCCTGCAATGGCGGCAGGTGAGATGATATATCGGTGCAGAGTAAAAGCAAGCGAGTTTTTCGGCGCAGGCAGCGTGGAGAATGTTATTTTCACTCCGGGCTGCACTTACTCTGCCAACATGGTGATAAAGGGCTTGTTAAAAAGCGGCGATCATGCTGTCGTTTCCGATATGGAGCACAACGCCGTGATGCGCCCTATGCACACTATGTCGGAAAAAGGTGTGGCGTATACTATCGCACGAACAGGTGAAACAGACGACGAAACGCTCGCCTCGTTTCGTGATGCGCTGCGCAGTAATACACGGCTCGTTATCTGCACGCATGTTTCAAATGTTTGGGGACAAAGGCTTCCCGTTGAAAGAATTGCCGCATTGTGCCGTCAGTACGGCATACCGGTTATGACAGACGCAGCGCAGAGCGCAGGAGTATTCCCGATAAACGCCGAAGAAAACGGCATTGATTTCATATGCGCACCTGCTCACAAGGGGCTGTACGGCACGATGGGAACGGGAATTCTCATAGCAAGACATCCGGAACTACTGAAAACCATAACAGAAGGCGGCACGGGCAGCGGCTCGCTTTCGCTGTCGCAGCCCGATTTTCCGCCCGACAAATTTGAAAGCGGAACGCCGAACGTTCCCGGTATCGCCGCACTGTCGGCAGGGCTTGATTTCGTAAAACAAACGGGAGTTGAGCGGATCCACGATCATGAGGTAAAGCTTGTAACGTATCTGTACGACAGGCTATCAAAGATGAGCAGCATCACGCTTTACACGCCGAGACCGAACGCAATGCGAAACGGCGGCTTGCTTTCTTTCAATGTGGGTAATCTTTCGAGCGAAGAAACAGCAGCGTATCTTTTTGAAAAAGGCATAGCCGTCAGAGCGGGGCTTCACTGTTCGCCGCTTGCACACAGACGATACGGCACCGAAAAACGAGGCGCCGTACGAATATCAACGTCATATTTCAACACAATGAACGAAATGGAATCGGCAGCAAGAGCGATAAGTATGATCGCACGATAACTGAATAAAACACTTCGTGAGGGCAGCCGCCTCGCTGTCCTCACGAACCTTCTAAATTGAAAACTTATCAAATTGAAAACTTATCAAATGGAAAATTGAAAATGGAAAATGGAAAATTATGGAGTCGCTTCGCTCCTTTTTTATAATTGACAATTGCGGAGTCGCTTCGCTCCTGTTTTTTATATTGCTGTATTCAAAATTGATAGTTATTGCTTGGCAGCGAACTATAGTACGGCTTTGTGAGGATCAATATAAATCCAACTCGCCGCAGGCGAGTTCCGCAATTTTCCATTTTCAATTTTCCATTTTCCATTAAAAAAGAGGGCCGCTGCCCTCTTTTTTACATGTATCCCCTATCGAGATAGAGCATGTTGTAGTTGATGTCTGCGAGCGAATCACGGATGTAGCGCACCGCTTCGTCTATCTTCCGCATGTCTTCGATAACTATAATAATACCGTTGTGCGCTTCAAGCTGAAAAACGATCTCATACGGCGACGATGTGACGGCGTACTGCTGCATTCCGAGGCTTTCACGCCTGCCGCCGGTGAGCCGTGAAAACGCATAGATAAGCCCCTCGAAGTTCTCTTCGGGGGAAGAAAGATCATCATCGGGCGTGTGGTCGATAGACACTCTGCCCGTGTTGTAGCTTACATACGACACAGCGTATTTTTCGTTCAGTATCCTGTTAAACGACATAACTTTCCGCTGCCTTATCCGTTACTGCCGGGTGCATGGAACTTATTGATCGGGTCTACAATAAGCTCATCGGTGTCCTGATAAAAATCATCGCCCAGTGAAGTTACCAAAACATCATCGTCCTGAATATCCAGCACTTCACACTCGGGCGTTACATAAAGAGCTTTCATAACAATCTCTCCTGTTGTCTGAAAATTATTACATTTATTATACAACAAGATTTCAGTTTTGTAAAGACTTTTTGAGATAATATCGCAAAAATACCGCACAAATGCAGCATCAAATATGCAAATGTGTTTGATGCAAACCTATATAACGGTCATTTGTGCGGTATTTTATTGCAAATTATGACTCTTCGTAAATATTCTTTACTGTTCTGAAAATAAGATATGCTGCACCGAAGAATATTGCTGCGCCTGCAAGAGCGAGGATCATATCGGTGAAAAGGCCTACGGGGTTCCATGTCGAAAGCTCGAAAAGGCTTTTGAACATTCCCTTTACGCCTGTTACGAACTGCGATGCGAACGATCTGAAGAAAGATATCCACAGTCCGATGATTACAACAACTACAGCGCCCTTTGTGAATATGTCAAGCTTGCTGTTTGAAAGCTTCACTGTAACTGCAAGGATTATAAGCAGTATCGTAAGGAACGCCGAAACGAACATGCCCTCTCTGAAAATCGCATTGCTGCGAACGGGGAGCGTTTCGATAAAGAGCGTAAGGAAGAACCAGAGCATATCCCATGCCACAATGGTGTAAACCTTTTTTGAGCCATATTTTTCGGGAAGCGGAAGCTCCTTAATTGCAAACGGTAAAAATACCACCGACAAGCCGAACACGGTAGGCACGGCAGTTCGTGCGAACGACTCGCCGTCAGAAAGGCAGGCGAAGAATTCTACAAGAATTATCGAGCACACAGCGCAGATCACCGCTCTTGCAAAACGGTTCTGCTTGGACATAAGCGGCACTACCGATAAAGAAGCCACGAGCATCATAGAACTGATAACAATAGGCAGCGCAATAAAGTCGCCGTGACCCGATGCAAGCACCAAAGCGAGTATAGCTATCGGGAAAATGAGCACGCCGGACACTATCGCTCCTGCTTTCCATGCTGCATTTCTTTCCTGCTTTGCGTGACGCATAAGCACACTGTTCTTTTCTTCCTCAACGAAGTTATCTACCGAATTATTGCGAAGCTGCTGCACGATGCTGCTGCATTCTCCGCAGGTGCTGAGATGTTCCTCAACCATTTCCTTTGACGTTCCGCTGCAAACTCCGTCTACATAAAGCGGCAGCAGATCTCTTACTACTTCACATGACCTATTTTCCATTATTAGTCCCCCATTTCGTTCTGGATCTTCATTCTGGCACGGTGATAAGTTACTCGTGCCCAGTTTTCTGTTTTGCCGAATATCCTGCCTATATCACGAAACGACAGCTCTCCGAAAACACGAAGCTGAAAGACCTCTTTATACGGTTCTTCAAGCTTATGTAAAACAAGATGTATTCTCAGCGATGTGTCATGATCCTCCGTATCGTCGGCGATATTTGTATCGTCGCAGAGCGTTTCATCGAGAGCTTCCGTCTTTTTTGAGCCCTTCCTCAACTCATCGAGAGACAGGTTTTTGGCAATAGCGCACAGCCAGGTGTATTCACTTGAACCGCCCCGGAACTTATCCTTGCCGACCATTGCTTTATAGAATGTCTGCTGTGTTATTTCCTCGGCGACAGATGTATTCTTCACCATAGTCATCACATAAGAGTACACCTGCATGTAGTATGTATTATACAGCTTTTCGGTATCCGTGCGGCTCACCTCCCACTCTTTTTTTGGCTGTTCATCTATTAGACGAACGAAATACGGTTTCGTTACAAAAAAAATAAAAAAATTTGAAAAAAAATAAAAAAACTTTTTTCAGGGAACTTTTTAAAGAAAAGTGGAATGTGGAATGTGGAATGGCGAACGTCTATGCTTTCGATCACAGCTTTGACGATCCTATCAGGCTTCGTGTCGTCACCACCACCCGACCAATGTCAACAACTTAAGAAATTTTGCCTGATATAACCCCTCAGACGGCTGCACCGCCAGCGTCCTGGCTGCTTTTAAGAAGTACGTTTTACCGATACACCACTACAAATCAAGCACGCAGTGCTTCCGCAATTTTCCATTTTCCATTTTCAATTTTCCATTTGATAAGTTTTCCATTTGATAAGTTTTCCATTTGATAATTTTTCCATTAAAAACAAGCCCGAGCATTTGCGTGCCCGGGCAATTTATCATCAATCTACTTTCGGAAGCTGATCGAAGCTCTTCTGGAGCTCTTCGTCTGTGGGGATGTAGTCTGTCATGACGCCATCGTTGAACTTCTGATATGCGACCATATCGAAGTAACCTGTACCTGTAAGACCGAAGAGGATCGTCTTTTCCTCACCTGTCTCCTTGCACTTGAGCGCTTCGTCGATAGCAACACGAATTGCGTGGCTGCTCTCCGGAGCAGGAAGAATACCCTCAATGCGGGCAAACTTCTGAGCTGCATCGAATACGGAAGTCTGCTCAACTGCAACTGCTCTCATGTAACCGTCATGATAGAGCTGAGAAAGTGTCGAGCTCATGCCGTGGAATCTCAGGCCGCCTGCGTGGTTTGCCGACGGAATGAAGCCGCTGCCGAGTGTGTACATCTTTGCGAGCGGGCAAACCATGCCTGTGTCGCAGAAGTCGTAAGCAAACTTACCTCTTGTGAAGCTCGGGCAGGATGCAGGCTCAACTGCGATGAAATCGTAATCAGCTTCGCCTCTGAGCTTTTCGCCCATGAACGGCGAGATAAGTCCGCCGAGGTTCGAGCCGCCGCCTGCGCAGCCGATAATAACATCGGGCTTGATGCCGTACTTGTCCATTGCAGCCTTTGCTTCAAGACCGATGATGGACTGATGGAGAAGTACCTGATTGAGCACGCTGCCGAGAACGTAGCGGTAGCCCTCTGTCTTTGTTGCCACTTCAACAGCCTCGGAGATAGCGCAGCCGAGGCTTCCCGTTGTGCCGGGGTATCTCTCAAGGATAGCACGGCCTACTTCTGTTGTATCGGACGGCGAAGGAGTTACGGAAGCGCCGTAAGTTCTCATTACCTCACGTCTGAAAGGCTTCTGCTCGTAGGAGACTTTTACCATGAATACCTTGCAGTCAAGGTCGAAGTATGAGCAAGCCATTGAAAGAGCCGTACCCCACTGGCCTGCGCCTGTCTCGGTAGTAACGCCCTTAAGACCCTGCTTCTTAGCGTAGTAAGCCTGAGCGATAGCGGAGTTGAGCTTGTGGCTGCCGCTTGTGTTGTTGCCCTCGAACTTGTAGTATATCTTAGCCGGAGTCTGGAGCTTTTCTTCAAGGCAATATGCACGAACGAGCGGAGCCGGACGGTACATCTTGTAGAAGCTCTGGATCTCATCGGGAATATCAATATAGGGATTTGTCTCGTCAAGCTCCTGACGAACGAGCTCGTCACAGAATACGGGGCGAAGATCGTCAAATGTCATGGGCTGATGTGTTGCCGGGTTAAGAAGCGGTGCAGGCTTATTCTTCATGTCTGCACGAACGTTATACCACTGCTTCGGTATCTCGTCCTCTTTAAGATAAATCTTGTAGGGAATTTTATTTTCTGCCATTATTTCAACCTCCAAAGGTGCATTACACGGTATGACCGCTTCTGCCCTAAAATAGTACGCTATTTATTATATACTCATTGTTCAAATTAGTCAATATTTTCACAAAAATTTCAGAACACCGCACAATTTTTTCAATGGACAATTTAAAATTGATAATGGACAATTATTGAGTCGCTTCGCTCCTGTTTTGTATTGCCGTATATAAACTTATTAATCATCTCTCGGCAGCGGATGAAGTGTGAATTTGGGATAGCTAATATAATCCAACTCGCCGCAGGCGAGTTCCATAATTGTCAATTATCCATTGTCAATTGTCAACTGTTCAAGCGATTTTCTTATCAAAGTTCCCGTCAATGCGTGTGACAGGCGTCTCTACCATGAAGGCGTCTTCGTCGTGGAACTTTATGATGCGGCGAAGCTTGTTGACCTCGTATTTGCTGACGAAAATTATAAATATCTTCACGTTCTCGCCTGTGAAAAGTCCGCTTGCGTCTATCTCGGTCATGCCCCTGTTGAGCTTGCCCATAACATCTACCTGCATATCCTTTGTGTCTTTGAGCTTTGTGATTACCATGACCTGGCTTGCGATATTCTGCGTGTGTATCTTATCTACTGCGATCGAATTGAACACGGAGTAGATGAGCGAATAGATTACGGTGGCAGGGTCGAAAACGAAGAGCATTACCGAGTAGAGGACAACATTTGCTATCAGCCCGATATTGCCCACGCTGCCCTTGCGCTTTTTGGCAATGAGGAGCATACCGATAATATTCATGCCGCCGTCGCACGCACCGCCCCATAGAATGATGCCGATACCCGTGCCGCATATAAGACCTGCGATAATGGCGTTCGTGATCCTGTCGTCAAGCACGGGCGACTGCGGTATCGGTATTATCGAAAGCAGCACCGTGATTGAAGTTACGGCAAAGATCGTCTTGACGATAAAGCGGCGGCGCATCGTTCTGATCGCAACGATGATAGCAGGAACGTTCATCAGGTAGTAGATAACGCCGGAAATGTTGAAGCCGTCAAAGTCTACGCCCGATCTTTCGAGAAACTCCTGGATAAGCTGCGCAAAGCCCATCATGCCGCCGGAATAAAGGTGCAGCGGCCGCAGGAACAGGTTCATGCCGAAAGAATAGATAAGGCAGCCGAAAAGGATAACGGGAAAGGTATAGATAGCCTTGCGCACTGCCTTGCGCCCGGTGTCGTTCTCCCGTATTCTCTCCTCTTCCGTAATGACACGCTCACGAACGGACTTTTTCGAGCTTTCGTTTTTCATCGGAGTACCTTTATCCATACGATCACCGCCTTGTCGGAATACTGGTTTTATTATAACATTTGCAAATATAATAATACAATAGATTTTCGATTTTTCTACATTTCGACGGGTAAAAAGAAAAAACGCACAAGACTTGTGGTGGGGTCTTGTGCGTTTTGGGGTGAACAATTATTTATGCAACATACTTTTCGCTGATATTGCTGTAATACAGGTAGTTATCGGAGAATACCAGATCATCATTTATTGTTATAATATCTGAATTAGAATTGAAAGCTGTAAATACTATCATCTCTGCATATACTCCGGTATTACCATCGTCATCGGCATACTTCACCATATATTCAGGCAGATCAATATTGAACTGTGCTCTGTTTTGATTGGTAAGCTTCAAAACATTGCCGGTCTCTTCGGAAGAACCTGTCTCACCGTTAGAATTCGGATCAGTAGTCCTTATCGTATATGTGTAGCAATATCCCTTAAGCTGAGCTCCTGATATTTTCACAAGAACACCATCTGGATTCTGTTCCGAAGTCATAGCTGAATTAATATATGCTTCCATGTTCGACTCATCTACTAATAAGGATAGCATATCATCTGCATTGGGCACAGTATAGCTTGTGCCTTGCAGTGTCGGTGCATAAACGATCGCTATTTTCTTTCCATTAAGTGTATTAGCACTGTCCTCTCCGGCAGGGTAGCCATAAGCATTCAGAACTGTTGTGAGTACAACTCTCTCCTGTCCGTCTTCCGAATAATAGTGTTCGGGAGCAAGTGAAGTAAGAGTGAATCCACAGTCTGTCTGCTGCTGTTCGGAAGCGTGCTTATATCCTGCAAATAATGCTGTAGTTTCCATTACACGACCTGTGTATTCTTTATCGGAAGAAACCTTAACATAATATGGCTTTCCATCAGTACCGTTGTTTACATACCAGCCGTCAAAAACAAGATCATTATTACCGGGTACAGTATCGGGAGCTATTACTTCTGCCGAGGCAGTACCGGAAGGATCATATCCGGCATAACTCAATCCCCATTTTTCAAGGTGTTCGGTTACACCGTTTCTCGGGTCTCCCGTGGTAGAAGAAGTTTCATCCGGCTTAACAAATGCTTCACCAATACGCTGATTATAATAATATAAACGCTGTATAGGAACTCGGTTTGCTGCCGACTCAACGATCCAGACCTGTTCGGAGTTACCGGTTTGGTTGCTGTAAATAGGAGTAAGGTTATCATTTGCACTGTTGGGAATACTATAAGTCACCATAAACTTTTGAGGAGTATTATAACCCCAGACAACTATTTTGCTTATTCTGTGAAGATCAAATCCTGTGCTGTAAACATCTTCTACCGGAATCTCAATATTTGCTGAATCATAGTATGAAACCCACTTTTCCAGAGCTGCTTCTTTATTTGTCTTTTCCTCATACTCTGACATGTAATCATTGTCATTGGAGCAACGTCCATAACAGTCGGTATGATATATATTCTCGGAAGAATTGTAATAATTACTGTAGTATGTATAATCATGACTACCAAAAAGCATATTAAGAGGCATATATGATGGAGTTGTCAGATAATCAATATATCCCTCCTGAGAAGTATTAAATACCAGCTTATCAAGAGCATTGCAGACATTTTGGGGATAAGAGCCTGCGATCATGGTTTTAACTTTGTTTTCGTTGCTTTCCGATCCATTAGAGATAACCGCTGTTTTGTTAACTACGGTTTCAACAGGCGAAACATCAGCAGGTTTATTGCCGTTTTCACCGGAACGGTCTCTGTCGTAATACTTATATGTGATCGTTAAGTTTTCGGAAGCAGCATTGGAGTAAAGTGTTTCGGTTATGACATTATCAGCAGATGTAATGGTATTATCAAAATCACCATCATTTGCAGCGTCAAGAAGACGATAAATATTGATAAGATCCGTTTCAAACCAGCCATTTCCGGCATCCACCCAATTGATAGAATTAATATCTGTAGGCGTAGTATCTATATTTGATGTAACTTGACTGTATTTGCTGTAATATGAATAGTGAGCATCGTTAACAGCTTTTGCTGTCTGTACATAAACATCACCGAGCGTATCATTCGCAACAGCAAGTTTTACACGGAACTTATATTCTGACTCGTCGTTATTGAATGCGGGATTATATTTCGATGGGTCTTCACCGTATTTATTAGCAACAGCCGACATTAACTGACCTTCACTTATTTCCAAATTGCCCGAAGTAGTATAGCTTGTTAAACTCAAAGGTTCGAGCTGATCAAACCCTACTTTTACAGTAACTTCACAATCGTTTATTGTTCTTTTGCCATTGCCATTGAACACATCAATATCATTCAACTCAATATCATCAGCGTCCTGAAGTGCTTTGTGATCAATAATAAGCTTAGTATCATTAGAATGATTAATGTCTGCACGCTTAAAAATAACATATACGGCAGGTACATTATTGTCTTCTGCAACACCGTATGTTCTGAAATCACCGTCTTCGCCGCTGAAAGACCACTGAACCTCTTCATTGCCCGAAGAAGCGGCAGGTCTGATGTAAGGACCACCCTCCAATGGCCCATAGTAACCGATTTTGCGGAATTGCATAAAATCAGTTCTTTCATAGGTATCGTCGAAAAGATTTACATTGCTCTTCTCAGAAGGACCGATTGCAAAGCATACACTATAACGGTGATAGAACTCATCCTCGCTTCCCTCAAGAGCTTTATAATTCAGAGCAATACCTACGCCGTCCATATTGGAGGAGTTTTCAATAGAAGTAGCGATCATTTTATTCGCTATATCTAATGTGTGACCAGAAATAGTTGTAAGATTGATCTTCTCTCCATGATAGCAATCATAGTACGAATGATCCCATACGTTCACAAGGTTGGCGTCAGTTCTTTCGGCTCCTGTTCTGTAATACTTCGCATTATATCCTGTTACCTCAAACAGATCACCTCGCTCGTTATCTACCATAAAATAACGAAGATAAACATAAGCATCATTTGCACCTACTTGATCTCCTTCGCTTCCTGTTGTACGTTCATACGGATAATCCCCCGACTTCTCCGGCAATGCCTTTTCCTTTGCCTTGCGTGTTTCGGAAGAAGTCTCGGCAACAGTCGTCTCCGTCTTTATCGCTTCGGAAGTCTCCTGCTGTGCTTCGGGTGCGGCGGCTTCATAGGAGTTCTCTTCCGCCTCTGCTTTTTCTTCAAAAGCTGCATTTTCAGCCAAAGGAGCTTTTTCGGCTTCGATTGCCTGAGCAGGCGCTTCGTTCGTTTCGGCAGCCTGCGAAGCGGTCGTAATTGTCTGCGCAATAACAGTCATAGGCATAGCCGTGACCATCATGGCAAGAGCAAGTATGAGAGCCGCTGCTATGCGCAGAGGTTTTCTGCCTTTATAGCTCTTAGTGTTCATGTTATCATTCCTTTCAGTAATCAGTTATCTCCACCGCCGTTATTTCCGCCGCCTATATCGACCATGCTGACGGTATCCCATATATCTCCGGAGTTTGTTCCGCCGTTGTTAATCGGTGTTTCCGCCCCCGGGCTTGTCGTGACAATATCGGCAAAACTGATAGCCTTGACAGTCAGCCTGGCGGGTATGTATTCCTTTTTCTCGTCCATTTTTCTGTCCACCTCTCTTTTAAAAACCATTGTAAAACACAAAAAACATTGCAGTCATAATTGTATCAAGAAGATTACAAAAGTATGTCAATAGATTGCAATGTGGAAAGATGTTTACAATTTTGTTAATTATACCATAAATCACACCTAAAATCAAGTGCTATAATGAGAATTTTTTCCAAAATACAGAAAAATTTTGTACAAAAATACACCCGAAGAATTTACGTCCTTCGGGTGTCGATAAATTTGCCGTTCAATACGTCGGCGAATTTTCAATTATTACTCGATTGTGCAGTACATGAAATACTTGTAGCCGAGCGGATTCGAGAAGAAGCCCTTTACGCTGCTGTTGAGCATGTAGAGGTCTGTGTAGTAGTAAAGCGGAGTGATGCAGCCTGTTTCCATGATCATATCCTCAGCCTTGTGCATCATGCTGTAGCGCTTTTCTGTATCTGTGCAGCTCTTGATCTGTGCGATGAGAACATCGTATGTCTCAGCCCATGTGCCGTTTTCAACCTTAACGTCGATGCCGTACTCGGAGAGATCGAGGCTGTAAGCCTTAACGTCTGCGTTCTCGCCCTTGCCGTACTGAACGTCGTTGTTGCCGGAAGCAGTTGTCCACATGTCAAGGAAGCTGATCGGGTCGTTGTAGTCAGCGAGCCAGCCGTTTCTTGCGATGGAGAAGTCGCCCTGCTTACGTGTGTTAAGGAATGTTGCCCACTCCTGGTTCTCAAGGTTCATTGTGATGCCAACACCGTCAAGTGCGCTCTGGAGATACTCTGCAATAGCCTTGTGAGAATCGTTCGTATTGTAGAGATATGTCATTGTCGGGAAGTTTGTGAACTTGCCGGAAGCGTCGTCGTAATCGTAGTACTTCTTGAGAGTCTCGATAGCGGAATCGTAGTTATCCTGGAGAGCGTCTGCGGAAGTGTTGAAGTAGCCGTTGTACTTGTCGCTTACGCCTGTGTTCTTGTAGAACTCGGAACCATCAGGCTCTGTAAGACCCATTGCAACGAACGAAGAAGCAGGGATCTGACCGCCCTGTGCGATCTCGTCAACGATGTAGTTTCTGTCGAAGAGGAGCGAAACTGCGTTTCTGATCTCAGCCTCTGCCTTTGCAGCCTCAGTGCCTGTGAGTGTGGAGCCTTCGGGGAGAATGTTCTCGTTGATGTTCCAGCATACATAATATGTGCCGATCTGACCAACGTTATAGAACTCATCGGGATAATCTGTCTTAAGAGCAGCGATCTCGTTTGTGGGAACATCGTCGATGAGGAGCCAGTCGCCGTTCTTGAAGTTGGAGAGCATGTTGTTAGCGTCATCGGAGAGATAGAACTCGATCTTGTTCATCGTTACCTTGTCGGCGTCGGAGTAGTTCTCGTTCTTCTCAAGAGTGATAAGGCTGTTATGCTCCCAGCCTGTGATAGTGTAAGCACCGTTGCATACGTATGTTTTCGGGTCTGTAGCCCATGCTTCGTTCTGAACAACGTCCTCTCTTACCGGGAAGTATGTCGGGAAAGCAAGAAGCTCGTTCCAGTAGGAAACCTTGTTTGCAAGAGTAACTTCAAGAGTCTTGTCGTCAATAGCCTTTACGTTGAGCTTAGCGTCGGGGTGAACGTAGTTTTCGGAATCGTCTGTCTCCCACATGTCTGCATAGCCGTCAACGACCTCGAACATGTAGCCGTAGTCTGCTGCGAGTGCAGTAGAAGCTGCACGCTGCCATGCAAACTCGAAATCGCCGGCCGTAACGTCCTTTCCGTCAGACCACTTAAGGCCGTCACGGAGTGTGTATGTGTAAGTTACTGTGCCGTCTTCGTTCTCTACTCCGTCAACAAGCTCCTTAGCCGCATCGGGAACGATAACGAGCTTACCCGAAGCGTCCTGTTCCCACTTTGCAAGACCTGAGAAAAGGTGGTTGATGAGCGTAGCGCCGTCAACTGCGGAGTTGAGGGCAGGGTCGAGTGTGTCGGGTTCACTTGCGATAGAAACGGAGATAGTGTCCTTATCCGTAGGTGTTCCCTTTGCTGTGTCGCCTGTGGCTGTTGTTGTGCTGCCGCTTCCGCTGCCGCTGCCCGAAGCTGTAGAGCCGCCGTTATCGCAGCCTGCAAGAGCAGCAAGCATTGCAACAGCAAGAATAGCAGACATTGTTCTTTTGAGTTTCATTGTTCTGGTCAATCCTTTCTGAATCTTTTAAAATCAGCCCCTGTTGGGACTTTTTTACAAATGGAAAAAACGATAAGTGAATTGACAATTGACAATTGATAATTGACAATTGCGGAACTCGCCTGCGGCGAGTTGGATTGTATTAGTTATCTGAAAACTATACTTTTATTCGCAGCCATGAGATAACTATTTAGTCTGAATAAACTAATTAAAAAACAGGAGCGAAGCGACTCCGCAATTTTCCACTTTCCATTTTCCATTTTCAATTTACTAAGAGAGTGTTTTAAGTGGAAAAAATCCGTTGTTTTACACGGTGCTGTGCAGTTAATTTATGTCCGCCGTATGATGGCACGCAACGAAGTGCCCTTTGGAGACTTCTTTGAACTCCGGCATTTCTTCGGCGCAGCGGTCTGTGGCGTACTTGCAGCGTGTTCTGAACGGACAGCCCGAGGGCGCATTGAGCGGACTGGGAATGTCGCCCGTGAGAACTATTCTCTGATTTGCACGAGCCGTTTTCGGGTCGGGTACGGGAACTGCCGAAAGCAGCGACTTCGAGTACGGGTGCAGAGGCCTGTCGTATATCTCCTCGGCTTCTGCAAGCTCTACCATCTTGCCGAGATACATTACGGCTATCCTGTCGGAGATGTGGCGCACTACAAGAAGATCGTGCGCTACGAACAGGTAAGTAAGTCCGAGCTTTTCCTGAAGCTCGTCAAACATGTTGATCACCTGCGCCTGGATAGATACGTCAAGCGCCGATACAGGCTCGTCGCAGACGATGAAATCGGGATTTACGGCAAGCGATCTTGCAATGCCTATTCTCTGGCGCTGACCGCCCGAAAACTCGTGTGCGTATCTTGCGGCGTGCTCACTGTTCAGACCTACATATCCCATAAGTTCGAGTATGCGTTCCTGTCTCTCCTGCTTTGAGGAGCAGAGATTGTGAACATCGAGCGGCTCGCCGATGATATCGGACACCGTCATACGGGGATTGAGCGACGAATACGGATCCTGGAAAACCATAGTGGCTTTCTTTCTGAACTCCTTGATGTCGGAACGTGTCTTTATCTGCTTTCCGTCGTACCAGACCTCGCCGGCTGTGGGCTTGTAAAGGTGAAGGATCGTTCTGCCGACTGTCGTTTTGCCACAGCCCGATTCGCCTACGAGACCGAGCGTTTCGCCCTTTTTGATCGAAAAAGATACTCCGTCAACCGCTTTGAGCGGCTTCGATTTCAGAAGCCCCGTGTTGATGTAGAAATACTCTTTGAGGTCTTTTACCTCTATGAGCGTTTTGCCCTCTTCTTTTTTCTTGTTAAGCTCAGCCAACGGATTCACCGCCTTTTTCTTTATTGTCTGTGTCGTCTTTCTTCTCTTCGCATTCGATCTCAAGCTCGCCGTTCTGGAGTCCGTGCTTTACGTTCATCCAACAGGCTGCTGCGTGGTCGCTGTTTATCGGCATGCGCTCCGCTTTATGCTGAATACATATCTTCATAGCGAAGTCGCAGCGTGGTGCGAACGGGCAGCCCTTGGGCATGTTGAGCAGGTCGATCGGCGTTCCCGAGATAGGCTGCAGCTTTCTGCCTGCCGTATCTGTCGTCGGGATAGAGCGGAGAAGTCCCTTTGTATATTCATGGCAGGGATTGTAGAATATCTCATCTGCTGTTCCCTGCTCGCAGATGGAGCCTGCGTACATTACAACTACCTCATCGCAGATCTGAGCCACAACGCCGAGATCGTGCGTTATCATGATGATAGCCATGCCGAGCTCTTTCTGGAGCGAGCCCATAAGGTCGAGTATCTGAGCCTGAATAGTAACGTCAAGAGCCGTTGTCGGTTCGTCTGCGATAAGGATATCAGGCTCGCAGGCAAGCGCCATAGCGATCATTACACGCTGGCGCATACCGCCGGAAAACTCGTAGGGGTACTGCTTCATTCGTCTTTCCGGCTCGTTTACGTTTACAAGGCGAAGCATCTCAACTGCTCTGTCGTATGCTTCCTTGCGGTTTCTGTTCGTGTGCAGCAGGATAGCCTCCATAAGCTGCTTGCCTATAGTATATGTCGGGTTGAGCGACGTCATAGGATCCTGGAAGATGATGGAGATCTTGTTGCCTCTGATCGTCTTCATTACCTTTTCGCCTGCGCCTACAAGCTCCTGACCGTCAAATTTGATGGAACCGCCGACGATCTTTCCCGAGCCTGCAAGTATCTGCATGATGGAGTAAGCCGTTACCGATTTGCCGGAGCCTGATTCGCCCACGATACCGAGTACCTTTCCCCTGTCGAGCGTGAACGAAACGTCGTTAACTGCCTTTACCTCGCCTGCGTCGGTAAAAAAGGAGGTTTTTAAGTTTTTAACTTCAAGCAAAGCCATTTTATACTGTTCCTCCTTTTACGCATTGAGCTTCGGGTCGAATGCGTCACGAAGACCGTCGCCGAAGAGGTTGAGACTGAGTACGATCAGCGAGATAACAACGGCAGGGATAACAAGACGGTATGTGTAGCTCGTTATGCCGTTGAGTGCGTCGGAAGCGAGCGAGCCGAGCGACGGCATGGGCGCATTTACGCCGAGACCGAGGAACGACAGGTAGCTTTCCGTAAAGATAGCCGAGGGTATCTGCAAAGCTGCGGAGATGATAACAACGCTTATGCAGTTCGGGATAAGGTGCTTTCTGATTATCCAGCTGCCCTTAGCGCCCGTAGCCTTTGCCGAAAGAACGTACTCCTGCTCACGAAGCGAGAGTATCTGTCCTCTGATAAGACGTGACATGCCTACCCAGTAAAGCAGAGCGAACACGATAAACAGGCTTATGATATTTGCGCCTATGCTCTGCAGCACAGTGCCCTCGATGATCGGTGTGAGCGTGATCTTGAGCACCGTTGAAAGAAGTATTACCATGAGCATATCGGGCAGAGAGTAGATGATATCGACTATTCTCATTATAATAAGATCGACCTTGCCGCCGAAGTAGCCCGAGACAGAGCCTACCAATGTGCCGATGAGAAGCACGATGATACTTGCAAAGAAGCCTACTGCAAGCGAAACTCTCGTGCCGTAAACGACTCTGATAAAGTAGTCACGTCCTGCGGAGTCTGTTCCGAAGATGTGCGGGAAAACGCTCTCGCCGCTTTCTATAAGCTTCTGCTCCGTTCTGCCGAACTCAAAGGGAGCAAGATTGTTGAAGGAAGAATCAACGGGTCTTCCGGGCGTTACTCCGAGCTGTGTCTCGTATGAGTACGGCCAGAAAAACGGAATGATAATGCTTGCAAGCGTTATGAGAATGATAACGATAAAGCTTACAAACGCTACTTTATTTTTGTACAGGCGCTTAATGCCGTCTTTGAAGAATGTTGTAGACGGGCGCATCTGCACGAGGTATTCTTTTTCCTTGTCGCTTGCAGGCAGGAACGAATCCATGTCTACATGAAAGGAAAACTTTTTCTTGTTCATTGTCGGTGCGCCTCCTTATTCAAGCGTAATACGTGGGTCTACTACCTTATAAAGGATATCCGTTAAAAGGTTCATGATAACGATAAGTGCTGCGAGTATGATCGTAGTACCCATTATCATGGGGTAGTCTCTGTTCGTGATACTGCTTACGAAGGCACGTCCGATACCGGGAACGGCGAAGATCTGCTCAACTACGAGCGAACCCGTTACGATGTACGCAAGCATGGGTCCGAGGTAAGTAAGCACGGGGATAAGCGAGTTTTTGAGCGCATGGCCGAAGATGATCTTCATGCCGGAAACGCCTTTCGCTCTTGCCGTTCTGATATAATCCTGACCGAGAACGTCAAGCATTGAAGAACGGGTAAGACGAGTGATATACGCCATCGGGTACAAGGCAAGCGTAACAACGGGCAGTACAAGACCTGCCGCCGTTGTGCCGTTTGCAGGCAGAAGCTTAAGCTTGATGGCAAAAAGAGCAAGCAGAAGCGAGCCCATGATAAACGACGGCATTGAAACGAACGCCGTTGTGATGACCATGATAACACGGTCAATGATCTTATTTCTGCGAAGAGCCGCAACTGCGCCGAGCACGATGCCGAACAGAGCCGAAAGCGCTGCTGCGATAACGCCGAGCTTAGCAGAAGTTTTCATGCCGTCTGCGATAATGTCGATAACGTTGCGTCCTCTCTGCTTCAGAGACGGTCCGAAATCGAACTTCGTCACGATGTCTTTAAGGTAAGTCATATACTGCTCACCCAGGGGCTTATCAAGTCCGTACTTTGCTTCCATCGCAGCCTGAACGGCAGGCGTGGTAGCCTTTTCTCCCACGAACGGTCCGCCGGGAACTGAGTGCATAACGAAGAACGTTACCGTTATAACTACCCAAACGGTGAAGACCGCAAGCAAGAGGCGCTTTACAATGTAAAGCATGGTTTTTGTGTTCATCACTCATCCAACCTCATCATGTAATAATTTGAAAAAAACCGAAAAAAACACGCACAAAATGCCAACACGTTACTCTGCTAAAGCACACAGCCGCCAACAGACAACATTCAGCGCATTTTAACTCAATAATAATTATTTTACCACACACGGATAGCAAACACAAACCACAGATCAAACAAATTGTGTAGTGATTTCTATAAAAATAGATACTTATTCAACAAAATTTTAGATTTATAGAGGAAAATGCACTGCTTTATCAACAAACCGAATTAAACTGCGAAATCATGAAAACAAGAGATGAAGCTGACTGATTTTAAGGAAGCACTGATTAAATCGAGTGCCCATAGACGTATTTCAAGGTTTTTGAGTTCAATTTGACCAAAAGATGCAAGCAAGATGGGTGCTCAGCCCGTAGGGCGTGATTTATTCAGTGGTTCCTTAAGGGATTAACGGTGTGTACGGAAGTATAACGGGTATCCGTAAAAGCGATACGGTTACAGGGTTACAGGTCGGTTACAGGGTAAAACGCAAAGGGTGTAACCTCAAAAAACCGCATTATATCTACGTTTTTGAGGTTCAGGTTACAGGGTTACAGGCTATTATAATAGAATTATAAAAAAAATATAAAGTTGTATACAACTTAAAGAAAAAATAAAAAGTTTAAAAAAACACCTGTAACCCCGTAACCCTGTAACCACACGCTGCATAATTATCGCAAGATCAATTGTGAGTGTTTTTTCTCTCGACTGAGACTTATCAAATGGAAAATTGAAAATGGAAAATGGAAAATTGCGGAGTCGCTTCGCTCCCTTTTATAATTGACAATTGACAATGGACAATGGACAATTAATGAGTCGCTTCGCTCCTGTTTTTTAATTAGTTTATTCAGACTAAGAAAGTAGATGGAAAAGCTAAGCGAGTTTACACACTTCCAAGAAGAAAGTACAACGGATATCCATAAGAACATGAACAGCGGGACGCATGGGACGCAACGGGACGCATTATTTTTGGAGTTGCGTCACACCGAAAATCCGCATTATACCTATGTTTTTTAGTTCTCTGTGACGCAGTGACGCAAAAATACGGTAAAACCATAATTTTTTTAGTTGTATACAACTTTTAAAAAAAATAAAAGTTAAGAAAACTTGCGTCACATGCGTCACTGCGTCACACTCCACAAAACCGAGCATTTATCCGTAATCGTACACGTATCAAGCAACAGCGAGCATTATTTCTCTCGACTGCGGCTTTGACGATTCTATCATACTTCTGTGTCGTCACCACCCCCAACCCCCTCCTCGAGGAGGGGGCTTTGTAGGTGGTGGGCTTCGCCCACCGCCTATTGGGGCTTCGCCCCAAACCCTGTATGCGCAGCTTTATCTATAACCGAAACTATGCTCAAACCGACCGCCTTTGCTTCGCTCGGCTGCGCTGAGCAATTGACAATTTATTGAACTCGCCTGCGGCGAGTTGGATTGTATTAGTTCTCACAATCTCATACTTTTATTCGCTGGCGAGCGATAACTATTCGGTTCGGATACACTAATATACAGGAGCGAAGCGACTCCGCAATTGTCAATTGTCCATTGTCAATTGTCAATTATAAAAAAGCTCCGGCAAGGACAACACGCAGCGTGTCCTCACCGGAAACTATTCGTTTATTCTTTATTATTTATTCGTTATTCTTTGAGCGAGCGAAGCGAGCGTTTCAGTCTCTCACCCTGACAGCTTCTTCGTCTTCGTGGCGTATCTGACCACGCTTGATCTTGCCGCTGTATGTCTTCGGAAGCTCGTCTACGAACTCGATGACACGGGGGTACTTGTACGGAGCCGTCGAATGCTTTACGTGCTCCTGCAGCTCCTTTTTGAGCGCATCGTTCGGCTCGTAGTTCTTCTTTATAACGCACGTCGCCTTGACTACCTGACCTCTTACCGGGTCGGGTACACCTGTTATGGCGCACTCGATAACTGCGTCATGCTCCAGAAGTGCGCTCTCTACTTCAAACGGTCCGATACGGTAGCCCGAACACTTGATAACATCGTCGTTTCTGCCGACGAACCAGTAGTAGCCCTCGCTGTCACGCCATGCCATGTCGCATGTGTTGTAGCACTTGCCGTGAAGTATCTCTTTCGTCATTTCGGGATTATGATAATATCCCGTAAACAGACCTACCGGGGGATTGTTCTTTACGTCCATTACGCAGATGGAACCCTCTTCGCCTGTGCCGACTTCGTTGCCGTCATTGTCAAGAAGTTTGATGTCGTAAAGCGGCGACGGCTTGCCCGTTGAGCCGATCTTGATGTCGTCCCACTGGAAATCTGCAAGCAGAACGGGACCCTCCGACTGACCGAAGCCCTGATATATGTTATGACCCGTGAATCTGTACCACTTTGCATTTACCTCGGGGTTGAGCGGCTCGCCTGCCGTACACCAATGCTCGATAGACGAAAGGTCAAACGAAGCCACGTCTTCAAGCAGCATGAAACGGTACATCGTAGGCGGCGCACAGAACGTTGTGAGCTTGTAGTCCGCCATGTGCTGCAAGAGCTTTTTCGGAACGAATTTGTCCATATCGTATGCGAACACGACTGCGCCGCATATCCACTGACCGTATATCTTGCCCCAGCCGAACTTAGCCCAGCCGGAATCCGTAACGCTCATGTGCAGTTTGTTTTCCTGAACCTGCTGCCAGTACTTCGCCGTGATGATATGACCGAGCGGATGTGCGAAGTTATGCTGTATCATCTTAGGCATGCCCGTTGTGCCGGAAGTAAAGTAAACGATCATGATATCGCTGCTTGTTGTCGCCTGATCGTCTGTCGGGCGTGCAAACTCATCGGACTGCTTTGCGATCTCGTCTTCAAAGAACTCCCAGCCGTCTCTCGGCGTGCCGACAACGATATGATGCTCTATGCTCGGTATCTCGGGGATAGACTGCTCTACCTGATCTATAACAAAATCATCGTTTATACAGACAAAAGCCTTGACTTTGGCAGCGTTTCCTCTGTAGATGATATCCTTTTTTGTAAGCTGGAGCGTACTCGGGATAATAGTTGCGCCGAGCTTTGCAAGAGCGACAGCACAGACCCAATACTCCCATCTGCGGCGAAGTATCATCATAACAACGTCGCCTTTTCTGATACCGATACTTCTGAAATAATTAGCGGCACGGTTCGACAGGAGGCTTATGTCCTTGAAAGTAAACTTCTTCTCCTCGTCGTGATCGTTGCACCAAACGAGCGCAAGCTTATTCTCGTCCTGCTTTGCCCACTCGTCAACGATATCAAAGCCGAAATTGAAATCATCGGGTACGTTTATCTTGAAATTAGTCTTGAAATCCTCGTAAGAATCAAACTCTATACGGGGCAGATATCTATCTAACAGCATAATATTACCTCTTTATCGTAATAATGACCCACTGAATAATAATATCACTCAAAAAGAGGCATGTCAAGGCTGTAAATGTAAATTGAGCGTTAATCAATTCAAATCAATTCAAATTGACAACTGCGGAATCGGTTCTTGAATGTGGAAAGTGGAAAGTGGAATGGCGAATGGCGGAAGCACTGCGTGCTTGATTTGTAGTGCTTTGTGCGGTGAGGGCTTTGACCGAGACAGAGTGGTTCATCAAAAAGGAGCGTTCTTCCTCTCGACTGAAACTTTGACGATTCTATCCCGGTTTAGAATCGTCACCCATACCCCCAACCCCCTTTCCCTCAAGGGAAAGGGGGCTATTAGGGCAGGCGGGCTTCGCCCGCCGCCCATCGGAGCTTCGCCCCGAACCCTGTATGCGCAGCTTTACTCATAAGCCGAAGCTTTCTTCAAACCGACCGCCTTTGCTACGCTCGGCTGCGCTGAGCAATTGACAATTGACAATTGATAATTGACAATTATGGAACTCGCCTGCGGCGAGTTGGATTGTATTAGTTCTCACAATCTCATACTTTTATTCGCTGGCGAGCGATAACTATTCGGTTCGGATACA
>CACZYP010000034.1 GCA_902785425.1 uncultured Ruminococcus sp. | reverse complement strand
CCTCTCCTGAAAGGGGAGGTGGCACGCCGTAGGCGTGACGGAGGGGTTAATATATAAAGTGGCAAATACTATTTACTTTGTTTTATTCCTTAAGTTGTTAACATTGGGGCGAAGCCTGCCGCCTGACGAAGCTCCCTTCTTGAGGAGGGGGTTGGTGGTGACGACACAAAGCTTGACAGAATCGTCAAAGTCTCAGTCGAGAGCAATAAAGCTCGCTGATGCTTAATGAGTCAATAATCATATTTTAGAAAAAAGGATGAATAAAAATTGAGAGCAGTAGTTCAGCGTGTTTCAAGCGCTTGCGTAAAAGTTGATAATAATACGACAGGTGAGATCGGGGACGGTTTCCTCGTTTTACTCGGCGTGTCATATGAAGATACGGAAAAGCAGGCCGATATACTTGCTTCAAAGATCGCAGGCCTCAGAGTGTTTACCGATGAAAATGATAAGATGAATCTCTCGCTGCAGAGCGTCAACGGCGGCGTGCTCGTTATCTCAAACTTTACGCTTTACGGCGATTGCTCTCACGGCAAGCGCCCGAGCTTTATAAATGCCGCACGCCCCGAAAAAGCAGAGCCTTTGTATGAGTATTTCTGCAAAAAGCTCGAAGAAAACGGCGTCGCAAAGGTAGAAAAGGGTATATTCGGTGCTGATATGAAGGTGTCGCTCTTAAACGATGGTCCCGTAACATTGATACTCGATACGAACGATATGGAAAGGAAGTGATCGGTATGATATCAGTAAGTAAAGTCAGGGTAGGCGTACTATCGGTCAATTGCTATGTTGTTACTGATAAAGCGTCCGGCAGAACGGCTGTTATCGATCCCGGTGAACTAAACGGCGAGCTTGACGCACTCTTACAGGAGATCGGCTACGATAAAGTGGATCTTATCCTGCTCACTCACGGCCATTTCGACCATATCGGCGGCGTAAAGGCTCTTAAAGAAAAGACGCAGGGAAGGGCTAAGGTCTGCCTTTACAAAGATGAGAAGAAGCTTGCAAACGACCCGTATCTCAATCTGAGCCTGCCTTTCTGCGGAGAGCCTCTTTCAAATACAGTTGACGTTGATACAGAGCTTAATGACGGCGACGAGATAAAGCTCGGCGAAAGTGTGTTCAAGGTCTTGTTCACACCGGGTCACACCTCGGGCGGCGTATGCTATATATGCGATCACGATATTTTCTCGGGCGATACGCTTTTTTGCCGCTCTGTCGGCAGAACGGACTTTCCGACAAGCGATATGTCCCGGATGAAAGATTCGCTCAAAAAGCTTGCCGCACTTGACGGCGACTACGAAGTTCACCCCGGTCACAACAGCGAGACAACGCTTGTGATCGAAAAAGCATGCAACCCATATTTTGAATAAAAGGATCTAAGGCATAAATGAACATATACCTTATCAATAATGATTTTTACTATGAAACGGAAAAGCTTGCAAAGGTGTTTTTCCCGAACGAAAAGTTTTTCGAGCTGCACGAAGAGCCGGCAAGCGAATGCAGTGACCGCATCGTAATAAGACTTGACAAAAACGGCGATACCACGAGCGTTTTCGCAGAGCTTTGCACAGGTGATTTCTGCGAAACACGCAGCCGCACAGCAGAAGAGGGCGAGGACTCAGAGCTTGCCGCCGCCGATCTTTTGTACGATATGCTTGTTAAGATGACGGGCGTTTCGCAGCCCTGGGGACTTCTTACGGGCGTTCGTCCGATAAAGCTGTTCCGCCGTTTGAAAGAAACGATGGGCGAGGAGGAGACTAAGGCGCATTTTGAGAATGTGTTCCATGTGTCTCATGAAAAAACGGAATTGACGAGTGAAACGGAACGTGCGGAGGCACAGATACTCGCAAGCACAACAAAGGAATCGTTCAGCCTTTATATTTCCGTGCCTTTCTGCCCTACAAGGTGCAGCTACTGCTCGTTCGTTTCGGCTTCAACTGCAAGAACGAAGCATCTTATCGAGCCTTACACGGAGCTTCTCTGCCGTGAGCTTGAAAAAACGGCGGAGATCGTAAAAGCAAACGGATTAAAGCTTGATTCCGTCTACATGGGCGGCGGAACTCCCACAACGCTCAGCGCCGATCAGATGGCAAGAGTGCTCAGCACGGTGACATGTTCGTTCGATATGTCAACCTGCCGTGAGTTTACCGTTGAGGCAGGCCGCCCCGACACAGTAACGGAAGAAAAGCTCCGGGCCATAAGAAGCTGCGGCATCGACAGGATAAGCATAAATCCGCAGACACTCAGCGATATCGTGCTTGAAGAGATAGGCAGAAAGCACACAACGCAGGATTTTTACAATGCATACGAGCTTGCAAGAAAAACAGGCTTCGGCAATATAAACACAGATGTTATAGCAGGGCTGCCGGCAGACACGCTTGACAGCTTCAAAAACACGATGGACACGCTCGTTTACAAGCTTGCCCCCGAAAGCGTGACTGTACATACTCTTGCAATGAAGCGTGCTTCAACGCTTACGCAGGACGGAAAGATGCTCGACAAGGAAGAGGCGGAGCTTGCGATGGATATGGTCGCATACTCTTCCAGAGTGCTGCATGACAGCGGCTACAAGCCGTATTATCTCTATCGTCAGAGCAGAATGGTCGGAAATCTTGAAAACACGGGCTGGTCAAAGCCGGGAAAAGAGTGTTTGTACAACGTGTTCATCATGGACGAGTCGCAGTCTGTGATCGCATGCGGCGCAGGGGCGGTTACAAAGATAGTTACAGGCAGCGGCAAGCTTGAAAGAATATTCAACTACAAATATCCATACGAATATATAAACAGCTTCGACGAGGTATTGAAGCGTAAGGAAGGGATTGTAACGTTATATGATCAGCTTAGGTAATTCATACAGACGGTACGCTCTGACCGTTGATAAGATAAACGAATTCGCAAGAATGGATCCTGCAAGGTTCGTTATTGAAGCAGAAACGGCGTACCGCTCCGATATAAGAGATATCGCTCAGAGAATACTCAACTCGCCCGAAAAGTGCAGAGTAGTCATGCTTGCGGGGCCGTCTGCCTCGGGCAAGACAACAACGGCGAAAATGCTTGCCGAGGAGCTTGAAAAGCTCGGCAGCAGTGCACAGATAATCTCGATGGATAATTTCTATCTCGGCGAGGCAAGAGTTCCGAGAACGCCCTCGGGTCAGCCCGATTTCGAGTGTGTGGAAGCACTTAATATCCCCGAGATCGAAAAGTGTATAGGCGAGCTTCTTTTAAACGGAGAGACAGATATACCGACATTTGATTTTGCAAAAAGCGAGCCTACGAGCGAGAAGATACACATCAACATCAGGGGCGGAAAGATAGCTATCATTGAGGGCATACATGCGCTCAATCCGATATTTACGGAGCATATCCAAAAGACAAGCGCCATCAAGAAGATATACATAAGCGTAAAGCAGGGCATTCACAAGTCGAATGTCAGAGGCTACTTCGTAACGGCGAGCGAGCTTCGCCTGCTCAGACGTCTTGTGCGTGACCACAAGTTCAGAGGCAGCACAGCCGACCACACTATCGGCATGTGGGACAACGTTCTGTTCGGCGAAAAAA
This sequence comes from uncultured Ruminococcus sp., assembly GCA_902785425.1. GTDB lineage: Bacteria > Bacillota > Clostridia > Oscillospirales > Acutalibacteraceae > RUG592. The sequence goes on along the minus strand of CACZYP010000034.1, from coordinate 20,392 downwards.
GATATATCATGCCGTTCAAATATACGGGCGATATCACGATAAACTCTATCCACATCTATGAGCCGTGCGTTACGGCATCGGAGGCTGTGCAGATACTCGAAGAAGTTTCGCCCACGCACAAGGAATACGCTTATGCACAGGATCTCATCAAAAGGGCGAGCCAGTTCGAGCCGATAGACGAATCACTCGTTCCGAAAGATTCGCTTTTGAGGGAATTCGTGGGGAAGGGCATCTACAATTAATTGAAAATTGAAAATGGAAAATGGAAAATTGCGGTCAGGCTCACTGCGTTCGCCTTTTTTTATAATGTGGAATGCGAAGAAAGCACTGCGTGATTGATTTTATATTGGTTTATTCAGACTTTATACTTATCTCTTGGCTGTGAATAAAGTTTTGATTTTCAAGAACTAATATAATCCAACTCGCCGCAGGCGAGTTCCATAATTGTCAATTATCCATTGTCAATTGTCAATTGTTTTAAAACGGCGAGTGAAAGCGGAGTGTGCAGTGCCCAAAGTGCTTCGTTCACACATTTTTTACTGTACTTTTTGCTTTCATGGTGCTATAATTATAACGAATAAGCGCAAACAAGCGCTGAATTGTATTTAAAAAGGGAGGATATATATTTATGAGTTTATTTGATGATGTTATCGTTAACGCTGCTGCTGCGGTCGATACGGTAGGAAAATTAGCGACAGATGTTGTTGACAGATCGAGAGTAAGAGTTTCGTCTGCCGAGCTTAAGAATAAGATCAATAAGCAGTTTGAGATGCTCGGAAGATACGTTTATGACACAAACCTTGCAGGTACAACGGATAATGCCGTTGTCGGCGAGTATGTAAGAGAGATCACTGTGCTTATCAACGAGCTTAAGAGCCTTCAGGATTCACTTACGGCAGATACAGGCAAGATCGTATGCCCCAGATGCTGCACGAAGAATGCTACCGACAGCCTCTTCTGCAGAAAGTGCGGTGCTTCGCTCGACTTTGCAAATTCGTACACTACCGATAAGTCGGCTCAGGTAACTCTTGAAAAGGACGTGACCGTTGAAGCTGCACCGGCAGATGAAAGCGCTGATGAAGAATAATCGATTTTCCGAAAGGTAATACACAACGGTGTATTACCTTTCATTACGCAATGCAGACAGATCACAAAACGCACTTTAAGGAACCGCTGAATAAATCCAGTCCTGCGGACTGAGCACCCATCTTGCTTGCATCTTTTGGTCAGATTGAACTCAAAATCTGACTGCGCAATATGGGCACTTGATTTAATCTGTGCTTCCTTGAAAGTGCATGCCATGAAAAGAGGAGTATGCTTGAAGAAGATCAAAGCGAATAAAAACCAAAGCTTTATAATGGGCGCAGCCATTCTTACGATGTGTCTGCTGCTCGTTAAGATAATAGGAATGCTTTACAAGGTCAGCCTGTCAAGATTGTACGGTCCTGTTGGTGCCGCACTTCTGAGCAATGCCTACGAGCTGTACATACCCTTGTTCACGCTCGCAACGGCAGGCTTCCCCATAGCCGTTTCAAGAATGGTCTCGGAAAGCATGTCAAAGGGCAGATATAAGGATGTACGCCGCATAAAAAAAGTGGCTATCCCGTTTTTCGTGGTTGCAGGCGTTATAGCGTGCCTTTTGATGATACTGTTCAGTTTTTTCTATATTCGTATAATAAAATCACCCGATTCGTTCGTTTCGATGATAGTCCTGGCGCCTGCGATCTTTTTCGGCTGCCTTGTTTCGGCTTATCGTGGCTACTACGAGGGAATGCGAAACATGGTGCCTACTTCCGTTTCGGAGGTCGTTGAGGCGCTTGTAAAGCTTCTTGTAGGTTATTCCTTCGCCTATATAATGATGAATTACGGCGGTAAGCTTTTCGGCATCACCGATGAGCGCACGCTGCTCAAATTTTCCGTTGCTTCGGCTATTTTCGGAATAACGCTCGGCTCGTTCTGCAGCTTCCTGTATATATGGCTGCGCTATAAGATCGAGGGCGACGCCATCACTCCCGAAATGTATAAGTCTGCTCCGAAGCCGAGAAGCAAGAACGAGACGTTCAGGATACTTCTCAAAACGGCTATACCGATAGGACTGGGCGCTCTTATCATGAGCGTTGCGGGAACGGTCGATTCAATGCTTATCCAGCGCAGACTTATCGGCATGATGGAAAAGGTGCCTGAAAAGCTGCTTATGCAGTATCCGGGGCTTATACCCGATGAAAAGGTGAGCGACGGTCTTGTTCACAGCTACCTATGGGGCTGCTACAGCTATGCGCTCACGATAATGAACCTTGTCGTTACCGTAACTCAGGCGTTCGGTACAACGGCTCTGCCTAACGTTACGGAGGCGTATACAAAGGGCAACAAAGAGAATCTCAAGCGCAGCATCGAGACTGTCATGCGTGTAACATTCGTGTTCACTATCCCTGCAGGTCTCGGACTTACCGCTCTTGCAGACCCGATAATGCACCTCATTTACGGTCACACTGACGGCGTTGATATCTCGGTAGAGGTATTGAAGCTCATGGGTATTGCAGTTATCGTGTTTGCTGCCGCTACACCGATGTGCAGTATGCTCCAGGCTGTAGGCAGAGTAGATATGCCGCTCAAGCTCTATGCGGTAGGCATGCTCATCAAGGTGGTTTCAAACTATATCTTCTGCGGTATCCCGAAGATCAACGTTCAGGGCGGTTCTCTCGGTACGCTGCTTTGCTACACATTCGTTATCATAGTATCGATATATGTGCTGATAAAAGAAACAGGCATATTCCCCGATCTGAGGGTCGCCGTGTTAAAGCCGCTTGCAGCTTCCGTTATCTGTATTCTTGCTTCGTGGCTTTCTTATAAACTGGTCTCGCCGCTTATGCCCGAACGTACTGTCGGTCTGCTCATATCGATGATCGTTGCTATTGCGGTCGCATGTATAATATATTTTGTTTTCCTGCTGCTCTTCCGTGCAATAACGAGAGACGATATCCTCATGCTGCCGAAGGGCGAAAAGATAGCAGATCTGCTTGGAAAATATAAGCTTATCAGGTAAAAACTACAGATGAACCTCACATTTCAATAGGCAAAATAATGTTTTTTAGGCATTTTTCCCTATAAGAAATTCTTTATTGTATAAAATTTGCAGAAAAATTGCAAATACTCTTGAAAAATGACGAGATTTGAGGTAGAATGTTATATACGGTGTTGAGACACACTTTTACAGCGCACGATCGGTGTGAAAACATTTACCTTTTGGGAGCATAAAATGGATTTTCAGTTTAAAGATAAATATAACTTTGACGATCTTGTTGAGATAGTCAGATGCCTGCGCCTGCCGGACGGCTGTCCGTGGGATAAGGTCCAGACTCACAAGTCGATAAGACAGGATCTTATCGAAGAGACGTATGAGGTCGTTGAGGCTATCGACAGCGACAGCGCAGAGGGTCTGCGTGAAGAGCTTGGCGACGTTCTGCTTCAGGTAGTTTTTCATGCTCAGATCGAACGTGAAAACGGAGCTTTCGATATCAACGACGTAGCCAACGACGTTTGTCAGAAAATGATCGTCAGACACCCTCATGTTTTCGGTGAGGTGAAAGCCGATACTGTAGGCAAGGTGCTCGATAACTGGGACAAGATAAAGATGCAGACCCACGAGCAGACCACTCAGACCGAAGCTATGGACAGCATCGCCCGTTCGCTGCCTTCGCTTATGCGTGCGCATAAGATACAGAAAAAGGCGGCAAAGGTAGGCTTTGATTTTCCGAACGTAGATGACGCTGCCGAAAAGGTGACCGAAGAGCTTGCGGAGTTTAAAGAAGCCGTTGCCAAGGGCAATGAGGCGGATATCGCCGAAGAGGCAGGAGATCTTCTTTTTGCGGCGGTCAACGCAGTAAGGCTTGCCGGCGTGAACAGCGAAAAAGCTCTTTACGACGCAAACGAAAAGTTTCTTGCACGCTTTGCGGCTGTAGAGGGAAGGCTCACCGCAGAGGGAAAAAAGTTTGAAGATTGCAGCTTAAAAGAACTTGATTCTATTTGGAATCAGGTCAAGGAGTCTCAAAAGAGTAAGTGATAAACGCCTTTTGAAAACTCGATAAATAAAACAACTACTGCATACAGCAGAGTAATGGAGGATTTTTTATGAACAAGACAGAACTTATCAAAATTGTAGCTGACAAGAGCGAAATGAAGCAGAAGGACGCCGAGAAGGTAGTTTCCGCTGTATTTGATGCAATTGTAGAGAAGGTTGCAGAGGGCGAGAAGGTACAGATCGTAGGTTTCGGCACATTTGAGCAGAGAGAACGCAAGGAGAGAAGCGGCGTTGATCCGAGAACTCATGAGAAGCTCACGATCCCGGCTTCCAAGGTTCCTGCATTCAAGGCAGGAAAGGCATTCAAGGATGCTGTTGACAAGAAGTAATCAACAAAGATGAGATCAGACCGGCGCAGGTTCAGAGCTTGCGTCGGTTGGTGTTTTTAGGAGGCATTATGAGACTTGACAAATATCTTAAGGTTTCAAGAATAATAAAAAGAAGAACTGTAGCAAACGAAGCCTGCGACGCAGGCAGGATACTCGTAAACGGCAAGCCCGAAAGAGCGTCATACGCCGTAAAGGTAGGCGACAAGCTTGAGATACAGATAGGCACAACGCCCCTCAAAGCCGAAGTAACAGCCGTAAACGAGTACGCAAAAAAAGAAGAAGCGCCACTGATGTACAAAATCCTTAACAATTGACAATTGACAATGGACAATTGACAATTGCGGAACTCGGCTTCGCCGAGTTGATTTTTATTAGTCTTCACAAAACCATACTTTTACTCGCCGCCGAGAGATAACTATTAAGTTCCGAAAAAACTAATATAAAATCAGGAGCGAAGCGACTCGCAATAATTGACAATGGACAATTGACAATTGACAATTGCGGAACTCGGCTTCGCCGAGTTGGATCTGTATTAGTTCTCAGAAATCTATTGATCACTCGCTGCCGAGGGATATACTATAAGTTTGAATATACTAATATAAAATCAAGCACGCAGTGCTTCCGCAATTTTCAATTTTCCATTTTCAATTTTCCATTTGACAAGTTTTCCATTTGATAACGGAGCGAAGTGACTCGGAAATTTTCGTTTTCTATTAGTTGAAGGCGTCATATTGCTATCCCAAAAAGCATAGTCTTATATCAGACTGATTTCGTGGGAGTGGTATCATGACGGAAAACACTGCTAAGGCGCCTAATATCGTGACGCTTGACAACCGCTCGAAGCTTTGCGTTACGGGCGTGAACGATGTGGACAGCTTTGACGAGAAAAGCATAGTGGCATATACAGATTACGGCCAGCTTACCATACAGGGCGATTCGCTCAACATAAAGAAGCTTTCGAGCGAAACGGGCGAGCTTGAAGTTGAAGGCACGGTGTCGGCTATGATATATACGGATAACCGACCGCATGAGAGCCTGTTCGGCAGGCTTTTCAGGTGACAGCGGTCATGACGCACATAGAATTTGTTCTTCCTACAGCCGGATCAATAGCAATGTCGTATGCTAAAGAATGAGTAATTAAGTGCGCAGCACTTCCGATATTATTCATTTTCAGTTTTCGGTAATAATCAATGAGCTGATGTCATTGCAAACTTAGAGGGGGGAGTAGCGCTTGCATCTGTCGCTTTATCAGCAGGGCGAGATATTCCGCTGTGCGTTTCTGTTCGGTGTGTGCCTCGGCGCTTATTACGACCTGTTCAGACTGCTGCGTGCGATGGGGTTCTCGTCAAAAAGCAGCGTGTTCCTGCAGGATATCGTGTTTTCGTGTACAGCGTCCGTTATGTGCTTTTTGTTTGCTCAGACAGCCGTTCACGGTCATTTCAGGCTGTTCGTTATGGCAGCGCATGTATCGGGTCTTGCGGCGTACCGCTGTTGTGTCGGGATAGTTACGGGAAAGCTCTATAAAAAACTCGGAAAAATGTACCGCAGAGTCATGGCAGTGTTAAACGGTGCGGTGTGCCGTTTTTCAAAAAGAATAGCGGAAACGTATTCGGCTATACACGGTAAAATAACTTTAAAGAGAAGAATACGCCTTGAAAAACGGCAAAACAGCGCAAAAAATCGCATATATTGCCTTTTTTTAAGAAAAAGAAAAAATTTTTGATTTTATTTCAAATATTTCTTGCATTATGGGTGCAAAATGTTGTATAATCATTGTGTCGTGAAGTTTATCACGAAAGGGATGAAGGCTTATGAAAAAGAAAAAGAACGACCGCCGCAAGAATTCCGACGGAAAACGTCTTGCGAAAGTTTTTCTTAGCGGTCTGGTGATCGTCTTTGCTTTTTATGTGGTGATAACGCTTGTTCACCAGCAGGTAGAGATCGCCGAGAAAAAAGCCCAGCTTGAAGAGCTGAATGAACAGATCGTGATCCAAGAGGTCAAAAACGACGAAATGAACAGAGTCAACGAATTTGACGACGCCGAAAATGCGGAGTATATCGAGCGAGTCGCACGAGAGGAGTTCGATTATTCAAAGCAGGGAGAACGTGTTTTCATTAACGTTGCGGGTGAATGAAACACAGATGTGATAAACAAAGAGGAGCTATTTTTTATATGCAGATCGAGATTGGCAGTGTTTTAGAGGGTAAGGTTACGGGAATAATGAAGTTCGGCGCATTTGTCGATCTTCCCGACGGCAAGTCCGGAATGGTACATATTTCCGAGATCTCGAATACTTATGTTGAGAATGTGTCCGATTTTCTGACAGTGGGTCAGGAGGTCAAGGTCAAGGTGATCAGCATAAACGAAAGCGGCAAGATCGGGCTTTCTATCAAGAAGCTTGAAGACAGCGGTGAGCGTCCGTCGGGCGACCGTCCCGAACGCAAAGGCGGCGACCGCCGTCCGCAGGGCGGCAGAGGCGGCGACAAGCGCAGCTTCAACAGAAGAGAAGACCGTCCGCCGAGGGGCGACAGAAGCTCGCAGCCCTCGATGAAGAGCGCCAATGCTCCCGGAGATTTCGTATGGCAGAAGACTGCAAATCCGTCTTCATTTGAAGATATGATGACGAAGTTCAAGCAGCAGAGCGACGAAAAGATGTCTACTCTCAAGAAAAACGGCGACGTTGTTCCGAGAAGACCGAGAAGAAAGTAATAATAAAAAATCAAGCGCAGCCGGAAAGCTGCGCTTTTTGTTTGTCAATAATCCTATATTACGGAGTTTTGTTCACAGAATACATGGATTGTCTTTTTGCGTTATTTCATAAAAGCTATCGTATAAAGCAGCAGCCATGCTATAACAAGAAAACAAAGCCCCATCACAAATGAACTGCTCATATCCTTATATTCGACAAGACCGCCTTTTTTTGTGTCTGCAAGAACACGTTCCGTGCTGTCCTTTTTGGGCGGCGTTTCACGTCCGAGCTTGCTTCGTACAGAGTGCTCGAATCCGCCGAGCTTGTAGCTGTATATCGGGTAGTAAAGATATCGCTTTGTCTCACGGTGGCGCTTTGTTTTGCGCACGATGTCTGTTATCTTTGCGTCGATCTGCGTTACCCTTGATTCACGGGTGTGACGGAAAGCGCTCACGGCGTATACGATGAACCCTACGCCGAACGATGCAAATACCACAATAAGCAGTATACCGACCGCCTCAAATGCGTGCCCGATAATGATATTGCCGAGCGATGTAAGCTTGAACAGTGAATACAGCATCATGAACAGCAGCCCGATAGTCAGAGCAGGCAGCGAGTATGACCGCAGAACACGCTTGATGTCTCGTTTTCTGAAAACGAGGTCTTTTTTCGGATGGTAGTAGCAGCCGAGGACCTGCCCTTTCTGGCAGTATGTGCTCGTTTCAAGCGCTGTATGGCGAACATCTCCGTTGAGCGTGAATTCAACCTCGGTCTTCCAGTATTCTTTTATCAGAAACCCGTCCTCACGGGCGCATACCTTCTTGCTTGCGGTGACGACGCACTTTATGCTCCTGCAGGTGTGGAACACATAAAGAACGTACCCCAGTTCAAATGTGACCGTTACAAAACAAGCCATCATAATAATGATGGATATCAACATAATAAAAACCTCTTATTTGTAAGAAATCGTAAGCGAGTCGATAGCAGGGATAAGCTGTCTTGTCGAAACGCCTGCGTCGAAGAGCATTCTTTTTGATGTTCGTGTGCTTTGAGTATCGGCATATTTATCGGAGAGGTAGATCACCTCTTTGATGCCCGACTGTATTATAGCCTTTGCACATTCATTGCAGGGGAAGAGCGAAACATACAGCTTAGCGCCACGAAGGCTTTTGCCCGTTGCGTTTAAGATAGTATTAAGCTCTGCATGAACGACGTACTGATACTTAGTGTCGTCGCCTTCCCGTGCCCAGGAATACTCATCATCGGAGCATCCGATAGGCAGACCGTTATATCCCGTTGAGATGATTATATTGTTGCCGTCAACGATACAAGCGCCGACCTGAGTAGATGGATCCTTGCTGCGCTTAGCCGCCAGCAGAGCAACGCCCATAAAATATTCGTCCCATGATATATAATCTTTCCTTTTCATTAGTATCACACTCCGATTTTTGGTTATAACAATTATAATACAATAACGAGCCGTGTGTCAAATCAAATTAAAAATTGAAAATGGAAAACTTGTCAAATGGAAAATTGAAAATGGAAAATTTCGGAGTCGCTTCGCTCCTGATTTTATATTAGTTTTTTTAATAGTTATCTCTCGGCGGCGAGTAAAAGTATGGTTTTGTGAAGACTAATAAAAATCAACTCGGCGAAGCCGAGTTCCGCAATTGTCAATTATACATTGTCCATTGTCAATTTAAAAACCCTCGTTCGGTATTACATTTTTGTAATCCTCTTTACTTTTTCCTGTATTTGATATATTATATAGTATATGACCATTTTATAAGGGGGCGTGTTTGCTTGTCGAAAAGTGTGTTCCGATCGGTCGCAATGCTGTTGGTACTTGCGGCTTTGCTTGTAATGATGCTCACAAGGCTTGAGATCGTTGTTTCGGTCATTCAGAAGATATTCAGCGTTCTTACCCCCTTTGTTGTAGGCTTTGTGCTTGCTTATGTTCTGAACATTCCGTATATGTTCTTTATGAATAAAGCCTTCCGCAGGCTCGATAAGCCCGTTGAAGAGCGCAGGAACAAGTTCGACGATTTCCTTGCACGCCTGCGCAAACCGCTTTCGCTCATCTTGTCGTTTGCGATATTCTTTGCTGTTATCATTCTGCTTATGAGCATTATCATTCCGCAGATATCGAGCAGTATTCAGGGCGTTGTGGATAACTTCGGCGCATATTATAACTCTTTCCAGACGTGGGTGTTCAATGTTGCGGCACGTTTCGGCTTTGAAACAGAGACGACCTCCGATATTTTTGAAAGCATCAACGAGGTCATCACAAACTATACAGGCGGAGACTTCTCCACAGCATCAGGCATTATCGACGTCGGCTCGGTAGTTAAGGGAATAACGAATTACCTTTTCCCGCATATCTTTGACTTTACGAAAAACGTATATAACGTTTTCTATAACGGCATCCTCAGCGTTGTTGTTTCGATCTATTACCTTGCAAATAAAGAGATGCTGATGAATCAGATCAAAAAGATGACATATTCATACGTTCCGAAAAAGCATCTCGGCAAGGTGCTCAGGATCGTTGATATATGTAACAATAAAGTCGGTAAGTTCCTTTACGGAAAAATAATCGACTCGATCATAATCGGTCTTCTTTGCTTTATCGTGCTTAAGATCGTCGGCATCGAATACGCAGTTCTTCTGAGCGTATTTGTCGGCGTTACAAATATTATCCCGTTCTTCGGTCCGATCATCGGAGCGATACCGGGAGTTATCCTGCTTCTTATGATAAATCCGCTCCAGGCGCTGATATTTATGATAATCATAATCATAGTTCAGCAGCTTGACGGCAATGTTATCGGTCCGATGATCCTCGGTGACCAGCTCGGCATTTCGGGCTTCTGGATCATGTTCAGCGTCCTTGTAGGCGGCGGCTTGTTCGGTTTTGTCGGACTTTTGCTAAGTGTGCCGATATTTGCCGTTATCTATATGCTCATGGGCGAAAAGGTAAACGACAGGCTCGTGGAGCTTGGCTTTGCCACAGCGGAATCTGTCAGAGTCGATCCGCTTCCGCAGGTCGATTATGAGGACGGCCATATAATAGCCGATGACGACGATGAGGACGAGATCATTTTTGTTGAAGAGGACCTTCCCGGAGAACAGCCGGGCGGCGAATCAGAAGACGAGTTTTTCTAATGATGTAAACGAAGAGAGGTCAATGAAGTGCAGAATTTATTGAACAGAGTTAATGAGAGCTTCAACGAACTTTCAAAAAGACAAAAGCTTATTGCCGAGTATATAATCAATCACTACGACAAAGCGGCGTATATGACTGCTTCAAAGCTCGGTGAGACGGTCGGCGTCAGCGAATCTACCGTTGTTCGCTTTGCCGTGGAGATAGGCTACGACGGTTATCCGGAGCTTCAGAAGGCTATGCAGGAGATGATAAGAGACAAGCTTACCTCCGTGCAGCGTATCGACGTGGCTCACGACAGGATCGACTCGGAGGATATCCTGACAAGCGTTCTCAACCAGGATATCAAGCTTATCAAGAAAACAATAGAGGAGAACAACTCCGAGTCGTTCGAGCGCTCGGTAGACTATCTTCTCAATGCGCATAAAATATACATCTTTGCCGTAAAAAGCTCTTTTGCTCTTGCACGTTTTCTCGGCTACTATTTAGAGCTTATATTCGGCAATGTAAAGATAATCGAAACTACGAGCAAAAGCGAGATGTATGAGCAGCTTTTCCGCACAGGCGAGGACGATGTTATGATAGGCATAAGCTTTCCACGTTATTCGTCGTCTACGCTTGAAGCGATGCAGTTTGCAGCTCAGCAGGGCGCAAAGGTGATTGCGATCACCGACAGCATGACGTCGCCCGTTACGAAGATCTCGGACTGTGTGCTTGTTGCAAAAAGCGATATGGCTTCCGTTGTAGATTCGCTCGTAGCGCCGCTGAGTCTTATAAATGCGCTTATCGTTGCCACAGTTTCACGCAAGCGTGACGATGTTACACATACGTTCCGTCAGCTTGAAAGCATCTGGGACAGATACAATATATATGTAAAGAACGGAGAAAACAAGCCTGATGATGAAGAGGAATAGTGTTATCATAGTGGGCGCAGGTGCGGCAGGCTGCATGGCGGCTGTCACCGCAGCTTCAAGAGGGCTTGATGTAACGCTCTTTGACAGAAATGAAAAGATCGGCAGAAAAATGCTCATCACGGGCAAAGGAAGATGCAACGTCACAAACAACTGCGACCGTGACACGCTCATGGCTTCCGTTCCCGTAAACAGCCGCTTTCTTTACAGCGCATTCGCAGCATTTTCGCCGCAGGATACAATGGACTTCTTTGAGAAAAACGGTGTTCCGCTCAAAACGGAGCGTGGCAAGAGAGTTTTTCCGCAGTCGGATAAGTCCACCGACATAATAGACGCATTTTTCCGCAAACTCAGGGAGCTTCACGTCAGGATCATCAACGAGGACGTGAAGGAGCTTATCTTCTCCGATGAAAACACGGTTTGCGGCGTTAAGACGAATAAAGCCGATTACCGTGCAGACTGCGTAATGCTTGCATGCGGCGGCTGTTCGTATCCGCAGACAGGCTCCGACGGCTTCGGCTACAAGCTTGCCGAAAGCTCAGGGCACACTATTGTTGAGCCGATACCCTCGCTTATCCCGATAATCACAAAAGAATCGTGGTGCTCTGATCTGCAGGGGCTTTCGCTTCGCAACGTAACGCTCACGCTTAAAAATGCGAAAAACAAAACGCTTTATTCCGAGCTTGGCGAAATGCTCTTTACGCATTACGGCATAACGGGTCCGCTCGTGCTTTCCGCAAGCTCGCATATAGATATAAAAAAGTCTTCCGATTATACGCTTTCCATCGACTTAAAGCCTGCTCTGACAGTTGAGCAGCTTGACAAGCGTGTTATCCGTGATCTTGAAACATTTCATAATAAAGATATTATCAATTCGCTCGACGAACTCCTTCCGAAGAGGCTTATCCCCGTTGTCATAAAGCTTTCGGGCATCGAGCCGCACAAAAAGTGCTGCGAGATCACTAAGGGCGAACGTCAGAGCCTTGTAAGTACGCTCAAATCGCTCAACGTGACGTTTGACGGCTTCCGCCCCATAGAAGAGGCGATAATCACAAGAGGCGGCGTAAATGTCAGGGAGATAGACCCGAAAACGATGCAGTCGAAGAAGTGCCGGGGGCTGTATTTCGGCGGCGAGATAATAGATGTAAACGCTTACACGGGAGGCTTCAACCTCCAGATAGCTTTCTCGACAGGTTATCTTGCGGGAATGAGTTTTTTGGATAATGATAAATAAAGGAATGAGAAATATGTTTTCAGTTGCAATAGACGGTCCTTCGGGAGCCGGCAAAAGCTCCGTTTCAAAAGCTGTATGCAATGCGGTAGGCTTTCGTCATATAGATACGGGCGCAATGTACAGGGCGCTCGGTTACGCAGCAGTAAAAAGCGGAGTCGATGTTTCCGATGAAGCCGAAGTTCAGGCTATGCTCGATAAACTTGATGTTAACGTTAAGTTTGACGACGAGGGGCAGAAGGTCTTTGTAAACGGCGAGGACGTTACGGGCAAGATACGCACCGAACAGATATCCGCAATGGCTTCAGATATATCGAAGCTGCCGTGCGTTCGTGCATTCCTTCTCGGCTTGCAGCGCAAGACTGCCGAGGAGTACAACGTTATCATGGACGGACGTGACATAGGCACCGTAGTTCTGCCGGACGCTCAGCTCAAGATCTACCTTACCGCTTCCGTTGAGAAAAGAGCGGAAAGAAGATATCAAGAACTACTTGCAAAAAATGAAAATGTGGAGTATAATAAAGTATTAGAAAATGCTATTATCAGAGATAAACAGGATATGGAGCGAAAAACTGCTCCGCTTCGGCCTGCTGACGACGCAGTTATCGTTGACACTACCGACATGTCATTCGATGAGTCGGTCAAGATGATAACAAAGCTTATCAAGGAGCGTATGTGATGGGATCGGTTTTATATAAGATCGCAAAGGGTGCTGTAAGAGCTTACTGTGCACTGTTTTATCCGTTAGATGTGGAAAACGGCGACAGCATTCCCGAAGGCAACGGTTACATTATATGCAGCAATCACCTGAGTAATCTTGATCCTGTTTTTCTGAGCGCAACAATGAACCGTCATATTCATTTTATGGCGAAAAAGGAGCTGTTTGACAACAAGCTGCTCGGCGCTCTGATAAAAAGGCTCGGCGCATTTCCCGTAGAAAGGGGCAAAGACGGCGGCAGAGCTATCAATACGGCTCAGGAGCTTGTAAAGCAAGGCGAGTGCATAGGCATTTTCATTGAGGGCACACGCTCGAAAACAGGCAAGCTCGGCAGAGGGCATATGGGCGCTATGGTAATAGCGAAGGAAGTAAACGCTTCCGTTATCCCATGCTGCATAACCGGCAAAAAGACGTTTATCAAGCCCTTTACCAAAACAAAGATAACTTACGGCAAGCCGCTTTCTATTGAAGAGCTTGGTCTGCTTTCAGACGACAAAAGAGCGCTTCGCAACGCTTCAAACCTTGTAATGGAAAAAATAGGGCAGCTCAGAGCAGAGCAGGAAGCGGAGTTTGAAGCGGCAGCAAAGAAAAAAGGGAAATAAGCTATGAAGATCACAGTTGCAAAGAGTGCGGGTTTCTGCTTCGGCGTGAACCGTGCCGTTGAGATCGTAAACGAGCTTACAGACGGCGGAGCAAGCGTAAGCACGCTCGGGCCGATCATACATAACAAGCAAGTCGTAGACGAGCTTGAAAAAAAGGGGGTCACTGTTGTGAACACCCCCGAAGAGGCGAGTTCCGACAGGACTCTCGTTATTCGTTCCCACGGTGTGGGAGCAGATGTATATAGTTTTTTAAATAAGAACTCCATTCCGTATGTAGACGCTACGTGTCCGTTTGTGTCAAAGATACACAAGATCGTGCGTGAGCAGTCTGAGGCCGGTGCAGTCATTCTCATAGCAGGTGACAGCGAGCATCCGGAGGTTCGTGGCATCATGGGCTTTTGCAAAACGCAGGCCTACACGTTCAAAACAGCCAAAGAACTTGAAGAATTGCTTCAAGAGCACAGCAATTTGATGGACAAACGGACGTGTTTGGTGGCACAAACGACCTTTTCTATGCAAGAATGGAAAAAAAGTTTAAAAATATTTGAAAAACTCTGTACAAATTCAATTTTTTTTGGTACAATATGTAATGCGACCTCACAAAGACAAGTAGATGCATATGATTTGGCTAATTCTTCCGATTCGGTTATCGTTATCGGTGGACGGCACAGCTCGAACACGAACAAGCTTTTTGACATTTGCAGCAAGTCATGCAAGCGAACGTATCTGATCGAAACTGCTGCCGAGCTTGAGCACATTTCTTTCCGGGAGGACGATAACATAGGTATTACTGCGGGGGCTTCAACTCCTGCAAGTATAATTAAGGAGGTACTGGATAGAATGAGTGAAAAATCCGGTAATGTAATTGAAACAGCTGCAGAGCAGAACTTTGAGGAGATGTTGGAAGAATCCCTCAAAAACGTTAACACGAATGATAAGGTAAAGGGTATCGTAGAGCGCATTGAGCCTAATGCCGTATACGTTAGCCTTGAGGGCAGAAAGCAGACAGGCTATATCCCTGTTGACGAGCTTTCGAGCGACCCCACAGCTAAGGTCGAAGACCTTGTAAAGGTCGGCGACGAGCTGGAGCTTCTTATCATGCGTACAAACGATCAGGAAGGTACTATCATGCTCTCCAAGAAGCGTGTAGACGCAACAAAGGGTTGGGATGTATTCGAGACAGCTCTCGAGAACAAGGAGATCCTTACAGGTGTAGTAACAGAAGTCGTTAAGGGCGGCGTTATTGCTGTTTCCAATGCGATCAGAGTGTTTATCCCTGCGTCTCAGGCAACAGCTTCAAGAAGAGATCCGCTTGAGGATCTTGTACAGAAGGAAGTTGAGTTCCGCCTCCTCGAGATCGACAGAAGAAGAAAGAGAGCAGTCGGCTCTATCCGTTCCGTTCTCAAAGAGCGTTCCGACGCTGCAAAGGAAGCTTTCTGGAGCACAGTTGAGGTTGGCAAGAAGTACACAGGCGTTGTTAAGTCGCTCACAAGCTACGGTGCATTCGTAGATATCGGCGGCGTTGACGGCATGATCCACATTTCCGAGCTTGCTTGGACAAGAATCAAGCACCCCTCCGAGGTCGTTAATGTTGGCGACGAGGTCGAGGTTTATGTAAAGGCTATCGACGACGAGAAGGGCAACATCTCTCTCGGCTTCAAGAAGGCAGAGGACAATCCGTGGAACAAGTTCACATCTAACTACGCTGTAGGCGATGTTATTGATGTAACAATCGATGGTCTCAGCAGCTTCGGCGCATTCGCTGTAATCATCCCCGGCGTAAAGGGCCTTATCCACATTTCGCAGATCGCAGATCACAGAGTTGAGAAGCCGCAGGACGAGCTTAAGGTCGGCGATGTTGTTAAGGTAAAGATCACAGAGATCAACGACGAGAGCAAGAGAGTTTCTCTCTCCATCCGTCAGGCTGCTGTTGCTGATGAGGCAGCTGCAGAGGCAGAGGCTCCCGTTGAGGAATAATTTCTGAAATTCATAACGGAAAGGCATCC
This sequence comes from uncultured Ruminococcus sp., assembly GCA_902785425.1. Taxonomy (GTDB): domain Bacteria; phylum Bacillota; class Clostridia; order Oscillospirales; family Acutalibacteraceae; genus RUG592. Next base: position 4,670 of record CACZYP010000034.1, on the reverse strand, counting down.
GAAAGGGTGCCTTTCTTTGTTAATTGACAATTGATAATTGACAATGGACAATTGTGGAACTCGCCTGCGGCGAGTTGGATTATATCAGTCATCGTATAAAGATTTTTTTAGTTTCTGTCGGGAGAACATTATTAAATCTGGATATACTAATATAAAACAGGAGCGCAGCGACTCATTAATTGTCCATTATCAATTGTCAATTGTCAATTAAACACGGTGTAAAAAAGTCGATCAAGTAAAAGAATATCGGGTGAGTATAATGGATATTAACAAAGCACGAGAGCGGGCGAAGGAGTTGGCGGATTCGCTGCGCTACCATAACGACCGCTACTATAACAGCGATTCTCCGGAGATCAGCGACTATGAGTATGATATGATGCTCAGGGAGCTTGAAAACATTGAGGCACAATACCCGGAGCTTATCACGCCCGATTCTCCTACGCAGAGAGTAGGCGGTGAACGTGCCGAAAAGTTTTCTCCTGTGGAGCACGTTGTTCCTATGGAAAGCCTGCACGATTCGTTCTCGTTCGATGAGCTTCGTGACTTTGACCGCAGAGTGCGTGGCGCTGTAGGCGATGTGTCTTATGTTGTCGAGCCGAAGTTTGACGGTCTGTCCGTTTCCGCAGAGTACAGAAACGGTATGTTCGTTCGTGGTTCCACACGAGGCGACGGCAGGGTAGGCGAGGATATCACCGATAATATAAGAACGATCAAGTCGCTTCCCATGCGCCTTTCAAAGCCCGTTCCGTACCTTGAGGTCAGGGGCGAGGTGTATATGTCTAACGCAAGCTTTGAAAAGCTTGTAGCTTATCAGGAAGAGCGTGACGAAAAGCCTGCAAAGAACCCACGCAACGCTGCCGCAGGTGCTCTGCGCCAAAAGGACAGCCGTATTACCGCACAGAGGGAGCTTGATATCTTCGTATTCAATATACAGCAGATAGAGGGCGTGGAGCTTACAGGCCACAAGCAGGCTATTGAGTTCCTTGCAGAGCTTGGTTTCCCGACTTCGCCGTTTTTCAGGAAAAGCGACAGCATAGAAGAAGTCATCGAAGAGATCGAGCGTATCGGCGACAGCAGGGGAGAGTTTGACTTCCCGATAGACGGCGCCGTTGTTAAGGTCGATGAGTTTGCCCTGCGTGAAGCGCTTGGAAGCACTGCAAAGTTCCCGAGATGGGCGGAAGCGTATAAGTATCCCCCCGAAGAAAAGGTGACAGTGCTTCGTGATATCGAGATAAATGTTGGCAGAACCGGCGTGCTCACACCTACGGGAATATTCGATCCGATACTTCTTGCAGGCACGACAGTCAGCCGTGCTACGCTGCATAATGAAGACTTTATCAAAGAAAAGGATATACGCATCGGCGACGAGGTGATCCTGCGGAAAGCAGGCGAGATAATTCCCGAGGTCGTGGCGCTCAGTAAGCGTGGAGACAACACCGTGCCTTATGAGATGCCGAAGGTCTGTCCGTCATGCGGTTCACCTGTAAGCCGTGAAGAGGGCGACGCAGCCGTCAGATGCACGAACACGGCATGTCCTGCGCAGCTTATGCGAAATCTTATACATTTTGTCTCCCGTGACGCAATGGATATTGACGGCCTCGGTCCTGCTGTGCTTGAGCTGCTTGCCGAAAACGGCCTTATCCACTCGCCTGCCGATCTCTACAAGCTCAGAGCGGAGGATATAAGCTCCCTTGAACGCATGGGCGAGCTTTCTGCTGCGAATATAATAGGTGCTGTGGAGCGCTCAAAACAGAACGATCTGTCACGCCTTGTCACAGGTCTCGGTATCCGTATGGTGGGGCAGAAGGCCGCTAAGGTGATCTGTGCAAGCTTCCCGACGATAGACGAGCTTATGAGCGCATCCGAGGACTCCCTGACTGCGATAGACGGTATCGGAGATACTATGGCAGAAAACATTACCGCATATTTTGCGCTGCCGAAAACTATCGAGCTGATAAACGAGTTCAAGTCGCTCGGATTAAAGCTTACGGAGCCTGTAGAAGAGAAAAAAAGCGGTGTTTTCACAGGCAAGAGCTTTGTTCTTACAGGTACGCTGCCGACTTTAAAGCGCAGCGACGCTTCAAAGATGATCGAAGAACACGGCGGCAAGGTAGTTTCGAGTGTTTCAAAAAAGACAGACTACGTTCTCGCAGGCGAAGCCGCAGGCAGCAAGCTCGATAAAGCCAACAAACTCGGCGTAACGGTCATCTCGGAGGAAGACCTTTATAAAATGATTGGCGAAGATGACTCTAATTGACAATTGACAATGGATAATTGACAATTGCGGAAGCGGCTGCGCCGCTTGGTTTTTATTAGTTTGCTCAGATATAATATTTATCGCTCGGCAGCTAATTAAAGTGCAGCTTTGTGAGAACTTATACAAATCCAACTCGCCGCAGGCGAGTTCCATAATTGTCAATTATCAATTGTCCATTGTCAATTAAAAATGAGAGCAGGCACAGCCTGTTCTTTTTTTTCGCCTTCGTGCATATAATCTATTGAGGTGAGTCTGGTGTGTGAGTCGATACTTAGAATAACGGAGCTTGTGTCGCCTGTTCTGACTGCTGCCTTGTCGTCTTGTTTGGACATGCTGTGCGAGATAAGGCTGCGTGCAGATAAGCCGATCGTTGTTTATCTGCTCAATTCGCCGTATTATGTGAACCCGGACGGAGTGCTCGAAACTATCTGTTCCGAAAATATGCTCTCGGTGTCGTTCAGACAGCTTCAGACGCTGTTTGCAGCGCTTTGTGAGTACTCTGTGTACAAGCATATAGAAAACGCAGCAAACGGATTTATCACGTTTTCGGGCGGCCACAGGATAGGTGTGTGCGGTTCTGCCGTGACTGACGGCGGAAAGGTCGTATCTGTCTGCGATATTACGAGCCTCAATATACGTGCCGCAAAGCAGATAACGGGGTGTGCCGATGTTGTTTTTCAAAATGCCGATATAGCCCGAGGTGTCCTTATATGCGGCGCACCGTCGTCGGGGAAAACTACGATACTTCGTGACATGGCAAGGACGCTTTCTCTTGATAAGATAAAAAAAGTCGCCGTAGTTGACGAGCGGCTTGAAATTGCGTCGTACTGCGGCGGTAAGTGCGGTTTTGATGTGGGTCTGTCAGATGTTTACAGCGGTTATCCGAAAAGTGTTGCCGTGATGCTTGCGGTGCGCACAATGTCGCCCGACTTTATGATCTGTGACGAGCTTACGGGAGACGACTGTAAGGCGGTATCGATGTGCTTTAACTGCGGTGTTCCGATGATAGCGGCAGTCCATTGTGATTCTCTTTTGGCAGCTAAAAGGAACAGAACAGTCAGTGAGCTGATGAGTACGGGCGCTTTTTCAAGCGTCGTTTTCTTAGACGGCAGTATCCCGGCAAATATTTCAAGCGTTGTTGATTACGAGAGGTATTTTGAATGAAGCACATGGGACTGATACTTCTGTTTTCAGCCGTTGTAATGATCGGCACAGCTTACGTAACAAGGCTTCATGAACGTGTCAGGCTTTTAAAAGCGTTCAAGCTGCAAATGCAGTCGATAAAGCGCCGCTTTTCTGTCAGCCGGCCGCCTTTTACGGAGCTGTTTTCTGATGACGACGACCCTCTCACAAAGCCATTTTCGCAGCTTATCTGCGAGTGCATGAAAAACGGTGCGTCTGCAAAAGATGCGGTCACGGCGGCGTTTTCGTCTTCTTGTGTGCTCGGTTTTTTAAAGAAGGACGAGCGTGAATTCCTTGCAGGGATATATGTATCGCTTTCGCTTTGTGATATTGTCTCAGCGCTCGGAACACTTGACAATGCCTGTGAGGAGCTTGATTCGTATATAGAAGCGGCGGCGCAGTGTGAGAGAAAAAACGCAAAGCCCGTTATGTCTGCGGCGGTCTACATAGGTCTTGCCGCCGTTATTTTGTTATGGTGAGGTGTAAGCGATGGACATCGAGCTTTTGTTCAAGATAGCCGCCGTAGGCATCATAGTTTCGGTGCTGGGACAGGTGCTGTCCCGTGCAGGACGTGACGATCAGGCCATGCTCACGGCGCTTGCAGGGCTTGTTATAGTGCTCTCGATGGTCATACGTCAGGTAAGCGAGCTGTTTACAACGATAAGAACGCTGTTCGGATTGTAGATAAAATGAATATACTGTCTGTTTGCATCATAGGAATTTTTGCTGTTGTCTGTTCCGTTTCACTTCGCAAGACATGCCCCGAAGCCGCCGCACTGCTGCCTGTATCTGCGGCTGTAATGGCGGCGCTTTCAATGCTTCCGTATGCCGGAAGCATCATTTCGGAGATATCCGTATTGTCCGACAAGGCTATGATAAGCAGCGCACATTTGCAGGCATTGATAAAATCTGTCGGCATCACGGTGCTTACAAAAATGACCGCCGACATATGCAGGGAAAACGGCTCGCAGTCTGTAGCCTCACAGGTAGAGCTGTACGGCAGGCTTGCGATACTGCTGATAGCCTTACCGCTTTATGAAGAGCTTGTGAGAACTGCAGCGGAGGTTTTGTAAATTGAAAATGGAAAATGGAAAATGGAAAATTGCGGAGTCGCTTCGCTCCTGTTTTTATATTAAGGAAGCACTGATTAAATCGAGTGCCCATATTGCGCCGTCAGATTTTTAGTCAGATTGCATGAAACGACCGCAGGAATACTGACGTATTTCAAGGG